>JBJMGS010000310.1:0-1503 GCA_045807785.1 Pyrinomonadaceae bacterium
GCTCGAGGGCAAGTTCGCGTACGCGGAGCCACTGAGGCTGGCGCTGCAGAACCTCGCCCTCGGCCGGCCCGGCTTCAGCGAGCTGCCGACCGAGACGGCGGTTCGGGTCGAGGTGCGAGACCCTGATTACACGGTCGAGATGCCCGGTCGGCTCGCGAAGCTCGAGGGCGCAATCTCGAAGCAGCGGACGATCAAGTTTCCGTACTACTCGATCTCTCGCGACACGCTCTCCGAGCGGACGGTCAATCCCCTTGCGCTGCTCACCGACAACGGCACCTGGTATGTCGTCGGCGAGGATCTCGACGACAAGCGGCGGAAGAAGTTCCGGGTCTCGCGCGTCCGTGGCGACATCCGCTTCGCCACGCGGCGCGAGCGCGACTTCCGTACACCGACGGATTTCGACATCGACGAGTACCGCGGGCGGCCGCCGTGGCAGATCGGCGACATCGCCGGCGAGGCGCGCGTCGAGGTCACCAGCGACACCGCGTGGTGGGTCGAGCGTGCGTACGGCCAGACCGGTCGGCTCGAGGACGACGTGTTCGTCACGGAGTACTCGTCCATCCCACTGCTCGCGTCGTGGGTGCTGCGCCAGGACGGGCGCGCCGTGCCGGTCGAGCCGCCGGCGCTTCGGCGCGAGGTCGCGCGCGCGCTCCGCGCCGTGCAGGAGGCGCACCGGGGCGAGCCGCCGGTGCTTGCGAAGGACGCGCCGGCGCGGGCGGCAGATGACGGCGCGGAGCGGACAGCCGGACCGGTGCCTCCGGAGCGGTTCGCCGTCCTACAGGCACTGCTCGCTTACCTGCTGGCGCGCTGCGGCGAAGGCCGCGAGGCGACGATCCTCGCCGGCGATCTGAGCGAGCGCTTCCGCATTCCGCCCGAGGAGCTCGAAGATCACCTCTCGCTGCTCAACCTCGTGAACTTCGGCGGCGGCTGTTACACGGTCTACGCCGAGCTCAGCGACGGCGAGGTTCACGTCGACAAGGAGCTGTACGGCGAGACCTTCCGCGCCGCGCCGCGGTTGACGCCGCTCGAGGCGCGGGCGATACGGCTCGCGCTCGAGTACGTCGGACCGATGATCGCGGCGGAGGCGCACACGCCGCTCGAGCGCGTGCGCAAGAAGCTCGAGGAGACGTTCGGCCAGTTCGAGCTCGTACAGACGCCGGAGCCGCACGCGGACGACTCGGAGGAGAACTTCGTGTCGACGTTCACGACCGCGATCCGCAGCCGCCGGCTGGTCGAGGTCGTGTATCAGAAGGAAGGCGAGGAGACGTCGTCGACGCGCGTGGTGGAGCCGTACGTTCTCGAGCGCGAGCTGCCGAACTGGACGGTGCACACGTGGGACCGGACGCGCGACGGCGAACGGAGCTTCCGCCTCGACCGCATGCGCGAGGCGAAGCTGCTGAGCGAGCGCTTCGAGCCGCGTGAGGGCTTCGAGCCGAGTCGCCTCCGCGACGCGCGCAGCGCCCGTGTGCTCTACACCGAGGAGGTCGCGCGGTGGGCGCTCGA
>JBJMGS010000311.1:0-9907 GCA_045807785.1 Pyrinomonadaceae bacterium
CTGACCGCGCCGATGACGGGAACCTCCGCGCGGATGAACCAGCGCGCGATGCCCCCGGCCTCCTGCCGGATGCTCTCCACGCCCGGCATCAGCTCGGCGAAGTTGCGCAAGTCCGCAAAGAACTCGCGCGCCCGCTCCACCGTCGTCTTCATCTCCAACTGCTCGTCGAAACCCGCTTTGACTTGAAACACTACTCACCTCGAAATGATGAAGGATGAATGCGGAGTGATGAATGTTAAATCAGAAACTTTCGCTTTCCGTTCATCATTCATCATTCCGCATTCATCCTTTCTTTAGAACGTTGACGTGAACAAGAACGAATTAAAGAAGAGCCGCGTCGTCGCGCGCCAGATGCCGCGGTAGTTCGGGTCTTCGGCGAAAAGGACGACGTGGCCGCGCCCCGTCGGCTCGTCAATCACGTAAGCCGTGTTGCGCAGCAGGCGCTCGGTGTTGCCGGGCCAGATGAAGCCCGCGACGCGCAGCGGCTGATTGCGCTCGGTCGTGAAGACGATGGCGTTCGTGCCCTCCTTCGACGGTCGGAAGAAGTACCCCGAGTCGATCAGCACGGGGAGGCGCGCGTCTTCGTAGCCGTATGTGAGCGGCGTCGAGCGATCCACGGTGGCGAGAAAGACCGCGCCGGGGACGGCTTCGGGCACGCGCTCCGGGTGCGCCGAGGGCGATGCGATGGGCGGCAGATCTGGCGGCGCGCCTTCCAGCTTCTCCGTCTTGTCCTGCACTTCGCGCTGCTGCTCGACCGCCGTCTGCGTCTGCTGCCTGCGCCCTTTGCGCGCGGCGAGTTTCTGCTCCTGCGCCGTCTCCTGCGGCGAAGGCTGTGGCGTCGGCGTCGGCGAGACCTGCGCCTTCGACCGGCCTCCTTCGTCGTCGTCATCTTCGTCGCTAGACGGCTTCCCAGTGGAGGCCGCCACCTGCGTGTCGTCGGCGCTCCCGACGAGACGAGACGAAGTTAAGTTCACGTCCTTGAGCGCGGCGAAGACGGCAGCGCCCTTGATGCAGACGAGCGTGCCGCCGCGCTGCACCCACGCGCGCAGGGCATCCGTGCCCGACTTGCCGAGTGCGCCCGAATAGCCGCCCGCCGAGCCGTCCGGCATGATGATGACGTTGTACTCGTCGAGGTTCGCGCGCTTCAGGTTCGAGATCGTCATCGGCGTGAAGTCCACGCCGTAGCGGTCGAACGTCCACCACATCCAGCCGTAGCCCGTCTGACTGACAGACTCGTCCGCGACGACGATGATGCGCGGACGCTTGAGCGAGACGACCGCCTCCGATCCGATCACCGTATCGCCCGACTCCGCGAAACCCGAATTGACGGCGAAGACTTCGACGCCTGTCTCGCGCGCGAGTTGTGCAATACGGTCATGCAAAGCCTCAGGGTTACGCGAGACGCGCACGACCAGCGTGCCGCGCGTCCAAGTGCGCCCGCCCGCGCTCAAGGTGCGCTGCGCGACGGCGAGCTTGAAGCCCTCACGCATCAGACGGTACGCGAGCGACGCCGCGCCGTTGCGCTCGTAAGGAATCAGGTACGCGACCGACGCGCGACCCGAAACACCGCCGCCGCGCGGACGAGACTGGATGTCAGCCTGATCAGACGTCGCTTGAGCTTGAGCATTCTTAACCTCGTCCGCACCGAGCATCACGCTTACATCACCAGTGAGCCAGTCTTTATAAACTTGGCGAAGCTCACGGGATGAACGAGGCAGAGGCAAGTTAAACGAGGTTGCAGGCACTACGCCACCAAGCGGCGCGGCGTCCTCCGTCCAGTAAGCCTCGACGCCGAAGGCGAGCGGCAGAGACCACGCGGTCATGTCGTAGAAGCCGTAGTCCTCTTTCGACGTGCCCTCGCCTCGGCGCTGGTTGCGCGCGAACCGCGCAAGCTGCTCGCGCATGAACGCGTCGTCTTGCAAAGTGTTCTGCTCCAACAGAGCCTTCGCGAGTCGCTTCTGCGGCTGCGCGAGATCGACGACGTAAGAGCCCGCCGGGAAGCTGTGCGCCGCGGCAGTAGTCGCGCCGAAATATGCGTGCGCGCTCTGCGAGTTGAAACCTTCGCGCGCGACGCCGACCGCGATACCTGCGCGCACGAGCGCGTCAACCAACTCGGCGGCGCGACCGGGATCGCTGCCGGGCACGATGACGAAGCGTTTGAGTTGTTCCTTCGCGCCCTCTTCCGTCGCGCTGCGCCGGAACTCGTAGTAGTCCTGAAGCCGCGCGGCGCGGTTGCGTGCGGCGGTTTCGAGCGTCGTCAAACTGGCGATGAAATGTTTGGCAATGCCGGAGCGCAGGGTCACGATGGTGTCGTCGTCGCGCCGCCAGTTGTAGCCCTTTGTGCCGCCGCCGTCCGTCTCGTAGGTCATCCCCGTCGCGCCGTTCAGCGCCGGCCAGGAGTCCCAGTAGCCTGGATAAAAAAGATCGTAAACGTCGCGCACGTAATAATCCCAGTTGCGCTGATCGAACTGCGCGGAGTTGGCGCGACCGAACTCCGCGAGCCAGCGCGCGGTCGAAGCCTGCGGCAAGTTGGGATTCACAGGGAGCGCGGCGGGCGGGAAGAAGAACTGCGAAGGCTGGCCGTGGTGATCGACCGAGACCTGCGGGTTCCAGTTGAGGTACGCGCGCTGTAAGTTGCGGTTCTCAACTTGCGTGGCGATGAGGTTGTCGCGGTTGAGATCGAAGCGATAATGGTTCAGTCTCCCATAAACCGACCACGGCTCGCGATGCTCGACCGCCAGAGGGTTCGCGTCGCCCGACGCGATGGAGTTGTACCACGTCACGAATCGCTCGTGCCCGTCCGGGTTTTCGCCCGGCACGACGAGGACGACCGTGTTCTTCAGGATGTCGAGCGTCGCGGGCTCGTCCGACGCGGCGAGCTGATAGACGACCTGCATCATCGCCTCGAACGACGCCGACTCGTTGCCGTGGATCGTGTAGGCGAGCCACACGACGACGGGCGTCGCGTCCGTGATGCGCTTCGCTTCGGCAGCCGACAGTCCGCGCGGGTCGGAGAGGCGTTTGATGTTCGCCTTGATCTCGTCAATCCGCCGCAGGTTCTCCGGCGCGCTCAGGACGACGACGTGCATCATGCGGTGCTCGTTCGTCTCGCCGATGTCTGTGACGCGCACGCGATCCTGTGCGGCTTGCGCCACGCGGTCGAGCCAGCGCTCCATCGTCGCGTAGTTCGTGTGAAACGCGCCCACGTCGAAGTGCGTCACGGCCTGCGGTCGCGGGACACTCTCGCGGTAGGGGCCGCGCGCGTAGAAGTCGAACTTGGAATCGTCGCGCTGCGCGTGGGCGAGACTCGGGAGCGCGGCGAGGCAAAGTGCGACGAGAATGATGCGGCGGGCGTGCTTGATCATCGTGCGTGCGAACTTTCTTATTTGGCGGAGAGTGTGCTAAATCAGACGCGATATTACCGCGCCCGCGCCGCGTTTCCCAAACCGCGATGCCGAACGAAATGAGTCGAGACACTTGCCCGCGCTGCGGCGCCACGCACTTGCGCGCGTGGCGCGAGCTGTCGGACGAGGAGCGCGAGATCGTGCGCCGCCTGCCCACTGCCGCCGCCTTCCCACTCGAAGAGCGCGCCGCGCGCCGACGCTGGTGTGTGCGCTGCTGGCATGAGGAGGCGAAGGAAACACAGCGCGACGCCTGAAAAGTTCGCCCCGTGGTCATCAGCCTTTCAACGCCCCGACACTTCAACGGAGAACTGACATGAAAAAACTCTGCGCGCTCGCGTTCGCGCTTGCACTCGCGCTCGTGCTGTTCGTCGCCGCTTCACACTCTTTCGCGCAAGCGCCGACCGAAAAGCAGAAGCCGAGAACCCTCGTCGTCAAGGCCGCGCGGATGTTCGACGGTAAGAGCGAACGTCTGATCAGCCCGGCGGTTGTCGTCATCGTCGGCGGCAGGATTCAGTCGGTCGGCTCAAGCGCACAAGTGCCGACGGGCGCGGAAGTGATTGACCTCGGCGACGCGACGATCCTGCCCGGCTTCATTGACGCGCACACGCATCTGACGGAAGAGTCTTCCGACGACTGGAAGCAGGACGAGTTGGACAACCTCAAGAAGACCGTCGCCGAGCGCGCGCTCGACGCGACCGTCTTCGCGCGTAAGACCTTGATGGCTGGCTTCACGACCGTCCGCAACGTCGGCGCGGACGATCTCATAGACATCGGCTTGCGCAACGCGATCAACGACGGCACCGTCGTCGGCCCACGTATGTTCACCGCCGTGCGTGCCATCGGCGCGACGGGCGGCCACTGCGACCCGACCGCCGGATACCGCCCAGACCTCTTCACGCGCGAGAGCGGCGTGATGGACGCCGTCGCCGACAGTCCAGACCAGGCGCGCGCCGCCGTGCGCCTGAACGTCAAGCGCGGGGCCGACGTGATCAAGGTCTGCGCCACGGGCGGCGTGC
Source organism: Pyrinomonadaceae bacterium (assembly GCA_045807785.1). GTDB lineage: Bacteria > Acidobacteriota > Blastocatellia > Pyrinomonadales > Pyrinomonadaceae > JAIVGV01. The sequence continues at coordinate 4,421 of JBJMGS010000311.1, forward strand.
TCTCGCTGACCGACGACGTGAGTTCGCCGCAGATGACGCAAGCCGAATTAGACGCGCTCGTCGATGAGGCGCACGCGCTTAAACGTAAGACCGCCGCGCACGCGCACGGGGCCGAAGGGGCGAAGCGCGCCATCCGCGCCGGCATCGACTCCATCGAGCACGGCACGTTTCTCGACGACGAAGGTTTGAACATGATGCGCGAGCGCGGGACGTATCTCGTGCCCACCTTGATGGCGACCGAGGGCTTGCGCGAGCGTCTGGACAAGGGGCTCTACCTGCCGCCGCTCGTCGAGCAGAAGGCACGCGCGGCGATGGCCGCCCGCGACACGATGTTTCGCAACGCGCTCGCCAAGCACGTCAAGATCGGTCTTGGCACGGACGCTGCCGTCTATCCGCACGGACGCAACGCGGGAGAGTTCCGCCTCATGGTCTCGCTCGGGATGCGCCCCGTGGATGCGCTCAAAGCGGGCACGAGCGTTGATGCCGATCTGCTCGGCGTCTCCGACCGCCTCGGCTCGATTGAGACGGGCAAGCTCGCCGACATCGTCGCCGTCCCCGGCGATCCCATGCAAGACATTCGACAGACCGAGCGCGTCTTCTTCGTCATGAAAGAGGGCACGGTTTACAAGAACGAGCGGCAACACTAAGACGTGATGGACACGGCGCACGAATCTCCGGCGCGCCAGTCGCGCAGCTCTTTGGCGCCGACGCTGATCTACGTCGCGCTCTTCTTCGCGGTGTGGACGCTGCGCGCAACTGTCCTCTACCGCTTCGACACGCGCATCGGGTCAGACCTGTGGCGCAGCGTCTATTCCAACGTCGTCAAGTTCGCCGTCTGGGTCGTGCCCGCGTTCGTCTATCTGCTGAAAGTTGATCGCCGAGACCCGCTCCGCTACCTGAAACTCACCACGCGCCCCGAAGGATCGAAGCTGCCCTTCGCCTTCGCCGCCGCCGTGCTCTACCTCGCGGCGACGTGTCTGTTCGGCGTGTACGGGCAGGGGCGGCAGGTGTCGCTCAGCGTGAGCGGCGTGGCGCTCGCGTCCACGTCGATCTCTTCACTGAGCGAGGAGATTCTGTTCCGGGGCTTCATCCTGAACAAACTGCGCGAGGGTGTCGGCTTCCGCGCGGCGAATCTCGCGACCGCGCTTCTGTTCGTTGCCATCCACCTGCCGAACTGGCTGTGGACGAGAGGCTTTCAGCGCGCGGTCGCGTTCGACTGCCTCGGCGTCTTCCTGCTAGCTTGCCTGCTCGGCTATCTGGTCAAAGAAACTAATTCTCTGTGGGCGGGTGTCGGGTTGCACGTGGCGAACAACGTCTTGTCGAGCGTGCTGCGCCCCTGACGTGCCTCGCGCCGGGTGGGAATTGCGAAGCTGCGCGCACGTGTGATATTGCAAGCCTCACGGTTAAGCCTCGCGCACGTCTCGTCGAAAAAGGAGCGAACAACTTTATGTGGATCAGACTGACGTCCTTCACGCCGCAGCCCGACAGGGCGGACGATCTGAGAAAGACGTATCACGAACACTTCATGCCCACCATCAAGTCGCAGCCGGGGAACATAGACGCGATGCTGCTCGAACCCGCGGACGGTCAGGGCGAATGGCACTCGCTCACCATGTGGAAGAGCCGCGAGAGCGCCGACGCTTACGACTCTTCCGGCACCTACGGCAAGCTGGCCGGACACATTAGCCAACTCTTCACGGGAGCGCCGACGCTTCGCTCCTACGAAGTGAAGAAATAGTCTCCGCACCCCACCCTCGCTGCCCAACCTTTAACAACTCGCCGGGAGAAAGATCATGTGCGAAGGCGCGCACGGGTGCGCCGCGTCCTCTGCGCGTCTGTGGTGAACGTCTGGTGTTCTTAATGCTGCGTCAGGAAGCGACGCGCTGATCGAATTCGGTGAAGAGCGGCATGAGGGCGCGCGTCTGCCTGCCCTGCGCGCCCGCCAGTTTGAACCAGTCGAGCACGAAACTGCTCGCGCCCAGGCCGAGCGCGGCGTCGAGCGTGAAGAGGCGACGCGCGAGTTCGCGGTGGACGGCGCGCTCGAAGGCACGCTCGATCTCTGCGCGCGCCGCGTCGATCCCTTCGGCGAGCGAGATGTCCAAATCCTCTCCGTCACGCGCGCGCCGCCAGGCATACTCGTAGAGCCGGAGCCGGCCCTCTTCCTCGACGCCGCCGGTCGTGACGACGACGAGGTGCGTCGCCTCGGTCTCGGCGACCGTCTCGACGACGCGGCGCGCGAACGCAGGGGTCAGTTCGCCGTCGCGCGTGACGAAGAGGAACGAGTTGCCGCAGACCTCCGCCGCGATGTAAGACTCGCCGTGCGGCGAAGCAGGGCCGGTGGCGATCTCGCTGTCGGGCACGCCGAGCGCGCGGATCATTTTATAGACGCGGTTGCTCAGCCACGTCCCGTCTTCGAGCAGGGTGACGGCGAGCCACGTCGGGTTGATCGCCTCCTCGACCACTTCGTCCGCGACCGGCGCGGCGCACAGGCTGCACTTCGCGCGGCTGATCGTGATCGCCGCGAGCGAGTCGGGCGACGGCAGATCGAAGAGGGCGTGACCAGACTTGCGGCAGCTCACGCGCAGTTCCCGTTCGAGCAGCCCCGCGTCCAACATCCGCTCGACCGAAACATTGCCCGCCGCGCCTGCCTCCGCCAACAACCTGCGCGGCGTGTAGCCCTCGCGCCGCAGCTCCTGCACGCGGCGCAGAAAGAGGCGCACCGCGTGGTTCTCCATCAACTCGGTGGCGCGCGAGAATGCGCGCGCGCCGCCTTTGCAGCGCGCGGCGACGGCGAAGTCCGTCGGCTGGATGGCGATGAAGCGCGCCAGCCCGCGCGACGAAGCCGAGGCGCGCGCCTTCCAGACGGGCAGCGCGTCATGCTCTTCGCTCGCGCCCGTCGCGCCAGTCGTGTCCGTTGTGTCCGTCGCGCTGGTCGCATCAGTCGCGTTCGTTGCGCCGTTCGCCGCCGCGCCCGCTTCATTCTTCTCGGCGCCGTGCGCGTCGTTGTCACCCCGCCTGACGCCGCCTCGTTTGAGCTTGACGAGCGACTCGCGCACGTCGCGGCAGAAGCGTTCGAGGCGCGCGAGCGGCTCCGCCGTCTCGACGCTATAGACGACGCCAGCGGTCAGGCCTTCAGCCGCGCCCGCGCCGAAGGTGACGAAGAAGACGCAGTCGTTCGCGCAGAACAACTCGCCCGGCGTGTAGGCCGCGCCCTGCCTGCGTGAATCTGGATTCGCCGCACACAGTTTCTCGAACTCGTCGGCGAACGCGTCGCCCGCCGCGTCGTCAACGCCGCCCGGCGCGAGCAGCGCGAACGTGCGGCGGCGCGTCGAGCGCACGAGCGGCGCGTGCCCGCGTGCGGCAAGCGCGCCGAGCAGGCGGAGCCGTTCGACCTCGTTCAGGGAGAGCGCCAGATTATTACTCTGGATGAAAAGCATCTCGCGTCGCCTTCCGCCGGCTCGTTGTCAGGCGAACTCTTCGCCGCGGGTTTGATCAACTCAGGCTTCCAGACAAGACTGACAGTCGGGAGAACTAAGGCTTGACTCTGATCTTGAGCGTGTCGCCGCCGGTGAAGTTGTCTGGGTAGCGGCGCTGCCTCGCCATCCGCAGGGCGAGCGCCTCGTAAGCGCCCGCGCCCGCGCGCGGATTAAGGACGCGCGCCTCCGTCACACGCCCGCCCTTCACCTGCATCAAGACGTTGACGACGTAGCCCTCTCCGGCGGGCGCGGCGGCGTCTTTGCGCGTCACACGCTGCGCCTCGTTCTGCGCGGTCGCCTGTCTCGCCGCCGTAGACCGCTCGCGCTTGAGCGCCGACGCGGTTTGCGTCGCGACGCGCGCGGGCGCGACCGTCGTCTCGCCCACTTGCGCGGCGCCCGCACCCGGCGCGGCGTTCGCGCCGTTCGCGCCATTCGTCGTCGCGGTCGCGCCGCCCACCGTCATCGTTTCGGGTTTCGTGCTAGTGGCTACTTCGCTTGTCGGCGCGCGCCCGACGGGGAGCGGGCTGTAGATGGCTTGCAGCGCCGTCGCCGCCGTCAGCCCGACGAGGAAGCTGATCACGACGGCGTAGATCAGTCGCTCGCGCGAGAAGCGGCGCGAGGCGTGTGCGATGGCCGCCTCGACCGCCGTCAGGCGCATCTCCAGTGGCGCGGTCAACTCAGCCGCCGCCGAAGGCTCCAGCCGAACCAGCGCGGTCTGCGGCGCCGGCGGGAGCGCAGCGGTCGCGGGCTGCAACTGCGGCGCGGGCGTTGGAGCCGCGCGCAACTCGCTGCCCGCGACTCTCAACTCGGAGAGGTTTTCGCGCCGGGGGACTTCGACCAGATCGCTGATGAACTTCTGCCCCTGCCGGTCGATGCTGCGCTCGGGCGGGCGCACGAGCGGGTTGAAGTTAAACGACGCGCCGCGCAGGGCGAGCGCCGCGTAGATCGCCTCGACGCCGCGCAAAGTTCCCATCTGCGCGTCAATGAGTTGTCCGTCCTCGAAGAAGAAGGCCGCGGGCGCGTCCGGGTACTCGACCTGCAAGCGGCCCGACTTGCGCTGCACGCGCAGCGTCCTGATGATGTCCGGCAGTGGGCGGTCGTCCAGATGCCCGGTTAAGACCACGAACTGCGCGCGCTCTACGTTTTCCAATTTCCGCTTCCCCGCACGATCTATGATTTCAAGCCGTCAGACTCGATTGATGAAAACATTCTCCGCCGCGACTCACGGCTCGAAAAGAAAACCGAAATTGAGCCACCCGCGCGCCCTCACCGGTCGGCCCTCTTCGTAGAAGGGGAAGAAGGTGGCGCGCCGCGCGGCTGCCTCCGCCGACTCGCGCAGCGCCAGTGGCCCGTTCTGCGCCTTCGCCTCGACGACGCGCCCCGTCTGATCGACGACGACTTCGACTGATACCGTGACCGGCTCTGCCAGACGCTTCCCCATGACGGGGAAGGCTGGCCTGGGGAGCGACGTGGCGCGGTCGTTGAGCGTGCCGACCTTCACCTCGCGCGTCTGTGCGCCCGCGCCACTTGAACCGGCGCGCTGGCTCGTCGCGCCCCCGCGCGTGTACGTGCGCCGCGCCTCGGCGTCGGCGGGCGCAGCCGTCCGTCGCGCGTCCGCATCAACGCGCGGAGTCGCGCTCGCTCTCTCGCCGTCGGCGTGCAAAGCCTGCCGCGCGCTCTCCGCATCGGCGTGAGCCCCGCGCCGCTCCTCGTTCGTCGTCGGCACGGAGTCGTCAACGGCGACTGGGCTGCCCGAAGTTTTCGCACCGATGGTTTTCGTGCCCGCGCCAGTCTGGTAATAGGTGATCCGCCGGTTCGTGATCTCGACCGGCTCGAAGCCGGACTTGCCCGCGTTCAAGACGGCGACCGAGGCGGTCTGCTTCACCCAGTTGCCGAACTCGTCGAACTCGTACTCATAGACGGTTCGGCTGAGCGTCGCGCCGCGCGCGTCGCGCACGACCGTTTCCGAGAGGTTGCCGCGCGCGTCGTAGCGGTGCACCTCTTCGCCCGC
>JBJMGS010000312.1:0-11015 GCA_045807785.1 Pyrinomonadaceae bacterium
ACTGCAAGTTCTGCGGCTTCTACCGCACGCCGCGCCAGGCGGACGCCTACACGCACAACGTCGAAGCGGCTTTGAAGATCGCGGGCGAAGCTGTGGGCGAGGGCGCGACCGAGCTACACATCGTCGGCGGTCTGAACACGAAGCTGCCGTTCAGCTATTACACAGACCTGCTGTCGAATTTGAAGCGCGCGTACGCGCGCCTGCACCTGAAGGCATTCACGATGGTCGAGCTCGACCACATGGCGGGCTTCTACAAGATGTCGGACGAGGAAGTGATCACGCAGCTCAAGGATGCCGGGATGGACTCGTGCCCCGGCGGCGGCGCAGAGATTTTCCGCGAGCCGACGCGCTCCGCAATCTGCGCGCATAAGACGGACGCCGCGCGCTGGCTCTCGCTCGCGGGTAAAGTCCACGCGGCGGGTTTGAAGACGAACGCAACGATGCTCTACGGTCATGTCGAGTCCGTCGAGGATCGCGTCGATCACTTTATCCAGTTGCGCGAGCAGCAGGATTTGTCGGGCGGCTTCCAGTGCTTCATCCCGCTCGCCTTCTACCCGCCGGGGACGAAACTCGCCGACCGTCCGGGGCCTTCGGGCGTGGATTCCCTGAAGACGATGGCGGTCGCGCGCCTCATGCTCGACAACTTCCCGCACATCAAAGCCTACTGGGTGATGCTCGGCAAACGGCTCGCGCAGGTCGCGCTCCACTACGGCGCGAACGATCTCGACGGCACGATCACCGAAGGCGGCGAGTTGACCGAAAGCTACTCGGTCGAGTCGGGCGGCGAAGTGAAGATGAGCAAGCACGAGATCGCCGCGCTCATCGCCGACGCCGGCTTCGAAGCGGTCGAGCGCGACACGCTCTACCACCCGGTCGCGGAATTGTCGGCAGCTTAAGGCGGCGCGCGACGCGGGGGCGCACATGAGCGGTAAGCACACACTTCTCATCATGCCCGGCGTCGGCTTATTCCTGCTCCTGATCGCGGCGATGCTCTTCGTCAGGGTCAGGCGCTTCGTCGCGGGCGCACTGCGGGCGCAAGGGACGGTCATCAGCCTCACCTCGCACATGCACGGGAGCCGCGTGACCTACTCGCCCGTCATCAGCTTCACGGCGAACGACGGGCGCGAGATAGAGTTTAACGATCCGGTTTCGAGCCGCCCTGCGGGCTACAGCGTCGGCGACCGCGTGGCAGTGCTCTACGACTGGCAGGATCACAGCCGCGCGCGGCTCGCGTCGCCCGTGCGCCTCTACCTCGCACCCGCCATCGTCGGCTTTCTCGGGCTCGTCTTCACGTCGGTCGGAGTCGCCGTGCTCTGGTCTTCGCTTTGACACGGGACGCGACGAGTTGTGAACGGATGAGTGAAGTTAAAACAGCGAGCCGCTTCGACGACCGCGTCGAGAATTATGTGGCGTACCGACCGAGGTATCCGGTGGGCGTCGTCGAATTTTTGCGTGACGCGCTGGGGCTGACGCCCGAGACGAAAGTCGCCGACATCGGATCGGGTACGGGGTTTTTGTCGGAGCTGTTCTTGCGCAATGGGAACGCGGTCGTCGGCGTCGAGCCGAACGACCGGATGCGCGCGGCGGCGGAGAGACTGCTGCGCGCGTTTCCGCAGTTCGCTAGCGTCAAGGGCACCGCCGAAGCGACGACTCTCGAAAGCGGGAGCGTGGGGCTCGTCGCCGCCGGGCAGGCGTTCCACTGGTTCGACGCCGAGCGAGCGCGTGTAGAATTTCAACGTATCTTGCAGCCGGGCGGTTGGGTCGCGCTCGTCTGGAACATGCGGCGCACAGAAGCGACGCCTTTCCTGCGCGACTACGAAAAACTTTTGCGCGAGTTCGGCACGGATTACGCGCAGGTCAACTGCGAGCAGGTGTCGGAAGAGCGCATCGCGCGGTTCTTCGCGGGCGGGTTCGGGTCGCAGCGCTTCGACAACTTCCAGTCGGTTGACTTCGAGGGTTTGCGCGGGCGGCTGCTCTCTTCGTCCTACGTCCCGCTGGCGGGTCATCCGAGCTACGAGCCGATGCTCGCCGCGCTCCGCCGCCTCTTCGACTCGCACCAGCAAGACGGGCGCGTTACAATCGAGTACGATGCGAAAGTCTATTACGGTCAATTAAGCTGACGCGCGGGCGCGCGAAGCGACCCGGCCGCCAAACGTCCGAAGCTGAACTGAAAACCGAGAACTGAGAACTGTTTATGACCACGCCTGCCACGTCCACGCAAAAGATCACGGTCGCGCACTCGCCCGACTCGGACGACGCTTTCATGTTCTATGGGCTCGCGACGAACAAGCTCGACACCGGAAATTTACGCTTCGAGCACGTGCTCGAAGACATCCAGACCTTGAACGAGAAGGCGATGCGCGGCGTCTATGACGTGACGGCGGTGAGCTTCCACGCCTACGCCTACATCGCCGACAAGTACGCGCTCCTGCCGCACGGGGCGTCCATCGGCGACAACTACGGCCCCATCGTCGTCTCGCGCGAGTTGGCGAAGCCCGAAGAGATGTCGCGACTCAAAGTCGCCGTGCCGGGCGAGCTGACGAGCGCCTTCCTCACGCTGCGCATCTTCTGCCCCGACTTCGCGTACGAGGTCGTGCCCTTCGACAAGATCATCGATCACGTCCGCGCTGGGCGTGCCGACGCCGGGCTGCTGATTCACGAGGGGCAGCTCTTCTACCCGGAGCTGGGGCTGCACAAGGTCTTAGACCTCGGCGAGTGGTGGCACGACAAGACCGGCTTGCCGCTGCCGATGGGCGGCAACGTCATCCGGCGCGATCTGGGCGCGGAGACCATCCGCGAAGTCTCGCGCTGTCTGCGCGAGAGCATCCGCTACTCGCTCGACCATCGCGAGGACGCGCTTCGTTACGCCATGCAGTTCGCGCGCGACATGGACACGGCGACCGCGGACAAGTTCGTCGGTATGTGGGTCAACGAGCTGACGCTCGACTACACCGCGCGCGGGCGCGAAGCGGTGCAGCGCCTGCTCGACGAGGGCGCGGAGCGCGGCATCATCCCGCGCCGCGTCAAGGTCGAGTTCGTCGAATAAGTCAGTACCGCCTGCGGTAGCGGGCGGGTCTCGACGTAGCCAAGACCCGCCCGCTACCGCAGGCGGTACTGACCTGTGTGCCACGTTGGCAACACGCGCGGCTCCCGCCGCATCTTAAACTTTCCCACAGGGTCGCTCGGCTCTCCTCGGCGCGCGTCGAGACAAGCACCAACCACGGCAAGTTCACCGCAAGCCTGATGAGACGAAAAAGCCTGCTCAACTTTTTCCCGGCGGCGCTGTGCGCCCTCGCGGCGCTCGCGGTGTCGGCGGGCGGGCAAGGACTCGAGCCCGCGCCCACGGCGGACGCGGGCCAGATCGTCGCCAAGTTCATCTCCAAGGAGACGGAGTTCCAGCGCGCCTTCTCGCGCTATGCCTTCCGCCGCGACGCCGTGGTGCAATCCATCGGGATGGGCGGGCAGGTGGCGGGCGAGTTCCACCGCGTCTCCGTCATCTCGTTCGACGAGCAGGGCCGACAGAAGGAGCGCGTCTTGCAGATGCCAATCCCCTCGCTCGCGCCGTCGCCGACCGACCTCGAAGACCTCAACACCATCCAGCTCTTCGTCCTCGAAGCGGCGAAGCTCGCGCAGTACGACTTCAAGCTCGTCGGCACGGAGAAGATCGACGAGATCAGCACTTACGTCTTCGACGTCGCGCCGAAGGTGATGCCCGACCCCAAGAAGTCGAAGGATCGATACTTTCAGGGGCGCGTCTGGATCGACGACGAGGATTTTTTGCTCGTGAAGGCGCGCGGCCATGGCGTGCCCGAAGGCAACGAGAGATTCCCCACCTTCGACTACTACCGCGAGCACGACGGGCGCTACTGGGTGCCCTCGCTCGTCACCGCCAGCGACCGGCTCGTGATGCCGAGCGGCAGAGTGGTGCGCCTGCGCATCCGCGTCACCTACTCCGACTACGAAGCCCCACCCGCCAAGTAAGAGATCGAAGCCGCGCTCGCCACGACACGAAATGACGACGCCCGCCGTTAAACGTTAACGGCGGGCGTCGTCGCTTTGAATTGGATCGCGGCGTAACGGTCGCGGGCGGCGTTTAATCGAGCAGCGGCTCTAAGCTCGGCGCGTCGTCAGCTTCGGCGGGCGCGGCGGCGCGAGACTGCGGCGCGGGGGCGAGCTTGATCGTGTCGGCGAGTCCCAGCAGTTGCAGCGCGCGGATGCCCCACCAGTTCAGGTCGATCTCGTACCAGCCGAGACCATGGCGCGCGGCGCGCGGGTGCGCGTGGTGGTTGTTGTGCCAGCCCTCGCCGAAGGTGAGGAGCGCGACCCACCAGTTGTTGCGCGAGTCGTCTCGCGTCTTGAAGCGCTGGCTGCCCCACATGTGCGTCGCCGAATTGACGAGCCACGTCGCGTGCAAGCCCAGAGTGACGCGCAGGAAGACGCCCCACAACAACACGCTTCGACCGCCGAAGGTGCCGAGCAAGACGCCGAGGACGACGAGCGGGACGAACCACCAGCGCAGGAGCCAGCGGTAGTAAGCGTCCTTCATCAGATCGGGCGTGTAGCGTTCGAGCGTGGCGCGGTCGTGCTGCTGCGCGGTGCCGGTCAGAATCCAGCCCATGTGCGACCACCAGCCGCCGTCGCGCGGCGTGTGCGGATCGCCTGCGGCGTCGGCGTGCATGTGGTGCAGGCGGTGTGTCGCGACCCAGTGGGCGGGGCTGCCTTCGAGCGCGAGCGTGCCGCAGGTCGCGAGGAAGTATTCGACCCACTTCGGCACGCGGTAGCCGCGGTGCGTGAGCAGACGGTGGTATCCCATGCCGATGCCGAGACTGCCCGACACCCACCAGAAGACAATGGTCGCGGCGAGCGCCTGCCAGCTCCAGAAGAAGAGTGCGACGACGGCGAGAACGTGAAAGAGCACCATGAAGATCACGGTGCTCCAGTTGATGCCCGTCTTTCGCGCGGCTGCCGCCGCTTCGCTCTCAGCCATAAGAGAACCCGCCAAACTCCCCGCCGACTCGGTTGCCCACACGAACTTTAAGCCGACTCAAACTCCGCCAGGGCGTGCTGCCCGCCCAGGCCCTTCAACTCGACGCGCCCGCTGGCGAGCACGCGCGCCACCTGAAAGGTGCGCTCGGCGGCGGCGCGCCCCGGCATCAGTTCGGCGCGAAACGTGAGCCGCGCGCCAGCCGCCATCGTCAAAGCGCGCACGGACGCGCGCCTCTTACGCCCACCGAGACGCAGCTTCCCGCGCCGCAGCTTGTCTTCCAGCTTCCCCTTGAGCTTGCCCCTGAGTTTAGCTTTGAGCACGCGCGTGGACGAGCCGCCGCATCCGGTCGGGGAAGAGCACGTCGATCTTCTGCGGCTCGATGACCGCCGTCACCTCGCCTTCGCCGAACGTGGGGTGCGTCAGCGACTGACCGGCGCGGTAGGTGCGCGCCTGATCGTAGGGCGCGCCCGCCTTGGCCTGCGCGCGCCGCGCCGGGGCGGCGGCGCCGCTCTTGAACGAGCTGCGCGTGCCGCACTGCGGGCAGCTCACGCGCGAGATTTGTCCGCGCTTCGTGATCGACGCCACGACGTGGCCCCGATCCTCGCCGCAACTCACGCAAAACTTCTCCACGCGCTCACCGACAGTATAGGTCTGCTTTTCCACGAATCCCTCCTGCTTATGTCAGTCCCCGTCCAAACCCCTGCGCCCTGAATTAGAACCCGCTCACCTGCCGCGCCGCGGTTTGAACGACCGGCGGGTTGACGAGCCCGCGCGCTTGAGCGCGGCGAACGGCTTGGCGGCGGCGCCCGTCGGGCGTGTGCTCGCCGTGCCGCCGAAGCCGGGCACGACAACGCGCTCGACGGGCTGCCCCGTCAGGCGCTCGATGGCGCGCATCGACAGCTCCTCAACCGGCGCGACCAGGGTGATCGCGCGACCGGGGTTCCCCGCACGTCCCGTGCGACCGATGCGGTGGACGTAAGCCTCCGGCTCTTCGGGCACGTCGTAGTTGATCACGTGCGAGACGGAATCCACGTCGAGCCCGCGCGCCGCGATGTCTGTGGCGACGAGCACGCGCGTGCGCCCTTCCTTGAAGCCTTTGAGCGCGGCTTCGCGCTGCGGCTGCGTGCGGTCGGCGTGAATGCGGTTCACCTTGTGCTCGCGCGCTTCGAGGATGTGCGAGAGCCTTTCAGCCGCGCGCCGCGTGCGCGTAAAGACGAGCACGCGCTCAAACGTTTCCAACTCGCGCTCGCGCTCCAAGAGATCGAGCAGCAGCGCCGTCTTCGACTCCGCCGCGACCGGGTACGCCATCTGCTCGACCGTCGAGGCGGCTTTCCCGCGCACGTTCACTTCGATGAGCTTCGGCTCGTGCATGGTCGAGCGCGCGAGCTGTTCGATTGACGACGACATCGTCGCCGAAAAAAGTAGTGTCTGTTTCTTCGCCGGGAGCATCGCCAGCACGCGGCGAATCTGCGGTAGGAAACCCATGTCGAGCATCCGGTCGGCTTCGTCCAGAACGAGCACCTCGATGCCGGAGAGATGAACAGCGCCGCGCTCGCACAGGTCGAGCAGGCGACCCGGCGTGGCGACGACCACGCCCGCGCCGCGCTTGAGCGCCGTAACCTGCCCGTTGACGCTCGCCCCGCCGATGACGGCGACGCAGCGCGGGCTACCTTTCGGCGCGAGCTGCCGGTAGCTCTCTTCGATCTGCGAGACCAGCTCGCGCGTCGGCGCGAGCACGAGCACACGCGTGCCCGGTCGCGGCGTCTTGCTCAGCCGCTGCATGGTCGGCAGCAAAAATGCCGCCGTCTTCCCCGAGCCGGTCTCGGCGCAGCCGATGAGGTCTGAGCCGCCGAGCACCACGGGAATCGCCGCACTTTGGATCGGCGTCGGTTCGGTGTATCCGAGGGCTTCGCAGCCGCGTAGGTACGCGGGCTCGAGCCCTAGTTGAGAAAATTTCTGCATTGCGTTGTCTGTCTTGACTGTCACTCTGTTACGTTCAGAGCCCTTTCTTTCTGTCCAGGTGAAAATTTGAAAGCGCCTCCGGCTGCGAACAGTGTCGTCACCGGAGGCGCTTCCGAAGTGAAGTGTCGCTAGGCGCCTCAGCCGGCGCTTACCAGCGGGGCTCGCGGTTGCCACCGCCACCGCCACCGTAGCCGCCACCGCCGCCGCGGTTGCCACCGCCGCCGCCGCCATAGCCGCCACGTCCGCCACCGCCGCCACCGCCGTAGCCGCCGCGTCCGCCGCCACCGCCGCCGCCACGTCCGCCGCGATCCTCGCGCGGGCGCGCCTCGTTGACGGTCAGGTTGCGTCCGTTGAACTCTTTACCGTTGAACTGCGTGATGGCGGCTTCGCCCTCTTCCTTCGACGCCATCTCGACGAAACCGAAGCCGCGCGAGCGACCGGTGTCACGATCCTCGACGACGTTCGCCGATTCGACCGTGCCCGCCTGCGCGAAGAGGTCGCGCAGATCGTCGCTGGAAGTCTGGAACGAGAGGTTCCCGACATAAAGTTTGATTGACATGAGTCTGTATCCTTCTCCTTTGCGGAGTATCCAAGAGAAGCTTCCAACACGAAGTGTGCTTCGAAGTAACGGTGACAGCGAAGGCTCGCGTTCGGGTGCTCTAATCTGAAGAGCGGCTTCTACCAAGTTGAAATCAGCCTACTCTCGAACCATCCGAACGCCGCCGCCTGTCTGTAGGCGCGGGGCGCATCACCGTTGATGCGCGAGAGAAGGAGTAACTGTCTTATGATGCAACAGATCGCCCTCCGGTTGCAAGGCGCTGACGGCTGTGATTATCAACCCTTGCTCCGGCGAGCTTTCACTTCTTCGTATTTTTTCTGCAACTCTGGAAGAACATGACGGAAGTTAGACACTAGATCATCCACTGTCTTTACGATCCTTGGGAACCACACGGCATAGACTCCCCAGCGCCCTTCATCCGGCGGGAGCACCTCCTCAATCTCGCCCGTCCCGACCTCCCACACAATTCCCGCCCTGGAGCCGTCCGGGGCGATGACAAAACTATCGCCGCTCTCGCATCCGTTCGGGTCTTCAAATTCGGTGATAGCTCCGAAGCACCAGCCGTCCGTTCCGGTCTCTTCGATTAAACCGAAACCATGATAAACGGGCGACCCTTCAGGGCGTGAAAGGAAAGCGGGTAGATCAGGCGTGACGGATTCCGCAGTCTCATCAAGTTTGAGCGGCTTGGAAGGATACTTATCGTCACTCATAAACATTCTTGCTCGACAACTCCGCCGCGATCAGGCCGCGCGTCTCGGCGATCAGACGCGCCACGTCCTCGTCTCGTTCGGTCGAGAGTCCCGCGGTCTCAATCGGCGCGAGGATGACCATTTCAATCGTGCCGGGGCGCGCGAGGCCCGTCCCCTTGCCCATCAGCACGTCCGTGTGCTTCATCGCGATGGGGACGACCGCCACGCCCGCGTCAATCGCCATGTGGAACGCGCCCTTCTTGAAGGGCAGAATCTCGCCGGGGCGGGCGCGCGTGCCCTCTGCGAAGACGCCGAAGGAGACGCCGGAGCGGATGCGCTCGGTGGCGGCGCGCACGGTCTCGATGGCGCGCTCGCGGTTCGTGCGGTCAATGGCGAGAATGTTGACGAAGCCCATGCCGGTGCCCATGATCGGCACTTTCAGCAGCTCCTTCTTGGCGAGCAAGCCGATGCGCCGCCCCGTGTAGTCGAAGAGCGTGGCGGTGTCGAGGTAGGAGCGGTGGTTCGAGATGAAGATGTAGGTCGCCGCCGGGTCGAGCCGCTCCCTCCCGCGCACGACGACGCGCATCCCGCTCAGCCAGAGCCAGGCCTTCCCGCCCCCGATCGCCCACGGGTAAGCCCACTCGCGCCGCCCGACGAGCGCCGCGATGGTCAGCACCGGCGCGCCGATGATGAGCATGAGTAGCGCCGCGACGAAGAGTATCCACCAGTGATGGAGCTTGCCCGCGAGCGTCGGGCGCACCTCGGGCAGCGGCGTGCGTATGACCTCCCGCGCGGGAAAGTCCGCGCTCGCTCGCCTGGCGGCTGTGATAGACTCTGCGCCGCCGCTTCTCAATTCTGTCTGTTCTTCGATCAATTCTCTTGAAAGAGGATCGTCATGCCTCGTCAACTGTCCCGACTAGCACTCACACTCTTCGCCGCCTTCACGCTGCTGCCGCACGCCGCCGTCAATTCCGCACACGCGCAGAAGCGTCAGAAGCCGACAGCCGGCTCAGTCACTTCGCCTGACTCTCGCGTGGTGACTCTGGTCGGGCCGCCCACGCCGCAGTCGGTGCTCGGCTTCACGCCCGGCGACGACCGTACCATCGCCGACTGGTCGCAGATCACGAAATACTTCGCGCGCCTCGACGCGGCGAGCGACCGCGTGCAAGTGCAAACCATCGGCGAGACGACGCTCGGTCGCCCGATGATCGTCGCCTTCATCAGCGCGCCTGAGAATATACGGAATCTCGCGAAGTACCAAGACATCCAAAAGCGGCTGGCAGACCCGCGCCTCGTCGCGAATGACGCGGAGCGCGAGCGTCTGGTGCGCGAGGGCAAGTCGGTCGTCGTCATCTCCTGCTCGATCCACTCGACCGAGATCGTCGCCTCGCAGATGTCCATGCAGTTGGCTTACGACCTCGCCTCGGCGCAGGACGAAGAGACGCGCGAGATTTTGCAGAACACGATCCTGTTGCTCGTCCCTTCGGCGAACCCCGACGGCGTGCAGATCGTCGCCGACTGGTATCGCAAAACTCTCGGCACGACCTACGAGGGCACGGAGCCGCCGGAGATCTACCACCACTACGCAGGGCACGACGACAACCGCGACTGGTTCATGCTGAACCTGAAAGAGACGCAGGAGCTGACGCGCCTCATGTGGAAGGAGTGGTATCCCCAGATCGTTTACGACGTGCACCAGCAGGGCACGACCAGTTCGCGCTTCTTCGTCCCGCCCTTCTTCGATCCGCCCAATCCACACATCGCGCCGCTTCTTTTGCGCGAAGTCGGGCTCATCGGACACAAGATCGCGGCGGACGAAGAGGCTGCCGGAGTGCAGGGCGTCGTCACGAACGCGCTCTACGACACCTGGTGGCACGGCGGCTTTCGCACCGCGCCCTACTTTCACAACTCGGTCGGCATCCTCACCGAAGCCGCGTCGGCGCGTCTGATGACTCCGATCAACGTGACGCGCGAACAACTCGCCCGCGCCTCGACGCGAGGCATGGACTCTGCGCTCCCGGCGACGCCGCAGACGAACTTCCCAGACCCCTGGCCGGGCGGCACTTGGCGCGCGCGCGACATCATGCGGATGGAGCTGATCTCGACGCGCGCCGTGCTCTCGCTGGTGGCGAAGTACCGCGCGAGGTATTTGCGCAACTTCTACGAACTCGGTCGCGACGCGCTCGACGCGGCGAAAGAAAAGGGCGCACCGCTCGGTTACATCGTCCCGCCCGGTCAGGGGCGCGACGAATCGGTCGCGAAGATGATCGGCGCGCTCGTCGCGCAGGGCGTCGAAGTCTATCGGCTCGAACGAGAGCTGCACGGCGAGACGGCGACGCAGCGCGTCGTCAGGAAGACGGTGCGCGAGGACGCAAGGGCGCGCGGGGCGGAAGGCGACACGGGCGGCGATCAGGCCGCGCCGCGCGAGACGAGACCCGCGACGGCGGCGCGCGAAGTGACCGAGATGGAGACCGTCTCCGAGGGCGCGGCGCACGAGATTCCGGCGGGCAGCTACTTCGTCCCGCTCGCGCAACCTTACCGCGCGAACGTGCTCGCCCTGTTCGAGCCGCAGGTTTATCCAGACCGGCGCACGGCGAACGGCGCGGCTGAAAGACCTTACGACGTGGCGGGCTGGACGCTGCCGATGCAGATGGGCGTCGAGGCGAAACTCGTGCGCGGCGTGAGCGAGACGGCGAGCCAGCGGCGCATGACGCTCGTCAAAGACGAGAGCGAAGTGCGGCGCGATCTCGGTCTCGCGTTAAAGGACGGCGAGGGATCGCCCGTCGCGAATCCGCTCGGTCAAACGCGCGCGCGCCTC
>JBJMGS010000313.1:0-14115 GCA_045807785.1 Pyrinomonadaceae bacterium
CCGGCGTGGAATACAATGCCTTAAGGATAAAATGAGCTTCACGTCCGTCGCCTCAAAACACAAGGGTGCGCCGGGTAAGATGACAGTCAGAAGCATCGCAGTCGGGATTGTCTTCTGGAAGTTTAAGCAACGCTCATGTCTCTTCACGTCGGAACCAAACTCGGTCGTTACGAAATCAGATCGCCGCTCGGCGAGGGCGGGATGGGTGAGGTCTATCTTGCGATGGACACGGAGTTGGGCCGCCCAGTCGCGCTGAAATTTCTGCACGCCGAAGTCGCCGCCGACGAGCGGCGCATGAATCGCTTCATACAGGAAGCGAAAGCCGCCTCCGCCTTGAACCACCCTAACATCGTCACGGTTTACGACGTGGGGCGGACGGACGAAGGCGTGCGCTTCTTCGCGACTGAATTGATTGACGGCGAGACTTTGCGCGAGCGCATGGGCGTCGGCGCGATGAAACTCGGCGAGGTGCTCGACGTGGCGATCCAGATCGCGTCGGCGCTCGTCGCCGCGCACGCCGCCGGGATCGTGCACCGCGACATCAAGCCGGAGAACGTCATGCTCAGGCGCGACGGCTACGTCAAAGTTTTAGACTTCGGTCTCGCGAAGATGACGGGCGCGCCGTCGGCTTCGGTTGATACGCAAGCCGCGACGCGCGCGCTCGTCAATACCGATCCGGGCTCGGTCATGGGCACGGTCGCTTATATGTCGCCGGAGCAGGCGAGCGGCAAAGAGACGGACGCGCGCACGGACATCTGGTCGCTTGGCGTCGTGCTCTACGAGATGCTCGCGGGTCGCGTGCCGTTCGCGGGCAAGTCTCTGAGTCACACCATCGTCGCGATCCTTGATGAAGAGCCGCCGCCGCTCGCGCGCTTCATGCCGGATGCGCCCGAAGCCTTGCAGGAGATCGTCTCCGACGCGCTCGCGAAAGACCTGGACGCGCGCTTTCAGACGAGCAAGCAGATGCTCGCCAAGCTGCGCCGTCTGAAAGGGCGACTCGACGCGGGCGCGCACCTCGACCGCTCGCTCGCGCTCGATCCGTCGAGCCTCGGCAGTGGAGGCTCGCAGTCTTCAGGCGCGGACACGATCATCGCACCGACGCCGACGACCATGAGCCCGGCGACATTGACAGCGCGCACGAACGAGGCGGCAGCGGCGACGACCACAGTCTCAAGCGCGGAGAATCTGGCAAGTAAAAATAAGAGGTACGGTCGCGGTGCGCTCGTCGCGCTGGCGCTGTGTGCCGTCGTCGTGGCGGTCGCTGCGTTCGGGCTGTACAAGTATTTCGGCGGGAGTCGATCCGTTCAGCCGTCGGGGCCGGTCAAGGTCACGCCTCTGACGAGCGATCCCGGCGTCGAGCGCAGCGTCGCCTTCTCGCCGGACGGCAGGCAGGTCGCTTTCGCGGCGACAGGCGAGCCAAACAACTTCGACATCTACATCAAGATCGCCGGGGCGGGCGAGGCTCTGCGTCTGACGACCGATCCGGAGCGCGAGATGAGTCCCGTCTTCTCGCCCGACGGACGCTTCATCGCCTTCCTGCGCGGCGACGGTGCGGGCAAAGGCTTCTACCTCATCCCCGCGCTCGGCGGTGCGGAGCGTAAACTGTCGGACTTTAACGGGTGGAATCAAAACGGCGTCATGCCGCAGGCGCTCGACTGGTCGCCCGACGGGAAGACGCTCGCCATCGTCGATAAAACTTCCGCGGACGAGCCGTGGGGCATCTTCCTGCTCTCGGTCGAGACGGGCGAAAGGCGTAGGCTCACGCAAGCCCCGCCGCAGTATCAGGGCGACACTACGATTGCCTTCTCGCCGGATGGCTCGCGTCTGGCTTTCACGCGCGAACAGAATTCGACGGGCGACATCTACCTCATCCCCACAGCGGGCGGCGAGCCCATGCGACTCACTTCCGATGAAGCGGCAATTCACGGCTTGGCTTGGACGCCCGACGGCGCGAGCCTCGTCTTCTCTTCCGAGCGCGGCGGAGGTGGCCCTGCTTTGTGGAAGATGGCCGCCGTCAGCGGCAGCACTCCCGCGCCCGTCATCGGCGTTGGAGCGAACGTCCACGACATGGCCCTCTCGCGTCAGGGCGACCGTCTGGCTTACGCGCAACTCCTGCACGACATCAACATCTACCGCATCGAGCTGACGGGTCAGCCGGGCGGGCGCAAGGCCGGTGCGCCGTCGAGCTTGATCTCTTCGACACGGACGGAGGACACGCCGCAGTTCTCGCCCGACGGACGCAAGGTCGCCTTCGTGTCGGATCGTTCGGGGAGCGAAGAAGTCTGGACGTGCGACGCGGAGGGTAAAAACCCGGCACAGTTGACCCGCTTCGGCGCGGCGCGCGTGGTCGCTCCTGGTTGGTCGTCCGACGGTCGCTTCGTCGTCTTTGAGTCGAGCGGCGGCGGCAACGCGGACATCTATGCGGTCGGCGTGGAGGGCGGCGCGCCGCGTCGCCTGACCAACGAGCCGTCAGCCGAAACGACGCCGAGTTGGTCGAGAGACGGGCAATGGATTTACTTCGCCTCGAACCGCACGGGAAGATCTGAAGTGTGGAAGATGCCGGCCGCGGGCGGCGCAGCCGTGCAGTTGACGCGCGGCGGCGGCACGAACCCTCTGGAATCTCCCGACGGTCGTGAGGTCTATTTCATCAGGGGGCGTCGCGAGCCGGACGTGTGGCAGGTGAGCGTCGATGGCGGCGGCGATGAGACGCGAGTCTGCGAGGGCAAAATTACGACGGGTAACTGGGCAGTGGCAGTCCGTGGCATCTACTTCCTCGACTGGCAACTCGCTTCGAGATCGTACATGCTCGGATTCTTCGACTTCGCTACACGCAAGACGACGCAGTTGGCGAAGCTCGAAGGCGCGAAGGCATCGTTCAACATCTCCGGCATCACCGTCGCGCCCGACGAGCGGCAGATACTCTTCGCACAACGCGACCAACTCGAATTTGATCTCATGCTCGTCGAAAATTTTCACTGAAGGGCGATGCATGATCCATCGCTCGCATGAGCGTGCCATAGATTCGAGAGTCGAACGGGTCAGTGATAAAATAGACTCATGCGCGTGACCATCGGACAGATCAATACGACGAACGGCGACTACGAGGGCAACGTCGCGAAAGTCTTGCGCGCCATCGACCGGGCGCGCGCCGATGAGAGTGATCTCGTCGTGTTGCCGGAAGTCGCCGTGCAGGGCTACATGTCTTTCGACTGGTTCCTCGACCGCGACGTCGTGGCGCACGCGCTCGATCCGCTCGACAAGATTATTAGCGCGAGCGAGGGGCTGACCGTCATCGTCGGCACCGTGCGCCCGAACACGACGGGCGAGGGGCGCAAGCTCTTCAACTCGGCGGCAATCATCTCGGACGGCAAGCTCGTCGGCTTCGCGGACAAGACGCTCTTGCCCGAATACGACGTCTTCGACGACCCGCGCTACTTCGAGCCGTCGCGCGAGCGCCGCCTCTTCGATATTGGAAGCGAGCGCGTCGGCGTCGCGGTCTGCGAGGACTTCTGGAACGACAAGACGTTCTGGCGCGAGCGGCTCTATGCCAACGATCCGACCGACGAGTTGATCGGGCTCGGCGCGACGGTGCTCGTCTCGCCGAACGCGTCGCCGTTCAACCGCGGCAAGATGGGGCAGCGCTGCCAGATGGTCTCGCACCGCTCGAAGGCGTCGGGGCTGCCCGTCGTGTACGTCAACCTCGTCGGCGCTAACGACGGCGTGATCTTCGACGGAGCAAGCATCGTCACCGACCGGCGGGGGCAGATCATTTTGCAGGCGCCGCCCTTCGAGGAGTTTTACGGCTCGGTCTCGCTCGACTGCGACGTCTGCGACACGCGCTGCCTGCCCGGCGACGACATCGAGATCGCGCACGGCGCGCTGGTGCTCGGCATCAGGGACTACGCGCGCAAGAACAGGTTCGTGCGCGCGGTGTTGGGGTTGTCGGGTGGGATCGATTCGGCGGTCGTCGCCGCGCTGGCGTGCGAGGCGCTGGGGGCCGAGAACGTGCTCTCCGTGATGATGCCCTCGCCTTTCTCCTCGCGCGGGAGCGTCGAAGATTCCATCGCGATGGGAAAGAATCTGGGGATGCCCGTCGTCGAGCGTCCCATCTCGGCGGCTTACGAAGTGCTGATCAAAGAGTTGGGCTTGACCTCCCCGGCGACTGGCAACGAGGAGCTGGCGCGGCAGAACATCCAGTCGCGCCTGCGCGGCAACATCCTGATGTCTGTGTCGAACGCCGAGTCGCGGCTCTTGCTCTCGACCGGCAACAAGTCGGAACTCGCGCTCGGCTACTGCACGCTCTACGGTGACACGAACGGCGGCCTCGCCGTCATCGGCGACGTGTTGAAGACGGAAGTGTACGCGCTCGCGCGCTACATCAACCGCGAGCGCGAGATCATCCCGTCGGCGATCATCGATAAGCGACCGTCGGCGGAACTCGCACCCAATCAGTTCGACGATCAAAACCTGCCGCCCTACGACCTGCTCGACCCCATCCTCAAACTCTATTTCGAGCTGAAGGCGACGCCCGAAGAGATCGTCGCCAGTGGGCACGACCAGCAGCTCGTCTTCGACATCCTCAACCGCGTCGAAGCGCCCGCCAACGAGTTCAAGCGCCGCCAACTCCCCCCGACGCTCATCATCTCGCGCAACGCCATCGGCATCGGGCGCCGCCGCCCCGTCACGCACCGCTACCGCCGCGAGGTCTTAAAGGCGGTCGAGCGCGCAGGCGAAGCTACCTCGACAGATTAAGGCGCCGAGCGCCGAAGGTTGAAGGCGGGCGCTTGCGTCGGATGACGTACAGAAACCTGCGTCGGCTGTCGTACAGAAATCAGTCCTCCCGGCAAGTATCATGTCTCACTCAAGACGCACCCCGCGCCGGACAGAAGAAGGTCGGTTGCGGGGGCGTGTGCCGGCGGGCCTTTGTCTGCCGGGAAATCTTTGGGAGAACAAGGAAGGGGATCAAGGGAGATGAAATCATTGAAGACTTTCGCGCTCACCGCCGCGTGCGCGCTCTTCGTGTCGGGCTCCGCGCTGGCGCAGAACTCGAACAACACGAACGGCAACACGAACAGCGGCAACTCGAACAACACAAATACGACGCACACGAACCGGGGCAACCAGACGCCCGGCACGCCGCGCCGCGTCCGCCGCGGGCGCAACACGATGCCGGGCACGCCGCGCGGGCCGATCAACCAGAACGGCAACACGAACAGCGGCAACACGAACGGCAACTCGAATAACGGCAACAGGCACTGACACGCCGCCCGCAGCTTTAGTCGCGGGACGATAAGCGTCAAAAAAGAGAGCCCCTGCGAGGGGTGAAAAGAGGTCCTCTCTGGGAGGAGCCCAATCTCTTTTCACCCCTCGCAGGGGCTCTCTTGATCTTTCACCCGCGGCCGCGCGGCCGGGCGCTAACGCACGAGGGCTTCCTTGTAGGCGGTCTTGATCAGGCTGTCGAACGACTCGTCGAAGTTGTCGCGGTTGTCCTTGTCGTCGCCCGCGAACTTCAGCCGCCACGCCGCCACGTCAACCGACTTGGCGACCGCCTGCTGCACCTCTTCGAGCGTCCGGCGCGGCATGTTGCCGACCTCGCGGCGGACGACGGCGACCACCTGCTCCGTCAGATCAATGACCATGTTGAGATAGACCTGATCGCGCAAGACCTCGCCGTGTCCGGGGATGACGAGTTGCGGATCGAGCCGCGCCAGGTTGCGCAGCGTCTGGGACAACTCGGCGGGGAAGCCGCCGAAGAAGTAGGGCACGGGATGATCGAGCAGATCGCCCGCGACGACGATCCGCTCTTTCGGCAGAAAGACCACCGTGTCGCCCGCCGTGTTGCCGCGCCCCAAAAACATGATCCGCGCGACGCGGTTGCCGAGATCGACGCTCAGCTCATGATCGAAGACGACGTTCGGCACGGTGACGTGGACGTTCTTAAACTCCGCCACGACCGCGTCGATCCCGTTCATGCTCCTGATCAAGTCCTTCCTCAGTGCGTCCGAGACCGGCTTGCCGTCGCCGTCCTTGCCCGTCGTGAGGTACTGCTGGAACCGCTCGCGCCGCGCCGCGTAGGTCGAGACCGCCGCCGGGTTGAAACTCTCGATCATGTTCCGCGTCTCGACCTGCGCGACGATGGAGAGACCCGGAAAAGCCGCACTGTAGTCGCCGTTGCCGTTGTTGTGATCGAAGTGCCAGTGCGTGTTGACGAGGTAGCGCACGGGCTTCGTCGTCCACTGTCTGATCTGCGCGATGTCCTCGCGCGCGGCGGAAGGCAGCAGGCACGAATCGACGACGAGCACCTCGCGTTCGCCGACGACGACGGTCGTGTTCCCCTGCGGGAAGGTGTCGGGCGCATCCGGGTGACGGATGACGTAGATGCCTTCGGCGATCTTCGTCACCGTCCGCTCGTGTGTCTCGACTGAGTCGGCGAAAATGTTCGGTGCCCAGAGCAGGGCGACGAGCAGCGCGACGAGCAGCAGCGCCGCGCGCATAGTTGAGGTCTTTCGTGTTGCGAATCGCATGTGTCAGTCGTCTCCCGTGAAGTCTGATCTAATCTTTGAGGCTGATGCCGTCCATCTCGTCGAAGGCGGCTTCGACGCCCCAGCCGCCGAAGTTCTCCGTGACTGCGAGGAGCAGTTCGTTGTCGCCCTTCCTTAAAGGCAGGTACAGCTCGTCGAAGAGCCCGACGGTGCCGAGGAAGCGGTAGTCTCTGGACGCGTAGATGTCGCTGCCGCCGTAGATCAGGCGGCCATTGAAGTAGGCTTTCACCGCGTCGCTAAAGCCGAAGCGCAGACGCTTCACCTGCTCGCGGTCTGAGTGGATGCGCAGCCGTGCGAAGACCGTGTTCGCCGCGTCGGTCACGCCACGCAGCCGCGCGAGGTTCGCGATGCCGGTCGCCTCTGCGCCGAGTCGCTGCCATTTCAGCTTCTCTGTGTCCGCCGGGGCGAGCTGGTATTTCTTCTCCAGAGTCTTGCCGTCGAAGGCGTCGGAGACAGCCCACGCCATGACCATCCCCGCCGGGGCGGGCTGCGTCGCTTTCGGCTTGCCCTTGAGGGCGGGCGGTCTGTCCATCGGCGTCAAGCTGAAGTTGGAATAGTAAGCGGGCGCGAGGCTGCTGGCGCGAAGGCCCACCACGCCAGCTTTCGGCTCGCGCTTCTGCTCCGCGACGAAGAGCGCGGGCGTCTCCATGTCCTTGATGTAAATCTCGGCTTGTCTGCCTGAGACGACGATTTTGAAATGCACCCACTGGTCGAAGTCATACTTGACGGGCGCGGAGTAGGCTTCGCCGTAGTAGAGCTGCCAAGAGTCCATGCCGTTGAAGACCGGCTCGTACTGATTAGCGTCCGGGTTGCCGGACTGGTGCGGGCGGATGTAGAAGTGCTCGCAATTGTCGAAGTCCTGCTCGCGCCAGACCACGCCCATGAAGGTGCGCGTTGGCGAGAAAGCCATGTCGAACTCGATCACACCGTCCATGAAGCGCGAGTCTTTCAGGGTCGCCTCCCCGCCTTTCAAAAGCAGGCTCCTGCGCCCCAGGTAGTCCACGACTTTGCTCTCGCGCGCGTGCACGTCCCAGCGGTCGGAATCGAAAGACAGGCTTTGCGCGCGACACCTCGGCGACAGGCTGAGCAGGCCGAGCGCTGCCAGCAACAGACAGAGCGGAAGTTTTCTCATGCGTTCGATCTCGCCTAGAGCCACTGACAAGACTTAAGAGCCGGGAGACTCGCCCGCGGGCGAGCCGTGTGTGAGCCGGGGAGCCTGGGAGGGAGTCTAGCGCGGCGCGTGTGAGGCGTCTTGGACGTTCTTGCTACTTTGCTGGTAGAGGCCCGGCGTGATGCCCGTCAGGCGTTTGAACTGGCGCGTGAGGTGGCTCTGATCGGCGAAGCCGGTCTGCGCGGCGACGCGCGCGACCGCGTCGCCCGCGACGAGCAGTTCTTTCGCGCGCGTGACGCGCACCTGATTCTGGAAGGCGTGCGGCGGCATCCCGCATTGCTCGGAGAAGAGGCGGCTGAAGTGGAAGGGGCTGAGATTCGCGAGCCGCGCGAGCTCTCTGAGCGAGACGTTCTCCGCGTAGTTCTCCGCGAGGTATTCGCGCGCACGCGCCACGCTCGCGCGCCCCGGCGTGGCCGCCTCTAAGTCTGTGCGGTGTTCGCCGAAGCGCGCGAGCAGGTCGGTCGAGAAGGATTGGAGCAGCGTCTCGCGTTCGAGCAGAGACGCGGGCTCTTCGAGCGCGATGTGCAGACGGACGAAGCGCGCGATCACGTCGGGCGCGAAGATCATGGTCGAGGGAAAGAACGGCACGCCACGGTCTCGCCCGCACATCTCGGCGGCCACGCCGCGCAGCACTTCCGTCTCGACGAAGAGGGTGCGGTAGCTGCACCCCGTCCGGTGGAACGAGCTGTTGGCATGAATCTCGCCGGGGTGGACGATGAAGAGGCTCGCGGGCGGCGTGAGGTGTCTGGCTCCGCGGTAAGTGAGATCGCCCTCGCCGTCCTCGACGAGGCACAACTGAAACTCCTCGTGCCAGTGGCGCGGCACGGGTCTGTGGACGGCGACGCCGCGGTGCAGCTCCAGTTGGCGCAGACCTGCCGGTCGCCACACGCTGATCACACCGCTCCGCTCGTCGAGTCTCGTGCTCATCCCTCGAACCATACGACGCGGGCGACGGCGAAAGTTCCCGCCGACCCGGCGAGAGAGTCCGTTCGTGGAAATTCTCTTAAGAGATCGAAACGAGCAGCGGCGCGGCGTCCGCTTCCGCGTCGGCGTGGCCGAAGACGGCGTCGAGTTCTCGCTCGATGTCGGCAGGAGAGACGTGTGCGAGCTGGCGGAAGTCGAAGAGCTTCGTGTCGAGCAGGTGCGACGGGATGGCGTGCGAGAGCGCGGTCAGCATCGAGGCGCGGACGTGTGGAATCTCTTTCTCTAACTCGGCGATGAGGTGCTTCACGCGCACGCGCTTCAGGTTCGTCTGCGTGCCGCAGAGGTCACAGGGGATGATGGGAAACTGTTGCTCGGCGGCATACTGCGCGATGTCGGACTCTTTGCAGTAGGCGAGCGGGCGGATAACGGTGTTGCGCCCGTCGTCCGACCTGAGGATGGGCGGCATCGCCTTGAGCGTGCCGACGTAGAAGAGGTTGAGCAGAAACGTCGAGGTGATGTCGTCGGCATGGTGGCCGAGCGCGATCTTGGTGCAGCCCTCTTCCTGCGCGACCGTGTAGATGATGCCGCGCCGCAGCCGCGAGCAGACCGAGCAGTAGGTCTTGCCTTCGGGCACGAGCCTTTTCACGACCGAGTAGGTGTCGCGCTCGACGATGCGGTAAGCGACGCCGCGCGCGGCGAGGTATGCGGGGAGCACGTGCGCGGGAAAGTTCGGCTGCTTCTGATCGAGGTTGAAGGCGAGCAGATCGAATTTGATGGGTGCCCGCCCTCTGACGTCTAAGAGCAGGTCGAGCATCGTGTAGCTGTCCTTGCCGCCGGAGAGGCAGACCAGCACGCGGTCGCCGTCCTCGATCATCGAGAAGTCCTTGATGGCCTCGCCCATCTGGCGCAGCAGCTTCGTCTTGATTTTGCTCTCGATAAACATCAGCCTTAAGTCTCACCCCTTAACTAACCACGACGCGCTTGAAAGCGATGTCTGTAGTTTTAAGGCATCGCGCGCGCGCGGCGCAAGCCTCGCGGGGCGTGCGTGCGCGAGCGGGCGCGGACGGTTCGCGCGCACACGCCGCGCCGTTATAAGATGGCGGCATGTTGAGACTGTTGACGACGTGCCTGACGGCGGCTTGCCTGCTCGCGACCATCGCGCGCGCGGAGGCGACGCGCGCGCGAGGCGACGGCGAGCCGGGCGTCGCGCAGAGGCGCGCGCCGCGAAGGAGGGTGAGGAAGAAGATGAGCGAGCGTCATGCGTCGGACGGCGTGGCCGAAGGGCTCTGGGGCGGGATGCACGTGCGCCTGAACGTCGGCGCTGACGGCGTTGAGCTTGAGTTCGACTGCGCGCACGGACAGATCAGCGTCCCCTTCAAGACCGGCCCCGAAGGGCGCTTCGACCTCTCAGGCACCTACACGCGCGAAGGCCCCGGCCCGATACGTCTGAAGCACCTGCCGACGGCTGTGCCCGCGCACTACTCCGGCCGGGTCGAGGGCTCGCGGATGACTCTGAGCGTCAGACTCGACGACCCGGCGCAGGCGCTCGGCGACTACAGCCTCACGCGCGGCCAGGAGGGGCGCGTCACGAAGTGCCGCTGACGCCGATACTCGCGCGCTTTCAAACACGCTCGCCGTTCACGTCCGGGCGCTTGGCTCGGCGCGTTAGTCATTAGGTTTGACATCAATGCGGAACTGTAGATAATCTTCGCCGTCCTGTGTTCCGTCCCATTAGTGCATTCCTCGTAAGCTGTCCGTCCGGCAAAGTATCCGTCCAAGGGGCCAGCTCTTCGCCCTAGTATTTCGGCATACCCACAGAGTTTGAATCTCGTTTCCGAAGAATAGGTGTACGGGCCCTCCTCGCTCGGCTCGACCGAGTTATAGCTCGTATCAGAATCTACGTCAGCCGACCTTAGGTCGGAACTAAAATAGAAAGCCTAAACATATGAACACCCCCTCTAGCATGTCGCGTCGTAGTGTATCTACCCGACGCTCCCTCGCGCTGGCGCTGTGCGCCATGTTGCTGGCTTCCACCCTTTCCCCCTTATCCGCGCAGCGTCGCGTCGCCATCCGCGTCCCGGCGGGCGAAGCGTCGAAGCCTGCCGCGCCCGCACCTCGTCAGAGCGAGCGGGAGCGCGAGCGGGAGCGCGAGGCGGCCCTCGCCCGCGCGCGCCGGCTGAAAGGCGCGGCGCAGGATAAGCGCCTCACTGCCGCCAGTGACGAGGAGACGGTCGGCGTGCCGACGACGGGCGAAGTCGGCGTGCCGAAGCTCACTTCCGACATCATGCGCGAGCAGAGCTACGCCCCGGCAATCCTCCGCGCGCCCCGGATGATGAAGGAGCACGAGCTTCCGAGCCGCGAGTTCCTGCCGCAAGACCCGGACGCACTACCCTTGGCGAGTACGCCCTCGACGCGGACGACACTCACGCGCGGAGTGGTCGGCGCTGCGCCGTCCGCAGCCGACGCGCCGACGAGCAACGCGCCGCAGACGGTCGGCACGAACTTCACCGGCGCGACGCTCGCCGACACCGGCGCTTTCCCGCCCGACTCGATGGGCGCGGTCGGCCCCACGCAGTTCGTCGTCTTCGTCAACGGGCGGCTGCGCACCTTCAACAAGGCGACGGGCGCGGCTGACGGCGTCGTCAACGCCGACCCGGACGTGTTCTTCTCGTCGGTCATGACGCCGGTCGTCTCGCCCGTGGTGTTGAACTTCACGAGCGACCCGCAGGTGCGCTACGACCGCCTGACGGGGCGCTGGTTCCTGAACATCATCGACGTGCCCTGCACGAACGCCACCTGCACGATAACCGCGCCGAACCGCTACCTTATCGCCGTCTCCGACGCGGCCAGTGCCGGCGTCATCAGCGGCGGCACGGTCTGGACGTTCTACTTCGTCCAGCAGAACACGGTCGGCGGCGGCGACTCGGGCGAGTTCCTCGATTACCCCTCGCTCGGCGTCGACAACAACGCACTCTACGTCGGCGGCAACATGTTCGACGCGACGACGAGCAACTTCAACGGCACCACGGTCTTCGTCATCCGCAAGAGTTCCGTGCTCTCGGGCGGCCCCGTCGTCACCACCGCCTTCCGCGGGCTCGTCCCTGACCCCAACACGACGGACGGCATGCTCACGGCGCGCGGCGTGGACAACTACGACCCGGCGGCGACGGAGGGCTACTTCATCGGCGTCAGCAACGCCGCCTTTGGCCGTCTCATCATGCGCCGCATTGGCACGCCGGGTGGGACGCCGACCATCTCGGCGGACATCCTCATCACCGTCTCCGCCACCTCCTTCCCCATCACGGTTGACCACTTAGGAGATACAGGCGGCACGAACGGCAACCTCGACTCGCTCGACGACCGCCTCTACGCCGCGCACATACGCAACGGCAGGCTGTGGACGGCGCACAACATGGCCGTCACCGCGGCGGGCGTCGCCTCGAACTCCAACACCAACCGGCGCAACGGCGTCCGCTGGTACGAGCTGAACGTCCCGCCGACGACGGGGACGCCGACGGTCGTCCAGTCGGGTACGATCTTCGACAGCGCGGCCACGGTCGCCGCCGCGCGCCAGTACTGGATTCCGACCGTCGGCGTCTCGGGGCAGGGGCACGCCGCCTTCGGCTACAGCACCGCCGGCACGCCCTTCCGCATCGACGCGGCGACGAACGGCCGCCTGCGCGGCGACACGCTCGGCACGGCGCAGGCCGTCAACATCTACACGGCGAGCAGCACCGCCTACAACCCGCCGTCAGACCCCGGCAGCACCTCGGGGCGCAGGTGGGGCGACTACTCATTCGTCTCGCTCGACCCGCAGGACGACATGACGATGTGGACGATTCAGGAGTTCTGTAGCTCGACGAACAACTACGGCGTCCGCGTCGCGAAGCTGGCCGCGCCGCCGCCCGCCTCGCCGAGTTCGGCGAGCCCCATCAGCGTGCCGCCCGGCTCAGCCTCGACGAACGTCACCATCACGGGCTTGTCCGTCGCCGGCTCGGAGTTCTACGATCCGGGCGCGAACCTCGCGCCGCCCGCGCTGCCCTTCAACCACATCTCGGCGACGGTTTCCGGCGGCGTCACGGTCAACAGCGTCACCTACACCGACCCGACGCACGTCACGCTCAATCTCAACACCACAGCCGCCCCGAACGGGCCGAAGAACGTGACGATCACCAACCCCGACGGCCAGAGCGCGACGAGCACCGCCGTCATCTTCGTCGGCGCCGCGCCGCCGAGCCCCATCCTCATCAGCGAGTTCCGCCTCCACGGCACGGCGGGCGGTAACGACGAGTTCGTCGAGCTCTACAACAACGCAGACTTACCGATCACGGTCGCCGACACTGCCGGGGGGACTGGCTACGCCGTCGTCGGCACCAACACGACGGGGGCCATCGCGACGCGCTTCGTCATCCCGAACGGCACAATCATCCCCGCGCGCGGCCACTACCTCGGCGTTAACAACGGCGCAGCCGGCTACAGCCTCGGCGCGGCGGCGGCGGGGGACGTAACTTACGCGACGGGCATCGTGGACGGCGGCGGCGTCGCGGTCTTCACCACGACGACGGCGGCGGGTTGGGGAACCAACACGCGCCTCGACGCGGTCGGCTTCGGGGGCATCACGGGCACGACCCTCTTCACCAAGGGGACGGCGCTGCTCCCGGTCGGCGGCATCACCACCAACAACGAGTACAGCTTCATCCGCAAGCTGACGAGCGGCATCCCGCAGGACACGGGCGACAACCAGAACGATTTCTTCTTCATCTCCACCACGGGCGCGACGTTCAGCACCCGCCTCTCCACCCTCGGCGCGCCGAGCCCGGAGAACCTTGCCAGTCCGATCAACCGCTTCTTCACGATCCCGACTCTCAGGCTCGATCCCAATCTGGCGGAGACGTCAGCGCCGAACCGCGTGCGCGACGCATCTTCCTACACCGACCTGACGACGCCTTCGAGCGTGACGGGCGTGGCACCGGCCACCAGCCCATACGTGCTCGGCACGCTCTCGATCCGCCGCCGGTTCACCAACAACACGGGCGCCCCCGTCACGAAGTTGCGCTTCCGCATCGTGGACATCACCACGTTCCCCGTGTCCGGCGTCGGCGTCGCGGACGTCCGCGCGCTGAGTTCGAGTCTAATTTCGGTGACGGTTAATAACGCGGCCACCTGCTCGCCGAACCCCGCGCCGTGTAGTCTGCCGGTGCAAGGCACGACGCTGGAGCAGCCGCTGACGCAGACGATGGGCGGCGGCCTGAACTCCGCCCTCGTCGCCGGAACCGTCACGCCCGGCACGCCGCTCGCCCCCGGCGCGAGTATCGACGTGCAGTTCCTGCTCGGCGTGGCGGGCAGCGGCAGCTTCCGCTTCTTCATCACCATCGAGGCGCTGCCGTAAGGTCTTGAGCCAGCCGCGGGGAGTGCGCTTCAGCCCCGCCTTAACCAAACGAGGGCGGCGCGCCGCACGGACTTCCGAAGCCGTGCGGC
>JBJMGS010000314.1:0-1584 GCA_045807785.1 Pyrinomonadaceae bacterium
TAGGCGTGAGCCTGGAACCAGCCATGCTCCGTCTGTTCGAACGCAAAAGTGAAGGCATCGAAGGTCTGATGAGTGCCGAGCCATACAAACCGGCATTGACGCAGATCGATGTCGGGCTCGTACACATCCGCATAGCGCTGGCGGATGCGGCTGTTGAGTCCATCGCTCGCGATCACGAGATCCGCGTTGTACTGCGCCGCCAGCGCCTGGTCGTCCGCGACATCGGTTTCGAACACCAGCTTGACGCCCAGCGCCAGGCAGCGTTCCTGCAGGATGTTCAGGAGCCGCTTGCGGCCGATGCCGCAGAAGCCGTGTCCCCCCGACCGGACCTGCCGTCCCTTGAAGAAGACCTGGATGTCGTCCCAATGATGGAACTCGCTGCCGATCAGCGATGCGGTGTCGGGGTCGGCCGCGGCCAGGTTGGCAAGCGTCTGGTCGCTCAGCACGACACCCCAGCCGAAGGTGTCGAACGGGCGGTTTCGCTCGACGACGGTGACGTCGAGGCTCGGCTGCCGGGCTTTCATCAGCAGTGCGA
The DNA here is from genome assembly GCA_045807785.1 of Pyrinomonadaceae bacterium. Classification (GTDB taxonomy): domain Bacteria; phylum Acidobacteriota; class Blastocatellia; order Pyrinomonadales; family Pyrinomonadaceae; genus JAIVGV01. Next base: position 536 of record JBJMGS010000314.1, read on the forward strand.
AGTACAGGCCGGCTGGGCCGCCGCCGATGCACAAGACACGCTGAAGGTTCGGGGTGAAGCTATTCATGGATAAATAGTTTAGACATAAACGATATGGTGTCAACCCGGGATGGCCCAGGGGACGTCGAGGGACCCCAGTTGACGAGCCTCTGCGCGCTCGCAAGAATCAGATACATGCAAAGCCTGATACCGAAGATCGAGTCCCAGCTTTCCACCTTGTCAGTTCCGGTCACGCTCCAACTGCCCGACGGCCGGCAAGTCGCCAAACCCGGCTCGCGTGTCACGCTGGCCTTCAACGAATGGTCGGCCCTTGCCAAGCTGGCGGGGCGACAGATCGGTGCCATTGGCGAGGCGTACGTCGAGGGACGGGTTCAGATTGAAGGTGCGATGCGCGACCTGATCGACGCGGCGGTGGGCCTCCTGCCCGGAAACCCCGCCGAGACCAACACGACCTGGTGGAGCCGCCTGCAACGGCGAGCCAAGTCGCGCGGCGCGCACTCACTGGGCAAAGACGCCGCACAGATCCAGTTTCACTACGACGTGTCGGACGACTTCTACGCGTTGTGGCTCGATCCGCGCCGCGTGTATTCGTGTGGCTACTTCCGCGACGCGGACATGACGCTGGCCCAGGCGCAGGAGGCCAAGCTCGATCACATCTGCCGCAAGCTCATGCTCAAGCCGGGTGAGCGCTTTCTGGACATCGGGTCTGGCTGGGGCGGGCTCCTGATGTGGGCGGCTGAGCACTACGGCGTGGATGCCACCGGGATCACGCTGTCCAGGAACCAACATGCGCACGTGCACCGTCTGATCAAGGAGAAAGGCCTGGAGGGCCGCGTGCGCGTCGAGCTGCTCGACTATCGCAAGCTCGACGAGGGCAAGCCTTTCGACAAGATCTCGTCAGTCGGAATGTTCGAGCACGTCGGCAGCGCCAACATGCCGACGTACTTCCGGAAGATCAACGCGCTGCTCATGCCGGGCGGGCTGGTGCTGAACCATGGCATCACGTCGGGCCAACTCGACTATCAGCAACTCGGCGCCGGCATGGGGGA
>JBJMGS010000315.1:0-6934 GCA_045807785.1 Pyrinomonadaceae bacterium
GGAACGAGTAGCGGAACTCCGGGTGCTGGAACTGCGCCGGGATGTTTGCGACGAGCCGCTGCCCGATGCGGTTGACATACTCGTCGAGCTGCTGGTCGTTCATCAGGGGCAACTGCTGCTCGGCCTGCTGCGCCGCCTGCTGCCCCAGCCGCACGTCGTCAGAAATGCTGTACTTGTTGCTCGGCGGCTGCGTCACCTGCTGGCACTGCGCGAGCGCGCTCGCCGGCAGCGCGAGCACGACGAGTGCCATCAATCCCGCGGCGAAGCGGCGCGAGCCGCGTTGACGTTGCATAAGACTCTTCATTGTTTCTCTCCTCCGTGATGCGCTGATGAAATAGAACCACGCTTCTCTTCCGACAAACCTTCCGACAAATCTTCCGACAAAAGTCGAGCGGCGCGCCCCCTTAGCGAAATCAGTTCGGAGGGGCGCGCCGCTCTATCTTCCACCTGACTCCCCCGAACATCCCGCACACTCAGGCTGTGAGCCGGTCTGACAATTTCCGGCTCGCGCGAAACGTAGGGAGAGTCGCAAACAATTTCCGCGCCGGAAGGGTCTCAAGCGAGTCGGCTCGCGCTTCCCTTCACGACGCCCTTTTGATGAACCGAGGACGGGGCGGTTTGCCTTCTAAATTCTACTGCGGCCTGCGCCGCGTCCCACGCCGCCCGCGCGTCGTCACAACTCGCTTGGGGTTCGATGGCGCGACTTGTGTCTCGCCCGCGTCCACCCTCGCGTCCGCGAAGCGCACAGACGCGCCCGCGGCTTGATGCGGTATCGAAACCGCGACGAACGGCGAAGTGACGGCCTGCGCTGTAACGTCTGCGGACGCCGGACGCCGCTCCCTGACGGTTACAGCAAGCGCAGTGCCATCGCGCCTGATCTCCGCGATCTCGACGCTGTAGCCACCTGTGGGTTTTTGCCCCTCATGCACGACGACGACCGAGCGCGTGTTGAAGTTCACGTCCGGCAGAGGCCGCCCGCCGCCGAGTGCGTCCCACGCGCGACGCCACCCCGCCGCGTCCGTGACAATCTCGACCGCCCGCCCACCCGCGTAAGCGCTGAACGCGCCGTAGGCGAGCACCGAGAACTCGACGACGTTCGTGCGATCTTCCGTCGCGCCGTCCGCGCCGCCCGTGCTGGCAGAGGCGGGCTGAGTCGCCGAGACGTTCGCGCCTTTGCCGTCGCCGAGCAGCGCCATGCGCAGAATCTTGACGGGCGGCATCCCGTAAGAGAGCAGCCGGTCGTGGAACTCAGAGAGGCGGAACGAGTCGCCCTGCTGTCGTCGGTAGTCCTCGCGCAGCGCGATGATCTGCATCTTGCCGAGCGTGTAAACGAGGTACGTCGGATCGAGCGTGCCGCGTCGCGCCTCGCGCTCGGCGTTGGTGCGCTCCATGTAGCCCTCGCGCACGAAGAACTCGACGCCCTCCTCATAACTCATCCCGCGCGTGTGCATCTCGATGCCGACGAGGTAGCGGCACAGGCGCGTGAGCGCCGCCTGCAACTGCGCGAGCCGCAGTTTCGGGTTTCCGCCGCCGAAGCCTTCGTCGAGCAACATCTGCTCGCAGTAGTGCGCCCAGCCCTCGACGAAAGAGTTCGCGCCGAGCGCCGAGCGTACGCGCGAGTGTGTGCGTGTGAGCGCGAGCCCCTGATAGTAATGGCCGGGATAGACCTCGTGGATCGCGACGATGGGCAGGGAGTAGCGGTTGTAAAAACTGAGGTGCTCTTCGCGTCGGCGCGCGTCCCACGCCGGGTCGGGCGGCGTGACGTAGAAGTAGCTCTCGGTCGCCGCGCGCTCGAACGCCCCCGGCGCGTCGAGCGAGGCGAAGCTCGTCCCGCGCGCGAACTCCGGCGTCTCGGCGACGATCAGGTTCTCGCGCGCGGGCGGCGTCAGGATGTCGTTCGCGCGGACGAAGGCGCGGATGCGGTCGAGTTCGCCGCGCGTCTCGCCGACCAGCCCGTCGGCGGTCGGGTGCTCGCGGCTGAGCGTGCGCAGGACGTCCGCGACGCTTCGCCCCGGCGCGATCTCCGCTGCCACCGCGCGCATCTCTTCCTGCGTGCGGCGCAGTTCCCTCTCGCCGTCGCGCACGAGCGTGTCGAGCGGCGTGTCAACCATCTCTTCGTAGAGGAGCTTGCGGCGGAAGTTCTCCGCGCCGATGCGGAACTCGCCGTTCGAGCGCGGGAGCAGATCGTCTCTCAGCCACGCGCCGAACTCGCGCAGCGCGGCGACGACCGCATCGTTCGACGCGGCGAACTCCGCGCGCCGCGCCGCCGAGAGCCGCCCGCCGCCCGTGTGTTCGAGCATCTGCGGGACGACGCTCGAGAAGTAATCGCTGCCGCCTTCGACCTCGCGGATCGACGTCTCCGTGTAAATGCGCGGCGGGTTCTGCAAGTTCGCGCGCGCTTCTGAGAGCAGCCGCGCGATCTGCCGCTCGCGGGCGAGCAGCGCGTCCAGACGCCGCTCGATGGGCGCGTAAGATCGCTTGAGGATGTTATCCACGCCCGCCGCGGCGATGCTGTTGTAGAGACTCGCGTCGCGCCTCCACATCCCCACGTCTTCGAGTTCTAGCAATTGCGCGCGCGCGTGCGACTGCATCCAGAGAAAGTCGTAGCGCGACTCCGGCGAGAGCACCCACTCGCGCACGCGCGCGAGCGCGGCGAGCGTCGCCTTCAAAGAGCGAACTTCGCTGGCGATGTCCTCCGCGCCGCGCGGTTCGAGCTGCGCGTCGTACTCGTGCAGCCCGGCGGCGGTCGCCTGCGAAGGGTTGAACGTGTAGTAGTCGCGCAGGTAGGCGTCGGCAAGCTGGGCGACGCGCGCGTCTTCGAGCGCCGTCGAGTTCGTCACCGGGCGGCGTGGTCGTCTCTGCTGCGCAAGGGCGGCGGCGGGCGGCGCGAAGAGTTGAACGGAGACGAGCGCGGCGAGCGCGAAGGCGAGCGTGCGGCGTGTGCAGAGACAGCTTCCCTTTAACAAATGCTTTTCCCCGGAAACGAGAGTTGAGAGAGACCGCACGGAGAGACTTGCGGAGAGTAACACAGATCGAAAGGCTTATTTCTTCGGATCGATCTTCGCGTCGAGCCAACGCACGGCGTCCGAGAGCGGCGCGATGCGGTACTCGTCGCCGCGCAGGACGCGGATGAAGGAATAGACGAGGAAGACGAACGCGGCGATGCCGAAAATGATGCGGCCCGCGTTGCCGCCGCCGACGAGACCGATCATGCGTAGCGCAAAGCTGATGGCGATGATGCCGAGTTGCAGCGCGAGCCCCTGCGCGGCGTGGAAGCGCGCGCGCATTTCCGCGCGCGGCACGACGAGCAGCTCGATGATCGAGACGACGACGCCGATGTAGAACGGCGCGTAGGGCAGCGCCGTCACCCACTTCTCGGAGATGCCCAGCCCCGCGACGTTTCTGTCTGGCGTCGGCAACATGTAGTGCTGCTGTTGCGGCGGCGGCGCGTAGGCGGGCTGCGCGAAGTGCTGCGGCGGCATCTGCTGCTGGTACGCGGGCGGGCGCGGCGACTGATAGGCGGGCGGCACGAAGACCGAAGGGTACGACGACGGCGTGAAGGCGTCGTCGATGCGTCGCGTCGGCGCATCGGCTTCGGGGTTGAGTCGCGCCTGATCGTTAGGCGAGACGGGTCGCGTCTCGCCGCCGACGCCTCCCGTCGGCGCGCTGCCCACGGGGCGCGTCTCGCCGCCGTCCCACATCTCTTCGGTCTGGCGCGCGAAGTCCGGATCGAGCGGATCGGTGTCGTACTTGCTTCGCTTCTCCGGCATAAAAGTTTTTACGAATCCCGCGTGCGGATGGTTCGCGAGCATTCTACTACTCGCCGACCTCATATTCCACACGCTCCCAGCGCCGCTCCTCTTCGAAGAGGCGGAACGCGCGCAAGACGGGTTCCGTGCCGGCGAGCCCGACGATGAGGTGGACGGCTCCGGGGTAGTAGGCGAGGCGCACGTCCGCGTCCGACGGCGCGGGGTCGGCGGCGCGCGGGTGCGAGTGGTAGATGGCGACGAGCGTCTCGCCGCGCTCGCGCATGCGCCTCTGCGCGTCGAACAGCTCCTGCGGCGCGCCTTCGTAAGCCTTGAGCGGATCAGGCGCGACGTTGCGTAAGGGGTAGGTGGACTCAGCCCTCTGTGCGCGCCCGCCGACGAGGCCACAGCACTCTGCGGGCTGCGCCGCACGCGCCTGCGCGAACATCTCTCCGACGAGCGAGCGCGGGATCGTGATGGAGGGATGCGCGCTCACTTGAGCCTCACCGCGCCGCGAGCGCGCGCTTGAGCACGACCAGCACGCCGAGGTGGTAGGCGTTGTGATCGGCGACGAGCAGCGCCTCGCGCAAGGCGGTCTGCCCGTCGCCGTGCGGGACGGGCGCGTAGAGGTCGGTCGAGGGGTCTTCGACCAGCTCGCACATCGCCTTGAGGTCTGCGCGGTAAGCCTCGACGCTTTTGCGCCAAGCCTCCGCGTCGGCTGCGAGCTGCTTGTCCGCCCAATAGCCTTCGGGCCAAGGGGGCGAGACGTGCGACGGGTTGCGGCTGAACTCTAGAATGTCCCACTGCGCGATGCGCATGTGTTCGAGCACCTGCCAGGGCGTGTACGGCACGCCCTCGACCGCGCCGTTAACTTGTTCGACGGGGAAGTCCTTCACCACCTCGTCGAAATGCACGTGCGCGCCGCCGCCGCGAAGCAGAAAGAGCAGGTGCTCGCGCAGTGAAGCGTCCCTCTCGTCAGTCTCCGGCATGGGTTTCGTCCTCCGCGTGCGCGCCCTTCGCCCCTATTCTTTAAGTTTGATGTGCAGCTCGTCCAACTGCCGCGCGTCGATCTCGCCGGGCGACTCGATCATCAGGTCGGCGGCGGAGGCGGTTTTGGGGAACGCGATCACGTCGCGGATGTTGTCTGTGCCGGCGAGCACCATGACGAGGCGATCAATGCCGGGCGCGATGCCGCCGTGCGGTGGCGTGCCGTATTCCAAGGCGTCTAAGAAGAAGCCGAAGCGCGCGCGCGCCTCATCTTCCGACATGCCGAGCGCCTTGAAGATGAGCCGCTGCACGTCGCGCCGATGGATGCGGATCGAGCCGCTCGCCATCTCGACGCCGTTAATCACTGGATCGTAAGCCTTCGCGCGCAGACGACCGAGCAGCTCGGTCTCGCCGCCATCGACGGCGCGCGCTAAGAGCGGCAGGTCTTCGTCGAGCGGCGATGTGAACGGGTGGTGCATCGCGTAGTAGCGCCCGTCCTCTTCGTTGTGCTCGAACATCGGGAACTCCGTCACCCAGAGCGGCGCGAACGTCTCCGCCGGGATCAACTTCTCGCGCCGCGCGATCTCGTTGCGCAGCGCACCCAGAGAAGCGGCGACCGTCTTGGACTTGCCCGCGACGATAAGCACCAGATCGTTCTTCTCTGCGCCAGCCGCTTCGGCCACGCGCGCGATGAGTTCCGCGCCCAGAACTTTCAGGAGCGATGAAGAGACTTCGTCGCCGAGCTTGACCCACGCGAGCGCGCCCGCGCCGTAACGCTTGGCGAACTCCTGCAACTCGTCGAGAGTTTTGCGCGAATAGCTCGCGCCGCCTTTGACGACGATGCCCTTGATCTCACCCTTCGCTTCGAGCACGGAGGCGAACGGCGCAAACGTCGTCTCTTGCAGCGCGGGCGACAAATCTTGCAGCTCCATCGCGAAGCGCAGGTCGGGCTTGTCCGAACCGAAACGCCTCATCGCTTCTGCATAGGCGAGGCGCGGAAACGGGACGGTCAGATCAACACCGATCAGGCGAAAGACGCGCGCGAAGAGACCTTCGACGAGCGCGTAGACCTGCTCTTCGGTGGCGAAGCTGAACTCAAGGTCGAGCTGCGTGAATTCGGGCTGGCGGTCGGCGCGCAGGTCTTCGTCGCGGAAGCAGCGCGCGATCTGGTAATAACGGTCGAGGCCGGCGATCATGCAGAGCTGCTTGAAGAGCTGCGGCGACTGCGGCAGCGCGTAGAACTTGCCGTGATGCAGGCGCGACGGCACGACGTAATCGCGCGCGCCTTCGGGCGTGGACTTGATCAGGACGGGCGTCTCGATCTCCCAGAAGCCCTGCTCGTCCATGTAGCGGCGAATCTCTGCGAGCACGCGGTGGCGCAGACGCAGGTTCGCCTGCAACTGCGGTCGGCGCAAATCCAGATAGCGGTACTTCAAGCGCAGGTCTTCCGCCGCGAGCGCTTCGGGCGCAGCGACTTCGAGCTGAAAGGGCGGCGTGCGCGCGTCGTTCAGAATCCATAACTCGGACGCCTGCACTTCCACTTCGCCCGTCTCAAGCTTCGGGTTGCGCGCGCCCTCTTCGCGCGCCACGACCTCGCCGCGCACAGCGATGACGAACTCGCCGCGCACTTCTTTCGCCTTGGCGTGGGCTTCGCGCGCGGTCTCTTCGTTGAAGACGACCTGCGTGATGCCGTCACGATCTCTCAGATCGAAGAACGTCAGAGGCCCGAAGTCGCGCCGCCGCGCGACCCACCCCATCAGCACAACCTTCTGCCCCGTGTGCTCCACGCGCAGCTCGCCGCACGTCTTCGTCCGCCGCAAGTTTCCTAAGTTATCTAGCATGATCTACGTGTTTCTTAAGTTTTTCAGGAACTCTACATTGCCCGGCAACTGTGTCTCTTTCCTGCTTCGGTTCAGCAAGATTTCTTCTACAACTCCATCTTTAGTTGTGAGCTTCTGATCTCCTGTCAGAAAGTCCTTAAGAATTACCGGAAAGTATTCATTGTCGCCAACCCAGCACACGAAGGGAATGTTCTGTGCGTTCGCATATGGAAGTTGTTTCTTGAACTTATCTAACTGCGGATACACGAAGGTGTAAATACCTTGACTGCGGAGATAATTCGCAAGCTCAAGACTTTTTCGAACATACCCTTCCATATCCTGACTAGCAAAAACAATATCCTCTTTGAACGCAATCATGAC
>JBJMGS010000316.1:0-12608 GCA_045807785.1 Pyrinomonadaceae bacterium
ATACAACATTACTCTTAAGCTCAACGGCCCGTCGCGCCCGCTGATGCCGGCGTTAGACGCTTTCTGATTGCTGATGAGATGAACAATCATATACACGCCTTAGCTGAGAAAATTTGGCACTATCATCAGATGAAGCATCAGCTTGAAAAGGCCGATGCGATTCTAGTGCTCTGTAGTCACGACAAAAGGGTGGCCGAAAGGGGCGCACAGTTGTTCCTTGAAGGGTGGGCGCCACTGCTGATCTTCGCGGGAGGTCTGGGAGCAGTCACGAGGGGAATGTGGAGCGAGCCAGAAGCTGATCAATTCGCTCAGATCGCTGTCAGCATGGGCGTGCCTAGTGAGAGGATACTTATCGAGAATAGGTCTACCAACACTGGCGAAAATATCCTGTTTACAAAGCGGCTCTTAGCTGAGAAGCAGATGGAGCCTCGGAAGTTCATCCTTGTGCAGAAACCTTACATGGAGCGCAGGAGCTTTTCCACCTTCAGGAAAGTGTGGCCTGAAAGGGAAGCCCTCGTCACCTCACCGCAGGTCTCGTTCGATGAATACCTGGATGGTTATGCCAACAAAGAGTTATCAAAGGAAGATGTAATAAGCATTATGGTCGGCGATTTACAGCGGATCAAAGTCTACCCGGAGAAGGGGTTTCAGATTCATCAAGAGATACCGCATGATGTTTGGTCTGCCTACGAAGAACTCGTCAGGGCCGGATATAATCAGCGCTTAGTTGATTAAACCAAGTGGGCGAACCGGAGGTCACATTAAGTTCTCTGGCACCACGCCGTCTAACAACTCATTGGACCGGAGCGGCAATCGCGCGGATATCATGCGCGAGACTTGCGTGTTGTACTAGACAACTGCCGCCCGGTCAATTCCAGCGTTAGGCGGCTGAAACTATCTTACAAATAACGGAAGGGGAACCATGAAAAACTTAGTCAAATCAATATCGTCCCTCATGGCAATTCTGTTGTTGCTCTCACCCGCTCGGGCACAAAGTAAGCGCGGTCCCTCGACGCCTGAAGAGAGACAAACGGCTGTGAAGGCAGCTCGCTTGCTGGAATCAGACCCGCTTAATAAAGACGCGAAGAAAATCAGAGAGTGGTTCACATTTTGGTTGATTGAAGTCCCTGATATACATATAGAGTTATGCGGGGATTATTTGGGACCGGTCTTCGGCTCGAAAAAGAACTATGACGCTGAAATCTTTGGACAGACAATGTTCTCAAGTGCAGCTTTCATCATCGAACATCCGGATCAGGCCGATGATCGAGTGGCTGTGAATCTCGCTGGCTTGGAAGGTGCACTAAAGGCATATGAAGCAATCCTCAAGGCTAAGCCCAAAGCCCGATGGGAATACCTCGACAACCTAGTTGCCAAACGTGAAAGCGGTGAGTTAAAGGCTTACGTGCAAGAGATTGCTCAGACTAAATGTAAGGGCAAACAGTGAGTGGAGCCGCCGCCTAACAACGGCCTGCACCCGACGCCTGGTCATACTATCCATTGATGTGCGGACGCTTCACCAACTACACGCCGAAGACAGAGATCGCCCGCGCGCCCCGTGTGGGATGGACCGAGCTACAAGGAGCGGCCGTGGTTCAACTGGGATGAGGACGCGCTCACGCCGGCCAACGCCGACCGCGTGCTGGCGCGTGGAAAGGGGCGACCGCTCAACGAGCAGCTGATCCATCTCATCTTCTCGCTCAGGGCGGCGGAGCGCGTGCGGCTGGGTGGCGAGGAGCGCTTGTACGCAGCGATGGTGGAGGCAACGCGAGCGGCGATGCGTGTCTTCGCCGCGGAGGTCGGAGCGACCGACTTCGTGTGGGCCGCGTCAGCGAGGGCGGACTACCCGAACCCTTGCGTGAAGGTGCTCATCGAGAGGAAGATCGGGACGGGGCCCTTGGGACGGCCCGTGCTCCAGATGAGGCTGCCGCCCAGACTTGAGTCGGGCTGGACGAGGCGGCGGGCAGCAGGGGAGGAGCGACGCTGGGAGCCGGGGCCGTGCGGCGCGGCGTTCCTGAAGGTGCTGGACGAAGCGGGCGAAAGTTAAGGCAAGGCATTTCTACATTGAAAGGATGTCTATGAATGGCACAATTCAGTTTGAGGAAGAGAAATAGAGTTTGATCAACAGCTTCCCAACTTCCGCTTCACCACGGATGAACGCCCTCTAACAGTTCCACCTCCTGCGCCTGCCTGAATTGGCACCAAGGGCAAACGGCAAACTGGCACTTTAGTCAGGACCCATTTCTGAATAACATGGCGCCGCTCGGAGATGTCGGGAGGCCGAGATCGTAAGGCCCCACCCAGCCGGGCAAAATTCGGTACGGCTTAGTTGGTCGCTGACTCGATAGCAAGAAGCAAAAACAGTCCCGGGCGGGAAGAACTGAAGCCGTGGTCACGTGACATCACTTCCGGTGTGCCCCCGAATTGGGAATGGCGATTCGGCGGATGGAATACGCACTCACGAAAATTCGCATGCAACATCTGTCAGGCAAAAGCGGGCGTCAGAGTTGGTCAAAGATATGAGCGTTTCGATAGTCAGCGAGGGAACTGCGGCACCCAACCAGACGCGCGTGACAGTCATTGACACACTGCGCGGCTTCGTCATGGTGTTGATGGCGCTGGATCACACGCGCGAGTTCTTCACGAACTGGGCGGGCAGCCCTCTCGACCCGCAGCACACGACCTTCATGCTGTATCTGACGCGCTGGATGACGCACCTCTGTGCCCCGGTCTTCGTCTTCCTTGCCGGCACGTCAATCTTTCTACAGCGGCGGCGGAAGACCGAACGCCAACTCACCACGCTGCTCTTCACGCGCGGGCTCTGGCTCGTCGTCGTCGAGTTGACGCTCGTGCAACTCGTCTTCAACTTCAACTGGCGGTGGAACGTGCAACTCCTCGAAGTGATCTGGGCCATCGGCGCTTCGATGATGATCATGGCGGCGCTCATCCATTTGAGCGTGCGCTGGAATCTATTGATCGGCGCGCTCTTGATCCTGGGACACAACGCGCTCGACGGGGTGGCGGTGGCAAGCCTCGGACGGCTCGGCTGGCTGTGGCATCTCTTGCACGTCCCCGGACTGGCCACCGGCGAGCCGGTGAGTCCGCCAATCGTCGTCGTCGCATACCCGCTGCTGCCCTGGGTCGGGGTCATGGCGCTCGGCTACGCCTTCGGAGGCGTCGCGCTCTGGGAGAGAGCGCAGCGACGACGATTCGAACTGCGCGCGGGTGCAGGGATGCTTGCGGCCTTCATCATCCTGCGTTGGAGCAACCTGTACGGCGATCCAGAGCGGTGGGCGGCACAAGCGAACTGGTGGCGCACGCTGCTCTCTTTCTTCAACGTACAGAAGTATCCGCCTTCGCTGCTCTTCCTGCTCGCGACGTTAGGACTGTCGGCGATAGTCCTGGCGGCGGTTGAAGTCGCCGAGGGGCGGGCGGTCTTCAGGCGAGCGCGCAGCGTGCTGATGGTGTATGGTCGCGTCCCGTTCTTCTATTTCCTGCTGCACATCACGCTCATACACCTGCTGGCTCTCATTGTCTCCATCGCGAGCGGCGGCGATTGGCGTTGGTGGCTGATGGAGTTCCCGAACGGCGGTGTCCTGACCGGTCACCCTCCCGGCTACGGCTACGGCTTAGTCGTCGTCTGGTGCGTTTGGATTCTCGTCGTCGCGTTCTGCTACCCGGCTTGCAGGTGGTACGCGGGTGTGAAGACGCGGAGCCGTAACCCTCTGCTCTCGTATCTGTGAGTCGCACGCACACTTCACAACAGTCCGTGGGGGCGCTCAAATATAAGGCGACCTCGTCGGTCTCCGTCGGTGACGCCCCGTGTTAATCCCGTCCGCGCAGGAGCCAGTGATGAAGGTATTTCGGTTCTTAACCATCCTCTTGTTACTCACCATCTGTGCCGCCGCTCAGGCGCGGGCGCAGGAGACGAGAGTCCGCTGGTTCGGGCACGCCGCTTTTTCGATCACGACGCCGAGAGGCAAAGTTCTGCTCATCGATCCGTGGCTGTCGAACCCCTCCAACCCCGAAGCGAAAGACGGGCACGACGCTCTGGCCTCCGTCCCGAAGGTGGACTACATCCTGATCACCCACGGACACCGCGACCACGTCGGCGACGCCGTGGAAATCGCCAAAAGGACTGGCGCGGTGCTCATCAGCAACCCCGAACTCGCGGGCAATCTGGTCAAGCTCGCTGACTTTCCCTCGAAGCAAGCCGAGACGGACACCATCATGGGCATCGGCGGCGAGATCAGGATCGCCGATGGCGAGGTGACGGTCGCGATGACTCCCGCCGTCCATTCGAGCAGCGTCTTCAACCCGAAAGCTTCTGCGACTGAGGCGGAGCGGGCTTACGGCGGCAACCCTGCGGGGTTCGTGATCATGATCAGGAACGGGCCGACCATCTATCACTCTGGCGACACGGCGTACTTCAAGGACATGGGCACCATCGGCGAAGAGTATGCGATAGACCTGGCGCTGCTCAACATCGGCGGCCACTTCGGGATGGAGCCGCACATGGCTGCGCGTGCGGCGCAGACAGTCCGTGCGAGATTGGCGGTGCCACAGCACTACGCCACATTTCCGGGCATCACCGCGAACGCCGAAGGCTTCGCCGCCGAGTTGAAGAGACTGCGCATCCCTTTCTACGAGATGAAACCCGGCGAGACCATCTCATTTCGCGGCAGGCGAATGGTGCAGGGGATGAAGCCGCGGCTACCGAGCCGAGCAACGCGCACGACACGGTAGAAAGAGGTTGATGGCGTGATGAAACTGCGCGGGACTCTGGCGACGATTCTTCTCTGGGCGTTGTTGTGCCCCTTATACGGCGCGCAGGCACATACCATTGAACAGGCTGCGCCGCTCGTCATCGGCGAGACGTTCACGATTGAGTCCAGGGTTCTTAAAGAGACGCGCCGCATCAACGTTTATCTGCCGCCCTCCTATGCTGCCTCGCGGGACGCGCGCCTGCCCGTGCTCTATATGCCCGACGGAGGCATGGCGGAGGATTTCCTGCACGTCGCCGGTCTCGTCCAAGTCTTGACGGGCAACGGGACGATGCGCCCTTTTTTGCTCATTGGTATTGAGAACACCGAGCGCCGACGCGACCTGACGGGGCCGACCGACATCGTCAGCGATAGAAAGATCGCGCCGCGCGTGGGCGGCTCCGCGGCGTTCAGGAAGTTTATCCGCGAAGAGCTGATGCCGCAGGTCAAGGCGCGCTATCGCACGACCGATGAAACGGCCATCGTCGGCGAATCCCTCGCCGGGCTGTTCGTCGTGGAGACCTTCCTCCTCGAACCCGATCTGTTCGACACCTACATCGCCTTCGACCCCAGCCTCTGGTGGAACGATCAGAAACTGGTGAAGGAGGCAGGCGAGCGTCTGCGAGCCCGTCCGAAGCTCAAGAAGACGTTGTACCTCGCGAGCAGCACCGATGACATCCACATCGGTGCCACGCCAAGGCTCGCAGACGCGCTCGGCAAAGATGCGCCTCAGAGTCTCACCTGGCATTACGAGCGGATGCCGGAGGAGTCGCACGCCACGATCTATCACCCGGCGGCGCTCAGGGCTTTCCGCGCCTTGTTCAAGCCGGCGGCGAGCAAGTAGCGATTCGATTTGCCCGTTGACGAACGGAGAGACGTATTTGAACAGCCCGGAAGAACGCGTCAGGTTATTGTCTCGACCCGGCCATCCAAGCCGACACCACGCCGCACGCCGCGACCGCCGACGCCACGTACAGACTCGCCTGCACCCCGCGCACGACCGCCTCGCTCGTGCCGCCCTCGCCGCCGCGCGCGAGTGCCGTCGTGAAGACCGCCCCTGCCAAGCCGACGCCCAGGACCATGCCGACGTTGCGCGACGTGGCGAGGATGCCCGCGGCGATGCCCTGTCGGTGGCGCGGCGCCGCTCCCATCAGCGCGCTGTTGTTCGGTGAGACGAAGAGTCCGATCCCCAGGCCGACGACGCCGAGCGCGGCGGCGATGGGTTTGACCGACACCGATCCGGCGAGCGCCGCGAGCAGCGCGAGCCCGCACGCGAGAATGAACATGCCGAGGGCAGCCAGCGACCGTGACCCGATCCGGTCGGAGAGCGTGCCGCTAAACGGCGTGACCAGCGCGACGACGATCGGCTGCGCCGTCATCACGAGCCCCGCCTGCTGCGTGTTCAACCCGCGCGCCTGGATGAGCAGGAAGGGGATGACGAAGAGCACGCTGTAGAGACAGATGTAGTTGAGAAGCGCCGTCACGGTCGAGGCGGTGAGCACCCGGCTGCGGAAGAGCGACAGATCGAGCATCGGGTTCTGGCGTCTGCGCTCGACGACGAAGAAGATGGTCAGCAGAGCAACCGCCGCCGCAAGCATCACGAGGATCGGCGGCGAGAGCCAGCCGAGGGCGTGACCGCGATTGAGCGCGACGAGCAGCGCGACGAGCCCCGCCGTGAACAGCGTCGCGCCAGCCAGGTCAAACTTCTCGACGGTCGAATCAGGTCGGTCGTCGTCAATCACGCGCAGGGCGAGCGCGACCGCGAGGACGCCGAGCGGGACATTGATGAAGAAGATCGAGCGCCAGCCGAAGGCGCTCGCGAGCCAGCCGCCGAGCGACGGCCCCGTCGTCAGGCCGAGGTAAGTGAAAGTCACCTGCGCGCCGAGGACGCGCCCGCGCTGCGCCGCGGGAAAACTCTTGGTGAGGATCGCGGGAGAGTTGGCGTAGAGCATCGCGGCGCCCACTGCCTGCACGGCGCGCATCCCGATGAGCATCCCGGCGGACGACGCGATGCCGCACAGCGCTGAGCCGATGACGAAGAGCACGAAGCCCGCGAGGTAAATGCGCTTGTGCCCGTAGAGGTCGCCCGCGCGCCCGACGCCGAGCAGCAGTGCGCTCACGACGAGCAGGTACACCGTCATCACCCACTCGATGCCGGCGACGCTCGTGTGCAGCTCGCCGCGCAAGAGCGGGAGCACCGTGTTGACGACGCTGCCGTCGAGCGCGGACATGAACGTGCCGACGCCGATGGGCAGCAGCACCCACCAGCGCCAGCGCGCCTGTGCGTCGCTTGGAGAGTTGTTCATCGCGGGAGTTTCCCTGGGCCGTGGGGCGCTTGCACCCGCACGCCTCGACTGCTTCTCTGGATTCGCGGACTCCGAACTTTAACCGAACTCGCCGCGCGGCGTCACTTGTAAACTGAACTCGCTTGTAACAAGATCGTCACCGCGTTGATGAACCTCGCGGCGCCAAGCGATAAACAGCGATGACGATCGGCGAGTCAAGATCAAAGTCAGGCGACGCAGTGCGCTCGGTCTCGGCGACCGACCTCGGGATGCTGCTCGTCGTCGTCATCTGGGGCGCGAACTTCGCCATCGTCAAGGCGTCGCTCGCGCAGATTCCGCCGCTCGCCTTCACGGCGCTCCGCTTCGGTGTCGCCTCGGTTCTGCTTCTGCCCATCACATATGCGCGCGAAGGCTCGGTCGCGCCGCCGCGCGGGAGCGTCTGGAAACTCGTCGGGCTGGGGCTGGTCGGGAACACGATCTATCAACTGCTGTTCATCGTCGGACTCTCGCACACCACCGCCGCCAACAGCGCGCTCCTCATCGCGACGACGCCCGTCCTCGTCGCTCTCCTCGGCGGGTTGCTCGGCGTCGAGCGCGTCACGCGCTACGTCGCGCTCGGCATCGCCCTCGCGTTCGCCGGGATCACGCTAATCGTCGCGGCGCGCGGCGTCACCATCTCACGGCTGACGCTGCGCGGCGATCTGCTCGTCTTCGCCTCGGCCTTCTGCTGGGCGCTCTACACGCTCGGCGTGCGCAAGCTCGGCGGGAACGTCTCGCCGCTGCGCATCACGGCGCTGACGATGCTGACGGGCACGCCCGGTCTCTTGCTGGCGGGCATCCGGCAGTTGATCGCGACAAATTGGCGCGCCGTCGGCTGGATGGGCTGGGCGGGACTGGCGTTTTCGTCCGTGCTCTCGCTCGTCGTGGCCTACGCGATCTGGAACACGAGCGTGCGCGCGGTCGGCAGCAGCCGCACGGCGATCTATGCCTGCGCTACGCCGCTCGTCGCCGCGCTCGTCTCCTGGCTGCTTCTCGGCGAGCACTTCGTTGCGCTGCAAGCTGTGGGCGCGGCGTTCGTCATCGGCGGCGTCCTGCTCACGCGCCGCCGCTCGAAAGAGGCGACTTCCGCTGGGCACGAAGCCGAAGAAGTTCACATGAGCGCGTAGAAATCGGACTGCTTCTGAATTGGGGGAACATCATGGTCTGCAAACGGGGTATGCTGACGATCATCTCAATCGTCGTCTTGTGCGCCGCGAGCTATGCTCAAACCGCGCAGCCATCGCCGTCAACTTCGCCGGCGCGCGCCGACTACCCGACGCCCGTCGAAGGCGACTTCACGATCCGCGATTTTCATTTCAAGAGCGGCGAGACGTTGCCCGAGTTGAAGCAGCATTACACGACCATCGGTTCGCCCGCGCGCGACGCGGCGGGGCGCGTGACGAATGCCGTCCTCATCCTCCACGGCACAGGCGGGACGGGGCGCGCCTTCCTGCGCGCGACGTTTGCCGGGGTCCTCTTCGGGCGCGGGCAACTGCTCGACGCGACCAAATATTTCATCATCCTCCCCGACGGCATCGGGCACGGCGCGTCGAGCAAGCCTTCGGACGGGCTGCACGCGCGCTTTCCTCGCTACGACTACGACGACATGGTCGAGGCGCAGTACCGGCTCGTGACGGAGAAGCTCAATGTGAACCACCTGCGGCTCGTGATGGGCACTTCGATGGGCGGGATGCAGACGTGGGTCTGGGGCGAGTCGCACCCGGATTTCGTGAGCGCGCTGATGCCGCTCGCCAGCCTGCCCGTCGAGATCGCCGGTCGCAACCGCATGATCCGGCGCATGGTCATTGATTCGATCCGCAACGACCCGGAATGGCAGAACGGTGAGTACAAGCAGCAGCCGCGCGGGCTCGCCTCGGCGATCTACGGGCTCGTCTTCATGGTGAGCAGCCCCTTGCAGTGGCAGAAGCAAGCGCCGACGCGCGAGGCGGCGGACAAGTTCTTCGATCAGATGATGCAGAATTATTTGCGGCAGTTCGACGCCAACGACATGCTCTATCAGTTCGACGCCTCTCGCAACTACAACCCCGCGCCCGCGCTCGAAAAGATCAGTGCGCCGCTCGTCGCCATCAACTCGGCTGACGATCAAGTGAACCCGCCCGAACTCGGCTTGATGGAGCGCGAGATCAAGCGCGTCAGGCAGGGGCGCTACGTCCTCATCCCCACGAGCGACCAGACGCGCGGCCACGGCACACACTCTCTGCCCGCCGTCTGGAAGCAGTACCTCGCGGAGTTGCTGGCGGCGTCAGATAAATAGATCGTATATAGATCGCGCGAGGCCGTTGCGCCGGATCGAAAAAGCATTGCTTTGAAATTCGGGCGGGTATAGTCTAGCGCACTCGCAGCGCGCGGCTCTCGCGCCGATTCATCCGCGCTCCTCCAGGCAGTAACACGTCTCACACGCATTCGGACTTCAGCTCCGTCCGATTCTCACGTCTCTTGACCTCATGCCGAAAATTGCCATGACACACTCACAGCCGAACACGCCGGAGGCTTTCATCTGTCGTGCCGCATCGCTCCTTCTGTGCGCGTCGCTACTCATTTCCCTGACACCTGCGACGGCCCGCGCGCAGACCGCCGCGACGGGCGCGGTCGCCGGGAGAGTAGTTGACCCCACCGGCGCGGTCGTCTCCGGCGCGCAGGTCGAGTTGACGAACGCGGCGACGGGGCAGAGTCAGAAACAGTTGAGCAACAGTTCGGGTCAGTACGCCTTCACGCAGCTCGCGCCGGGCGAGTACGGCCTCGCCGTCTCCGCGCGCGGGTTTCGCAAAACTTCAATCGCCGACATAAAAATTGAAGTGACGAAAACGCACAACGTCGATCTGACGCTCGAAGTCGGCGACGTGGCGGAGTCCGTGTCGGTCGGCGCGGTCGCGGGCGTCGAGTTGCAAAAGACCGATGCGGCAATCGGCAACGTCATCCCGACGAAGCCGCTCGCCGCGCTGCCGTCGCTTGAACGCAGCGCCGTTGAGTTCCTCACGTTGCAACCCGGCACGAGCCCCGAGGCGGGCGATGGCGACAACGGCAGCGGTGGCGGCGTGGTCGCAGGCGCGCGCTCCGATCAGAGCACTTTCTCGGTGGATGGCATCGACGTGACGGAGAACTCGACGGGCGGCGGCGCGGGCTTCCGCACGATCATCCCCGTGCCCGTCGAGAGCGTCGAAGAGTTTCGCGGCGGCGTCCTCAATCTCGGCGCGTCGTTCGCGCGCGGCGCGGGCGGTCAGGTCGCGCTCGTCGGTCGCCGTGGCTCGAACGAGTTTCACGGCGCGGGCTACTACTATCACCAGAACGACGATCTCAACGCCAACAGTTGGACGAACAATCGCAACGGCATCGAGAAGGCCGAGCAGCGCGACAACCGCTACGGCTTCCGCCTCGGCGCGCCCCTGTGGCGCGATCACACTTTCTTTTTTACGAACTACGAGGGGCGCAACTTCGCACGCGCCTTCGACGTGCTGCGCATCGTCCCGACCGACACGTTGCGCCGCGGCGTCGTACGCCTGCGCGACAACGCCGGGCGCGCCGTCTCTTACGATCTCGCCACGTCCACGCTCTGCGGCGCGGCAGGCGCGACCCGCTGCGATCCGCGCCGACTCGGCCTGAGCCCCGCCGTCTCTGCGCTCTGGTCGCTGCTGCCGCAGGGCAACGACGCGTCGAGCGGCGACGGGCTCAACACCATCGGCTGGCGTGCGACCGCGAGCACGCCTTTAGAGAGCGACTACTTTGTCGCGCGCCTCGATCACACGCTCAGAGCGAACTGGACGCTCGACGCATCGGCGACCTACTTCCGCCGACTCTCGACGCTCGGCGGCTCGACGAGTTTGCGCCAGCAGCTCGACATCCGCGGCGGCAAAGCCGCCTTCACCAGCAACACGCCGCAGCGCGGTCAGACCTTCACACTCGGCGTGACGGGTCTCGTCGCGCCGAACTTCGTCAACACCTTCCGCCTCGGTTGGACGCGCGACCGGCAGTCGAACCAGCCGCTCAGCCCCTCGGCGGTCGCCGCGCTCCTCAACATCCCCGGCACCGCTTCGGGCGCAGGCAATGTCGCCCTGAACATCGGCGGCGGCTCGCTCGATCAACTCGTCAGCGAGCCGATTGACGTTGACGTGCAGCGCGCACGCGCGCAGGTCAATGACAACGAGCCGCTCCAGTTCGTTTACGACGGCTCGTGGCTGCGAGGCACGCACGCCTTCCAATTCGGCGCGAACTTCCGCCACATCCTCACGCGCCACACGCGCAATGACAAGTCGGTCGGATCATTGACCACGCCCGTCGCGGACATCTTCCGCGGCAGCAACATCAGTATCCCGAACACCTCGCGCCCGCCCACATGCTCGTCGAGCGCGCAGACGAACTGCCTGCAGAGCACGGACGTGGCGCAGTGGGACACGCTGTTTGCCGCCGTCACCGGGATGATTGACACGGTCGGCGTCCTCGCCGTCCGCGACGCCAACCTCAACGCACAGCCCTTCGGCACGCCGTTGCGGGCCGAGGCGACGAACAACACTTACGACTTTTATTTTGAAGACAAGTGGCAGGCGCGCCCTTCGCTCTCGCTCTCGCTCGGTCTCGGCTACGGCTGGCAGTCGCCGCCGACCGAACGCACGGGGCGGCAGACGATCATGATCAACAACGAGACGGGCGAGCCTTTGACCTATCGCAACTACATCGAGCCGCGTCGCCAAGCCGCGCTCGCCGGGCAGATTTACAACCCGCAGATCGCCTTCGTCCCGCTCGCCTCGTCGGGGCGAGATCAAGTCTTCGACACAGACCGCAACAACTTCTCGCCGCGACTCGCCGCCGCGTGGAACCCGACGTTCGAGGGCGGGAGATTCGGCAAGCTCTTCGGCGCGCGAAAGACTGTCTTGCGCGGCGGCTTCGGCATCGTTTACGACCGCATCAACACTTCCGAGTCGGTCATCATCCCTTCGCTCGGCGTCGGCTTCAGCCAGACCGTCACGCGCCGCGCGCCGCTCTGCAACTCAACGAGCGCGGGCGGCGCGAACTGTAACGCCGCGGCGACGTCTCCCGCTTCCATCTTCCGCGTCGGCGTTGACGGCGCGATCCCCCTGCCCGTCGTCGCGTCAGCGGTCGGCGTGCCGATTGTCCCGACGCAGCCCTTCGGCGAGAGCATCTCGTTCCAGATCGATCCCGGTTTCAAGGTCGGTGAAAACTACACCTTCGACTTGACCGTGCAGCGCGAGCTGCCCGGCAAGATGATCCTGGAAGTCGGCTGGCTCGCGCGCCTCGGTCGTCACTTGCCGACGAACGTCAACTTCAACTCGGCGCCGTTCTTTCAAGTTGATGCAGCGTCGGGGCAGACTTTCGCGCAGGCGTTCGACAACGTCGCCCGTTTGCTCCGCGCGGGCGCGGCGGCGGCGAGCGTCCCCGCGCAGGCGTGGTTTCAAAACAACATGCCGGGCGGCACGGCGCGCGTGCTCACGGGGAACGAGGCGAACTTCATCAACGGCAACGTGTCGGGAATTTTCCAGACCATTGA
>JBJMGS010000317.1:0-39564 GCA_045807785.1 Pyrinomonadaceae bacterium
GCCGGTGAGGCACAAGATCAAATTCTTTTTCGTCCACTCGCTCTCCGTCTCCGGCTACATCCTTCCTTCATACGTGCTGCGCGAGAAGTATGGGATCGATCTGAGCAAGGAGCAGAGCGAGTGGACTTATGATCATACGCAGTCCTTGCGCGAGCTGGCTGAGGACGACCCTGACGGCGACGAGCGCGTAGCGTTCGTAAAGGACGACACGACGATTTCCGGCGGCGACGTAACGCAGGATCAGTTCATGAAGAAGTTCCGCCGGATCAAACTCGACGGTCTCGACGAGGAGAGCGGCATCATCCCGCAGGACGTGGTGCTCATCAATCCGAACTTCAAGAAACACAAGGCAGAGGTGCAGCGGCTGTTTGCGGGCGCAGGCGGGCAGGCGAAACCGGGCGACGAGAGCGCGAGCAAAACTTACGAAGTGCGCCCGGACTGGCGGCAGCAGTACGGTCAAGTCGTCAACTGGCTCGGCGGGTCGAAGGAGTTAGCCAATCAGGGCGAGGAGCAGTATCTCACGCTGGAACAGATCATCGCCAAGCTACGCAACCTCAAGCGCGGCAACCCCAACACGCGGCTCGCGCTCGTCCTCTCCGGCGGCGGCGCGAAGTGCGCCTACCAGATCGGCGCGATCCAAAATATCGAAGACGAACTCGACAGCTACATGGACAAGGACGGCAACCGCGAAGTGGACATCGACCTCGTCGTCGGCACTTCCGGCGGCGCGATTAACGCGCTCTGCGTCGCGCTCGGGATCACGCGCGACCCGCGCGGCATCAGCGCGCTCAAACGCACCTGGGAGGGCTTCAGTCAGACGACCTTCTTCGAGCCGCGGGGGCCTTTCCCCGCCACCGTCGGCCTCTTCATCGGCATCTTGCAGGCGATCATCCTCACACTCATCGTGCGCCTGTTCGCGCCGGAGAAGATCAACTGGCACCGGCACGTCGGCAAAGTCGCTGTCGCGTCGGTCGTCGTCGCCGCGCTGTTCGCCGCCACCCACGTCTTGCGCGCGTGGGCGATCCTCCCGCTCATCGTGCTCTTTTTGATCATCTGCGCGCGCCTCTTCGGCAACCCGACGCGCGACTGGTGGAAGCACGCGGGCTGGGCGATGCTGGGGCTCGCCGCGCTCGAAGTGCCCGCCGCCTTCTTCGACTGGGCGCCGTGGCACGAGACACAGTACGTCGTCGCTGCCTTGCTCGCCGCCCTCACCTTCCTCGTCGTCGTCGTCGTCGTGCGGATCCACGACACCTTCAGCCAGCACTGGTGGCGCAACTCGCTCATCCTCTTTGCCGTCGTCGTCGGTGTGGAAATCTTCGCGCTGCGCCGGTCGGGCTACTGGGAGACGCTCAGTCGGCTCGACAAGGAGCACATCGTGCATCACCTGTGGCTGCTCGGCACGCTCGGCCTGCGCTGGACGGTCTTGAGTCTGGCGTTCGTCGGCGGCGCTCTGCTCCTCATCGGCTACAAGAAGTTCGCCGGGTGGCAGCCGGCGGACTACAACATCCTGCCGAGCGGCAGGAATCCGAGAAGCCTGCTCGTCTTCCGTCGCCACCTGCTGCTGCGCCTCAGCGTCGCGCTGGCGGCCATCGTCGCGTTTCAGGTCTCGCTCTCGCTCTTTCACTACGACTCGCTCTCCGACTCGGCGGGCATCCAGAAAGCGATGGCGGAGCAAGTCCCGGCCCTCGTCAGGACGCTGCCCGAGCGTAAGAACTTCTCCGTCAGCGGCGCGACCGACGAAGAGAAGCTCGACGATCTCTCGCGGCAGATCATCAACCACGACTGGCTCACGCGCGATCTCGTCATCACGAGCATGAAGCTGCCCGCCGACATCAGTGCGAGCGACAGCGCCGCTGTCGGGAGTTGCGCGCCCATCGATAAATCTGACGCGGCGCGCGACTGGTACTTCTACTTCGATCACAAAGACGCGCGCCAGCTTGCCGACGAAGCCGCCGCCGCCGCGTCGGACGAGCACCCCGACTCCCCGCGCGGCAGCGCCTCGCTCGACGATGTCGTCAGAAAAGACACGCGCTTCCGCTCGCTCAAGTGCGCTGAGTACGGCGACAAGCTGATGGATGTGGTCATCGGCTCAAGCTCGATCTTCCCCGTCTTCCAGCCGCGCACGCTGACCGCGAGCGTCACGGCGCCGGACGTCCGCCCCGCGACGCTCGCCGAGTTGATCGACGGCGGCTTCGCGCACAACAGCCCCATCGAGGCGGCGGTGCTGTGGGGCGCGACGCACATCATCCTCATCGAAGCGTCGCCCGAAGAACGACAGGGCGCGCGCAGCGACTACCTGCTCGCCAATTCGGTCTCCGCCTTCAACTACCTCTTCAATCAGGCGCAGCTCACGGACGCTCGCTCGCGCGGGCGCGTGGAAATCTTCTCGCTGCGCCCGCAGCTCATGCACCGGCGCGACCCGCACGCGTCCGGTTCGACCCTGCTCGCGACCGCCGAGAACCCCTGCGCCGCCTCTTACGTCTTCGGCGAAGACGGTTCCGCGCCCGTCGGCGCGAACATGTGTACCTTCGACTTCGTCCGCGACTTCGTCCGCGGCGCGATCAACCTCGGCAGCAGCGACGCCAGCAAGCCCTGCTTCCGGCGCGAGCGCGCGCAGCCGATCTTCTGACGCGCCGCCAGCGCCATGCGGCCATCTTATTAAGGAGAATTCTCTCGATGAAAATTCCTCGACGCTTCCCGACCGCACACGTCGCCGTCGCGCTCGCGCTCCTGTGCGCGCTCGCCGCTCGCGCCCCCGCCACGCGCGCGCTCCTCGCGCCCGCCCCGGCGGCGTCAGCGCGGCAGGCGCAGGAGAAGTATCGTGTCTTCTGCGTCAACGGCAAGGTTGACTTCGGCAGCCGCACGCTCGAAGAGATGCGCTGGGACTTCGGCAAGAACGTCTGCGTCCTGCACGAGTACGACAGCTACCGCGAGGCGAAGGACGACGCGCGGCGGCGCGGCGGCGTAGGCGCCGAATGCCATTGCCAGAGTTGAGCCCCGTCAGGGGCGGAATATTTGTAGCCCACGGCGCGAGCCGTGGGTTAACGACGTAGAGAAAATGAGAGCCCCTGGAAGGGGCGGAAGAAGATCGATCCGCAATCTGGAATTAGAAATCTCAGATTGCAGATCAAAAATCTTTCGCCCCTTTCAGGGGCTCTCGTTTGTAATTCGCGTGCGAGACCCACGGCTCGCGCCATGGGTTACAGGTATGCCGCCCGCTCCGCGGGCTAACAAATGAATTATTACAGAGCTTCAGGCTTTAACGACCGAGCGAGTTCCACACGAAGGCGAGCGCGGGCTCGCTGCGCGCGTTGAGGAAAGTCCAGCCGTGGTCGCCGGGGACGAGATAGAACTCGTGCTTGACGCCCGCTTCAGTGAGCACGGCGTCGAGCTTCTGATTGCCGCCCTGGAAGCCGTAGCGGTCTTGGGTGCCGACGTCAAAGTAGATTTTCAGGCCCTTGATGGCGGCAGCGTTCGCGCGCGCGATGGCGAGCGGGTTGGTCGTCTGAAAGTAGGCGAGGTCGGGCGGCGTGCCGAACAGTTTCGTCGCGAGCATATAGCGGAAGCCCGCGCGCCGATCCGCCTGATCGGCGGGCGCCGAAGGCAACTCGTCGAAGAGCGCGGCGCTGTGCGCGGCGACACCCGCGAAAAGTTCCGGGTGCTTGAACGCGATCAGCAGCGCCCCGTAGCCGCCCATCGACAGTCCCTCGATGACGCGCGCCGAGGGCTTCGCGACGGTGCGGTAACTCTTATCCACAAACGGCAGGAAGTCTTTGACGATGGCGTCCTCGTAACGCGCGCCGTCCTTCGCGTTCAGATAAAAGCTGTTCGCCCCGAACGGCATCGCGACGAGAAAGTCGCCCACCTTGCCCGCCGCGCGCGCCTCTTCCAGCTTCGTCTGCATCCCTTCGGTCTCCCAACTGCGCTCGTCGTTGTTGAGCCCGTGCAGGAAGACGACGACCGGGTAGCGCTGCTGCTTCTTCACGTCGTAGGACGCCGGGAGCGAGATCGCGCAGCGCACCTTCTGCCCCAGCGCCGCCGACTCGAACTCCGTGTACTCGATGCGCCCCTTCGCGGCGGCGGGCGCGGCGGCGGTCTGCGGCGGCTGAGTCGCGGGCGTCTGCGGCGCGTCGCCACGTCCGAGGTCTGCGGCGGAAGCGCAGGCGGCGATCAACGACAGCGCGGCGAGCAGGGCGACGACGAACGAAGCGCGCGGGCGCGTTTTTGTGTTCCGCGCGGACGCGCGTGCGAGGCTCGGTGTGCGATCCTTCAAGTCGGGTTCAGTCCTTTCTCTGGCTTACGCGTGTGCTCGTCGGTACGCGCGCCGCGCTACTCTTTGCGCGAGGGGTGCGTGGGGAAGTGGTTGAGGCCGAGACGCGCGGCTGAGCGGTCGCTCAGGTCGATCATCGAGGCGGCGTTGATCGCGGCGGCGATGCAGATCGTCTCGCTGATCTCCTCTTTGGTCGCGCCGAGCGCGAGCGCCTTCTTCATGTGCCCGTCGAGACAGCCCTCGCAGTTGGCCACCAGCGATGCCGCGATCGAGATCAACTCCTGCACCTTCGGATCGAGCACGCGCCGCTCCGGCGTGTAGTACAGCTCCTTGTAGTATGCGCCGTACACCTTCTTCATCCTCGGTTCGAGCATCGAGTATGACGAAGGCGCGGCTTCGCCCGCGACCGGGATGACGACGCCCGACTGATCGTCCACGACCGACGGCGCGTTCCTGAGCGACGCGGCGTCGCCCCCCGCGCCCTTGTCGGACGCTAAGGGCGACGCCGCCGCCGCAACGACTTGAGACGCTTGGTTGCTATTATTCTCGTCCATCAAAACTCTCCCGCGCGTCACGGGCGCGCGCGCTCCCTTACGATAGCTTCAGCTTCTCCGTCAGCGTGCGGTCGCCGTAGTGCAGTTTGATGTCAACGCCCTTGCCCTGCTTGCCGACCCGGACTTCCAACTGCGGGGCGACCGCGCCGCCCTTGTCGAACTTGATCGTCTTTTGCCCGACGACGGTCGCGTCTTTGGGCACATCGACGAAGACGTTGCCCGCCTTCAGGAACGTGCCACCCGCCTCGGCGGGCGTGAACGATTCGAGCGCGAGCGACATGTCCTTGTTCGCCTTGGCGTCGCGCGGCGTGATGACAAGAGCGTAGTCGCCGGGCGCAAGCCGTTTGCCGTCCCACGTCGCGGGCACGTTCAGGCGTAGGTGCGCGATGGGCCACGGGCGACCCGCGTAGTAGCCGTTGTTGCGCGGGTCGAGCCCCGTCTCGATGTAGCCGAAGGTCGCCTCGCCCCACGGCAGGTTGAGGTAACGCACCTCGACGGCGCCCTTCGTCTTGCCGTAGTCGGCGGCGGCGGTCTGAATGGTCGTCAGCTTGCGCTTATCGACGGGGGCGGTCATCTGGCCGCCTCCCTGCGCCGCGACGGAGGCGACGTGGGCGACGAGCGCGACGAGGAAAACGACTGAGAGCGCGAGGGCGACGAGTTTGTTCCTGGACATCTTTGAATTTCTCCTCTCGAAAGTTCGCCCGGCTGGCGGGCGTCCGCAGGTTTGCTCTCTGATACGTGCGCCGCGCCGCGTCTGTTTCAAGCCCTGCGCGGCGCGCGAGCCTCACGCCGCGTTATTCAAAAAGTCGTCGCCCCCATCCGAATGTTCAAAGAATACTCGCCGCGCGCGACCGTTTCAACGCGCGTCCGGGCTCTACTCGACCGTGTGCAGGAATTCCGTGAGCGTGTTCATGTACTCGTCTGGCGCGGCGTCGAACGCGCGCCCGTGCGTCGCGCCCGCGACGAGGAGCTTGCGCTTGAGCGGGTTCGCGGCGGCGGCGTAGAGCGGCTCTAGGACGGTCTCGTTCGGCATCCTCTTATCATTGCCCGATCCGATGAAGAGGATCGGCTGTCGAATCCGTCGCACCGCCGCGAGCGCGTCGAAGTCCGCCGCACGAAAGCCCAGCCGCCAGGACGTGAACTTTATCAACAGCGCCGCGAAGGGGAAAGCCGGGATCGGCGTCAAGTCCTTGATGTGGTGGCGCGCCGTGTCGGGGAAAGACAGGAAGCTCGACTCGGAAACCACGCCCGCGATCTTTTCATCGCCCTGTGTCTCCGCCGCGGCGAGCAGCGTCGCCGCCGCGCCCATCGAGACGCCGAAGAGCACGACGCGGTTGCGCGGCTCGCGCGCCTCGACGAATTTCAGGGCCGCCTCCACGTCGCGCCGCTCGAAGTAGCCGATGGACGAGAACTCGCCCGTGCTCTGCCCGTGCCGCCTCATGTCGTAGAGCAGTACGCCGTAGCCTTCGCGCCACAGACGCACGCCGCGATCTAAGGTTTCATAACGCGAGCGAAAGAGCCCGTGCGTCATCACGACCGTCAGTTGATGACTGCGCGCGGGGAGATACCAGCCCGACAACTTGATCCCGTCTGACGAAGTGAACGACACGTCCTCGAACTGCGCGCCCTGCGCGGCGGGCGTGTCCTTTCGCGCGCGCTCGTCGGGCCGTGTCCCAGCCTTCGTGATGGCGAAACTCAGCAGCCACGGCAGCACGAGAAAGACGACGAGCAAGAGCGCGACGAGTGCGCCCGCGAGCTTGCGCGCGACGCGACGCCCGCGACGCGGCTCGACTTCAGCGGTGGACGCAACGCGCGCGGCGACGACGCCCGCTGCGTCAACTTCACCGATGACGGGCGCGACTTCTGTCACGCGTTCGTCCGGCTCTCGCGCCGCGCTTGCCTCGCCCGCGTGCGGGTCTGCGATCTTGCGCAGGCTCAGCCACGCGCAGAGCGTGAGCGCGGCGCTGAGCAAGCCGACGCCGAAGAGTCCCATGCCCTGATACGCGCGCGCGCCCGCGACGACCGCCAGCGCGATGCCAAGTTGCGAAGAGGCGTTGCGCAGCGCGACGTATGCGGTGCGCTCTGCCGGTTCGACCAACTCCGTGATGAGCGCCTGCAACGGAGCGACCCTGAGCGCCGCGAGGAACGCCGTCGCGCCGATGACCGACCACAACAGCGCGCCCCGGTTGAACGTCGCGACGAGCAGGACGAAGAGCGCCATCCACAGACTCGCCCACACCGCGACGCGCCGCTTGCCAAAACGATCAGAGAGCACGCCGCCGAGCGCCCCGCCCGCCACCGCGCCCACGCCCGCCACCGCATAGACGAACGCCACTTCCGCAGCCTTCGCCTGAAACGCGTCCGAGAGCCACGTCGCCAGATAAGTCGTCAGGCAGACCAGACCGCCGGAGACGAAGAAGGCCGAGACGATGCCGCGCCGCGTCGAGCGCGTCCGCATCGCCATCTTCCACAGCGACGCGCCGACGGCCTCACTCTCATCCTTCGCGTCCGCGTTCACCTCGCGCGACTTGGTGAGCGGGAACAGACGCACGAGCACGGCGGCGGCGGCGACGAGCGCGGCGGTCAGGACAAAGACCACGCGCCAGCCCGCGCGACCCGCGAGCCACGCGCCCACGGGCACGCCGAAAACCGGCGCGAGAAAATAGCTCACCGCCACGCCGCTCATCTGCCGCCCGCGCCGCGCATAAGTGGAAGCGTCGGCGAGCGCCGCGATGACGAGCGCGGAAACTAAACCGCCCGCGAGCCCTGCGACGGCGCGCCCCGCCCAAAAGACTCCGACGCGCGGCGCGAGCGCGGCGATGACGTTCGCCAGCACAAAGACGCCCGCCGCCAAGGGCAACCACGTCGCCGGTCGCACATGCCTGCGCGCGCGTCGCCCCAACAGCAGCGCGACGCACGCCGCCGCGATTGAATAGACCGTAACGCTCGCCGCCACGCGCGCCGGGGCCGAGCCGAGCCCCGCCGCGATCTGCGGCGCGATGGCCGCGACGACCTGCGAGTCCACCAGCGCGGCGAACATCAGGAGCGACGCCGCGACGACGGCGAGGCGCGGCGCGCCCGTCGCGTCTGGCGGCGTCAACGCGTCCACGTGGCTGCGTGCGGCGGAAGTCGTCATCGAGTTGTGTGCGCGTGGGCGAAAGAAGTTTTGACTCGTCTGAAGTGCGTTGCATCTTCGCGCGCCGTCCGAGGCTTGTCAACGCGCGGGAGTTTGCGTAGCTTGTGCGGACGCGGCCCGACGACCGCGCGCCTTTGAGAGCCGAACTTTCACCCTGACTTTTTCCGCGCACGCGTGTATGCACAAAACTTTCCGCTGGCGGTGGGGCGCGCTCGCCGCCGCCGCGTTGGCGCTCGTCTCGCTCATCCCGCAGGCGCACCTGCTGTGCGTGCGCGGGCACGAGTGGCACGGGGCTTACGCCTACTTCTACAGCGACGAGCCGGCTTACGCCGCCTACCTGAACGCCGTCATCGAAGGGCGACCGCGCCGCAACGATCCTTACACCGGCGTTGACGACCGCGCCGACGCGCCGCTCGCCGAATCGCTCTTCTCGATCCAGTTCTTCCCGGCGTATCTCTTGGCGATGCCGGCGCGCGCGCTCGGGCTCTCCGCGCAGACCGTCTTCATCCTGCTCATGCCGCTCGTCGCGGTCGGGTGCGCGCTCGCAGTCTTCTGGCTCGTCCAAATGATCACGCGCGACGAACGCGCTGCCGTCGCCTCGGTCTTCGTCGTCCTCTGCCTCGGCATCCTCGTCTCCGGCCAGGGCTTTTTTATCAACCTGCTCGGCGGCTTCAGCGGCTACGTCTTTCTGCCATTTTTGCGGCGCTACGTGCCCGGCGTGCCGCTCGTTTTCTTCTTCACTTTCTGCGGCACGCTCTGGCGCATGCTCGCGGGCGAGACGGCGCGCGCGCGCTACGTCTGCGCGCTCGCGTCGGGCTTGCTCTTCGCCGCGCTCGTCTATTCTTACTTCTATCACTGGACGGCTGCCGCCGCGCTCGCCGCGTGCTCGGCCCTCGCGTGGCTCACCGCGCGCCCGCGCGCGGAGCGGCGCGACGCGGCGCGGCCTCTCGCCGTCTTTGCGGCGGTCGCGCTCCTCTCGCTCGTGCCTTACTTCGTCCTCGTCTCGCACCGCGCGCACGCGACCGACGAGATGCAGGCGCTCACGCACACGCGCGCGCCCGACCTCTGGCGCGGCGTCGAACTGGTCGCCGCCCTCACGCTCGCCCTGCTCGCTTACGGCGCGCGCCGAGGGCTCGTCGCGTGGCGGGGGCGCGCGCCGCTCTTCACCGCGTCGCTCGCACTCTCAGTCCTGGCCGTCTTCAACCAGCAGGTCGCGACGGGGCTTTCGCTCCAGCCGATGCACTACGAGCAGTACGTCGGCAACTACGTCGCGCTCATCTCGCTCGTGCTCGCGTGCGTGCTCGTCTGGCAGGGGCGCGCGGCGCGGGTCGGCAGTGGCGCGGCGCGGGTTGATGAAGGCGCGGCGGGGATTGATGAGAGGGCGGCGCGGACGGGCGAAGGCGCGGCTCGGCGGCTCGTCCCACATAAGGTCTGGGTTCCGGTCGCGCTCTGCGCGCTTCTCTGGGGCGCGTGCGAGGCGGTGACGACGACAGTCAGTTTCGCGCGACAGAACGAGCGTTATGACGACTGGCTCGCGGCGGCGACGCGCCTCGACGCCCTCGCGCGCGGCGTGCGACGACAACTGACCGAGCCGTTCCCAGTCGTCTTCAACCCGGACGACTTCCGCATGGATCACGTCCCGGCGAACAGCTCTTGCGCGGTCGTCTGGGCTCCGCACACGTTCGCCTACTCGAGCCTCACGCGTGCCGAGAACCGCGAGCGAGTCTTCCAGTTTCTGCACTTCGCGTCGGTCGCGCCCGCCGAGTTCGCCGCCGCCGGACGCGATCAGGGCTTCATACAGTTTTCCATCTTCGGCTGGGAGCGCGCCAACCCTCGCCTCGCTGTCGAGTTCCGCCCCGTCACGCCCGAAGAGATCGCGACCGAGCAAAGCCACTACGCCGCCTACGTCTCCGCGCTCGAACACTCAATGCGCGCGCCGCAACCCTTGATCAGCTTCGTCGTCGTCTCGGACGATCAACCCTTCAACCTCTCGAACCTCGAACGCTTCTACACGCTCGAACGAGTCGAGCGCGTCGGCGCGCACACGATCTACCGCGCGACGCCGCGCCAGCCCTGAGCGTCGTCCGATTCACTTCATGGCTGTGTGTGAAGTGAGAAAGACTCACCGCAGAGACGCAGAGTTCACAGAGATCACGCAGAGAAGAGTTGTCTTCCTCTGCGCCCCCTCCGCGTCCTCCGCGTCTCTGCGGTGAGCCTCAATGCGCCACGCATTCGAGCCTGAGACTACGCGCCGCCCGCCTCGGCGAGCTTGCGCACGGCGTCGAGCGTGTCGATCTCTGCGACCGACTTGTCTTCGCGCCGGCGCAGGATGCGCGGGAAGCGCAGGGCGTAGCCGCTCTTGTGCCGCTTCGATTCCTGCACGCGATCAAAAGTCACTTCCAGCACGATCTGCGGCTCGACCGTGCGGACGCGACCGTGCGCGAACTCCTGCAAGGTGTGCGCGCGGAACCACTCGGTCAGCTCGGCCAACTCAACGTCGGTCAGGCCGGAGTACGCCTTGCCGACGTTCAGCAGTTCCGGGTCTTCGTCAGAGCGGCGGACGGCGAAGGTGTAATCCGAGAGTAAGTTGCGCCGCTTGCCGTGACCGACTTCGACCGCCGTCACCACCACGTCGAGCGTGGCGAGGGCGCGCTTGAGCTTCAGCCACTCGCGCCCGCGCTTGCCCGGCTTGTAGGACGAGCGCGGGTCTTTGATCATCAAGCCTTCGTTGCCGCGCGCCCGCGCTGCGTCGAACTCGGCGTCCAACTCAGCCGCGTCGCTCACGCGCTTCGCGACCGAGACGCGCAGCGTGCCGACGTTTTTCTCCGCCGCGTCCTCATCAACCTTCGCGACGAGGCTTTCGAGCACGCGGCGACGCTCGACAAGCGGCTCGTCGAACATGACGCGCCCACCCGCGTAGAGCACGTCGTAGGCGACGAAGACGACGGGGACGGCTGCGAGCAGTTCATCGCCCACGGTCTTGCGACCGAGCCGCTTCTGCAACTCTGCGAAGGGCAGAATCTCGGAGCCGCGCGCGGGGAGGATTTCGCCGTCGAGGATCGCGTCGGTCGAAAGACTCGCGAGCGGGCGGACGAGTTCGGGGAAGCGGTGCGTCACCTCGTCGAGCGTGCGCGTGTAGAGCGCGACGCGCCCCGCAGAGACGTGCGCCTGCCCGCGTATGCCGTCGAACTTGTCCTCGACGAAAAACTCCGCGGGCATCGTGCGCGCCACGTCCGCGAGATCGACTGCGGCCGTGGCGAGCATGAACTTGATCGGGTGGAAGAGGCGCATGGAGACTCCGGCGAGTTCGCCGCGCCGCGCACGAAGCGCCGCCTCGCCGATGTCGCCGACGAGCATGTTGGCACGCGCCACCTCGGCGAGCGGCTTTTCAAACGCGCGCGCGATTGAATCCTCGACCAGGCCCTCTTGGAGTCCGATGCGCAGATCGCCGCCGAGCAGCTTGACGAGATACTTCGCCCCGAGCGGCGTCGCGCGCCGCAGGGCTTCGACGAGTACCTCCCGCTTGTTCTTCGTCCCGCGCGTCTCGCTCAGACGCTCGATCAAACTCTCCGCCTCGGCGAGCGTGAAGGTCGGCTCGACGACCGCGCCGCGCCCGCTTTCGTCGAATGCTTCTCGCGCGACCTCGCCCGCGTCGCCGAGACGGACATAGCGCGGGCGCAAATTCTCCACGTCGAGCCCCGTCACTTCCGAGATAGCATCACGCAACATCCCGCCGCCGACGTTCGTCGTGCGCGCGTCGTTTAAGGCGAACTGGTGACCGGCGAAGTAGCGCGCCGCGCGCACGAGATCGTCGTCCGCGAGCGTGTGGAAGTACGCGCCGAGCAGCCGCGCCTTCTCCAGCTTCTTCGTCGTCGCCGCGACTTCATCGGCGACACGCGCAAAGGCTTCGAGCGTGCCGCCGGTCTGTATCGTCGAACCTTTTTTAGTGCGAGCCATGAGTAAAATCGCGCGACGCCGAACGCAGTCGCGCGGGCTTCGTCAACTCTTCATCAACTCCGCCGCGACGCGCACGGCTTCGTGCTCTTCGGGCTCGCCGAAGACGTCGGGGTGGATGACGCGGGCGAGGATTTCCGCGCCGCGCACCACGCGGGGGCCGGGTCGGCTGAAGTATGAGGTCGCGTCAACCGCCCAGACCTCGCCAGACTTGACTGCGGCGAGATCGTGCCAGCCCGCGGGGAGTCTTGCCTCGCGAAGCGCACGAAGCGTGTCCTCTTTGTAGTAGCCGCAGGGGGCGAGGATGATTCGTTCGGGGTCGTAGGCGCGCAGTTCTTCCGGCGTGGTCGTCGTCGAAGCCTGCCCCGCCCGACCGAAACTGGCGTCGCCGCCCGCGAAGGCGATCTGTTCGGGAACCCAGTGGCCGGGCAGAAACGGCGGCTCCAACCATTCGAGGACGAGCGTGCGCGGGCGCGTGTGCGTCTCGGTGAGCGCGAGGGCGAGCGCGTCGAGGCGCGTGGTGAGGTCTGCGACGAGCTTGATCGCCTCGGCATCGCGCGAGGTGAGCGAGCCGACGGTACGAATATTGGCGAAGATGTCTCGGATGGTGTTCGGCTCAAGCGAGACGACTCGCACGTCCGCGTCGAAGATGCGCGCCGCCGCCTGCTCGACCGTCTTATAGCTGACGGCGCAGACCTCGCAGAGTTCCTGCGTGAGGATGAGATCGGGTTTCAGCTCGCGCAGCAGTTCCTCATTGAGATCGTAGATCGAGCCGTGGCCGTCAAGCTGCGAGCGGACGGCGTGGTCGATCTCGGCGCTCGTCATCGTCTGGTGCGAGATGCGGCTCGCCGTTAAGACCGGCTTGCCGACGACTTCCGCAGGGTAGTCGCACTCGTGCGTCACGCCGACGAGCACGTCCGCGAGTCCGAGCGCGCAGACGATCTCGGTCGCCGACGGCAAAAGGGAGACAATGCGCGGCGCTATCTTGCTCATCAACAATTTTCGCCTTCCGGTTTGATGTTTCGCCTGAGAGGTTCGCCCGCGTCTCGCGCGGCTGTCAAGAAGAGACGCGGGCGGGGCGCGCCGTCTTTGTATGCCAAAGCTTCCGCGCTACAATCGCGGGCAGCCGAGAACATGACGAACCAGCCAGAGGGGGGAACGATCACTGTGCACGATAAGCCGACGAACCTGCCGGAGACACAAGCCGACGGCGCGCCGCTGAAACCGATCACGCAAGTTTTGCTCGAACGCCGCGCGACGAACCATTTCCTGCCCGAAGAGGTGCCGGAAGAATACCTGAATGCCATCCTGCGGCTCGCGGCACAGGCTCCCTCCGGTTACAACTTGCAGCCGTGGCGCTTCATCGTCGTGCGCGGCGAGGAGAACCGCAAGCGTCTGCAAGCGGTCGCCTTCGGTCAGCCGAAGGTGGCGGAGGCTCCGGTCGTCGTCATCGCGGTCGGGATGAAAGAGGAGTGGAAGGCGAGAGCCGACGAGGTGTTCCGCGAGGGCGCGGAGCGCGGCGCGGGAAGCATTGATGCGTGGGAGAAGTACCGCGACGGCGCGTTGCAGTTTCTGAACGGGATGCAGCACATGCCGACGTGGGTCAACCGTCACACGATGATCGCCTTCACGACGATGATGCTCGCAGCCGAAGCTTACGGCTTCGACACCGCGCCGATGGAAGGCTTCGACGCGGCGGGCGTCAAACGTGAGTTCGGCATCCCAGAAGAGGGCGAGGTCGTCGCGCTGCTCGCCATCGGTCGCGCCGCGGGCGCGGAGAAGGCTTACCCCGGACGCTTCGAGCTGCCGCGCATCGTGTACGCGGAGCGGTACGGCGAGGCGTGGGGCGAAGAGTAAGGATGAGGGATGAAGGATGAAAGCGTGAGGGATAAAGTTAAAGGGTCTCTTTTCATCCCTCATCCCTCATCCCTTCCAGTGGAGTTTCGACATGAGCGAACAGACGGAGCGGCGTTTCGGCGGGGTGGTCGATCATGTCGCCGTCAGGTGTGAAGACCTGGGGCATGCCGTCGGCGAGTACGAGCGCATCGGCTTCACGCTCGAAACCCTGTACGACGACTGGGCGATGATGCGCGACCCGCGCGGCTTCGGCCTGGCGTTGTTGCCGCCGGGGTCGAAGCACCCGCCGCATCTGGGCTTGCGCGTCGAGACGCGCGAGGAGCTGGACGAGTTCGCGCAAAGAGAGGGGCGACCCGTGAAGGAGCACCGCGACCGCACCGTCTCTTTCTACACGAAGGGCGTCGGCGGGCAGGTCGTCGAAGTGATCTACTACCCGCCTGAATACGGAAAGGAGTAGGTGACGGGCGACGGGCGACGGGCGTCGGCAGAGATAACTTTGAGCCGACCCCCGAACCCCGAACCCCGAACCCCGCATTAGCTTGACACTACTTTTTCTCGAATCGGTCGGGACGACGGAGCTGCTGGTCATACACATCGCCGCCCTCGTTCTCATCGGGCCACGCAAGCTCCCGGAACTCAGTCGCTCGCTCGGCAAGGGCCTGGGCGAGTTCAAGCGCGCGTCCGACGAGTTCAAGCGGACTTGGGAGCGCGAGGTCAATCTGGACAGCTACGAGCGCGAGCGAAAAGTCACTGAGGCGATGCTCCCGCCCGAAGAGCGGAGCGCGGTGACAGAGGCGAACGCGCTCGCCGCGACGACCGCCGCCGACGCTGACGACGCAGGCGGCAACACCATCTCGCGCGACACGCAGGGCATCGCGCGCCCCACTGAGTCTGCGGCGCAGGCCGCGGACGCGAACGCGGTCGAGCCCGCCCCGCAGTCGCCGCACAAAGCCGACTGGCTCTAGCTGACGTTCGCCGATTCTTTCTTCTTCTGCTTCGACTTTCGATCACCGCACACCGATGGCTTCCACACTCTTAGACGGAGAGCGAGACGAACAGAGTGCAGACCCCGAGTCGCGGCTCAGCGGTCAGATGTCTTTCCTCGAACACCTCGACGAGCTGCGCAAGCGGCTCATCCGCTCGGTCGCCTTCGTCTTCGTCGCCTTCTTCGGCTGCTGGTTCGTCTCCAACTACATCTACAACTTCCTCGCGCGCCCGGTGCGCGTCGCGCTCGCCGACGCGCAGCGGCGCCAACTGCCCCTCGGCGGTCTGACCGGCAACGAGGCCGTGCTGCCTCTGAGTGCGGCGAAAGAGAACGACACGGGCCGCTACGTCTTCGCCGAGACGACGAAACTCGGCGCGAGCGCCATCCCGGCGGGCGCGTCCGTCGCGGCGAAAGTGGTGCGCGACGCCGAAGGCAAGTTAGGGCTCTTCACCGACGAGCCGCTCTACGCCGGCAGCACCATCATCCCGAAGGGCGTGCGCCTGCCCTTCGACGTCAATGCGCAGCCCGACGCGCTCACCGGCATCGACGACCGGCTCGTCGTCAACACCGCCATCGAGCCGTTCTCGCTCTACGTCAAGGTCTCGCTCTACGCGGCGATCTGCCTGTCGGTGCCGTTCCTGCTCTGGCAAATCTGGGCGTTCGTCTCGCCCGGACTCTATCCGCACGAGCGCGGCTACGCGCTGCCGTTCATCTCGCTCTCGTCCGTCGCCTTCGTCGCGGGCGCGGCGTTCGCCTACTACGTCATCTTCCCGCCGGCGGCCGCTTACCTGCTCGGACTCGGACAGGACTTCCGCCTCTTCCTCAAGGCAGACGACTACTTCGACTTCATCATCCTCGTCATGCTCGGCATGGGTCTGGTCTTTCAGATGCCCGCCGTGACGTACATTCTGGCGCGCATCGGGCTGGTGACCGCCGGGTGGCTCGTGCGCGTCTGGAAAATCTCGCTCATCGTGATCCTCGTCGCGGCGGCGGTGCTCTCGCCGACCAACGACGTCCCGAACATGATGCTCTTCGCCGCGCCGATGTTCGTCCTCTACTTCATCTCGATCTTCGTCGCCTGGATTTTCGGGCGCAAGCGGACGGCGACGGCGCGCAGTTGAGTCGGCTTTCGTTCGACCGAAATGCCGAAATCATCAGTCTTTCAGGCAACTTTTACCCCTCCCCGGCGCATCTTGACCATCGTCCGGCTGAGACTCTAAAATCCGTGGTCGAAAGTCGGGCGATGCCGTCGGTCGAAGCCTTCACGGGCTGATTTGCGAGACGCGGGCGTCGCCGTTTTCTTCAACGCCGGACTAACTTCAAAAGGGTCGGTCTTCTTCAGTCCAACGCCGCCGCCCGATGCCTGCGGGTCGCGGCTCTCGATAACAAGTTTTTGCGGTTCCCCAAGCCGACAGGAGTTTTAACTATGTCTCGTCGCAATTCTCTCGCGCACCGTCTGGGCGCGGCTCTGCTCACACTCTGCTGCGCCGCCCCGCTCACCTCCCTCGCGCAGAACAAAAAGGGCGATCAGTCGCAGCCGGACACGATGTCGCGCTCGCGTAACCGCAAGCAGGAGATCAACAAGGTCTATCGAGACTGGCTCAACGAGGACGTGTCGTACATCATCACGGACGAAGAGCGCAAGCAGTTCAAGCGGCTCGCGACCGACGAGGAGCGCGAGCAGTTCATCGAAGCGTTCTGGCGTCGTCGCGATCCAGATCCGGACACGGACGAGAACGAGTACAAGGAGCAGTTCTACGAGCGCGTCGCCTACGCCAACGAGCACTACGCCTCCGGCATTCCGGGTTGGAAGAGCGACCGTGGTCGCATCTACATCATGTTCGGCAAGCCGGACGAGACCGAGTCGCACCCTTCGGGCGGCTCCTACCAGCGCGAGAGTTACGAGGGCGGCGGCTCGACTTCGACCTACCCGTTCGAGAAGTGGTTCTACCGCTACATCGAGGGCGTCGGCTCGGGCGTCGAGATCGAGTTCGTCGATCCGACCGGCTCCGGCGAGTACCGCATCGCGCGCTCGCCCGAAGAGAAGGACGCGCTCCTGAACATCCCCGGCGCGGGGCTCACGCTGAACGAGGAGTTGGGGCTCTCGAGCAAAGCCGACCGCGTCGCCTTCGGCGCGTCGGGCACGCCGGGCGCGTACAACTCGATGCGCGAGCAGGACAACCCGTTCACGAAGCTCCAACTGATGGCGGACTTGAACCGTCCGCCCGTCCCCCGCAACAAGGAGCTGGCCGATCTCGTCTCGACGACCGGCATCGGCACCATCGAAGAGAACCCGCTCAACTTCGACATGCGTGTGGACTTCTTCCGCCAGTCGGACGAGCGCGTCATCACGGCGTTCACGATTCAGGCGGAGAACAAAGACCTCGCGTTCCAGGATGTGGGTGGCATCCAGACCGCCAAGATGAACATCTTCGGCAGGATCACCGCCGTCAATGGTCGCCGCGTCGGCATCTTCGAGGACGTAGTGACGGCGACCGCCACCGCCGAAGACCTCGTTGACACGAAGGGGCGCAAGTCCGCCTACGGCAAGTCTGTCCCGCTGCCGCCCGGCACTTACCGCGTCGATGTCATCGTGCGCGACGTGAACTCAGGCGCGCAGCAGATCGTGCGCAAGGGCTTCACCGTGCCGAAGTACGATCCGACGCAACTCGCCACCTCGACGCTCATCCTCGCCGCGCGTCTCCAGTCGCTCTCGGATCAGCCCGCGGTCGGACAGTTCACCATCGGGCAGTTGAAAGTGATCCCGAACCTCGCCGCCGCCTACCATGTGGGCGAGCCCGTCGGCATCTATATGCAAGTCTATAACGCCGGGATCGATCAGACGACCCTGCGCCCGTCGGTGGATGTGGACTACGTCGTCTCGAAGGGCGGCAAAGAGATCGGCAAGATCGTCGAAGACTGGCGCGGCATGAGCGACGCAGGCCAGCGCCTGACGCTCGCCAAGCTCTTCTCGACCGACCGCCTCACGCCCGGCGAGTACACGGTGACGATCAACATCCACGACCGCGTCTCCGGCCAGTCGCTCTCGCCCTCGGCGAAGTTCACCGTCGTGCAGTAGCGGCGCGCTGCAAACGCACAAACAAAGACGGGCGGCAAGCGTTCAACTTGCCGCCCGTCGTCTTTCCGCCCCTGGGAATACATTTAGAACAGACGGCCCTGATCCGCCGCGCGCTCGCCGCGCCGGAGCGCGTTGACGAGGTGGTGCGCGCGCCGGGTCGGCTCCGGCTGGCGGTAGCCGCCGTCGCAGGCGAGCGTTAACTTGATCGCGCCGTCGAGATCGATGAGGTGGCCGGGCGAGACGTAGATCGGGTGCGTGCGCGTCTTCGTCCTCACCGCCGCGCCGACCGTCTCCCCGTTCTTAGGGTCGATCATCGGCGACCAACTGCCGCGCTCTTCGTCCGGCTCCTCATACTTGCCGACGAGCACGGACTTGGCGCAGCCGAACGTCGGTCGGTCGAGCATCAACCCGACGTGCGAGGCGATGCCGATCCGCCGCGGGTGCGCGATGCCCTGCCCGTCGAACATCACCGCGTCCGGCTCTGACTTCAACCGCGACCACGCCTCCAAAACCGACGGCGCTTCGCGAAACGACAACAACCCCGACACGTATGGGAATTTCGTCTCGCTAATGACGCCGACCTCTTCGACGACTTCGAGCGAGGGCAGCGCGAGCACGACGACGCCCGCGTACACGGTCGTCTCGAACTTGTTAAAGCTAATGTCGGCGCCCGCGACCGTCCTGATCTTCCCGCGCAGCGGCGTGACGCGCACGCGCTCGCGCAAACTGCGCTGCAACTCCACCGCCTCGCGCGGCGTCATCTCCCACTCGTGCAACTTCTCGTAACTCGCCATCGCATTCAAGGTCTAGGAATCTGTCCACCGCCCTCAACTAACGCTGCGCGTAAGGTGGGCGCTGCGACCCTTCAACTTTCTCCTTCTCCTCAGCTTCTCTCTTCTTCCTATTCTGTTCATTCAGTTCGGAGGTGCGTTTTTGCGCTTCGTCTGCCTGTTTTTGCAAGGTGACGAGGCGCTCGCGGCTACCTTCCATCTGCGCCAACTTTGTCAATTCAAGGAGTAGGTTCGTTTTAAAAGACCATGCTTGTTCGCTCTCCGGGGCGAGAGCTACCGCCGTATCCGCGAGTTCTAGCCCCCGAGTAGCGCACTGCCCCGCACGAGCAAATTCCGAACGATCTTTCGGCATGACGTATGTGAGAATCACGCGGTCGCGGCTCGTAATCGTGCGTTTGTTCTCCGACTCCTCCGTCACGTTGTAGGAACATTGCCAATCTTTGCTCGCCAGCACCGTGAGTGCCTGTGCGCGCCTCTCGGCGGGTCTATTTTCATCTTCCGCAAGCCGCTTGAGCCAGCGACGTTCGGCTTCCTCGTCCTTAATCATGCGGTATAGATAGATTATCGCGTTTGGCGCATCGTCATTCACTGGATCGATCTCAAAGTACTGCTCATAAGCGCTGACCGCCGCGCGCGCCTTAGCGACGTTTTCCGGCGACTCGTCGCCCGGCTTGTACTGCGCGTGAATCGCGCGGGCGTAGAAAAGGCGCGAGGTCTTGAAAGTCGGATCGAGCGTCATCGCCCGCTCGAAGTGGAGTTGTGCCTCGTAGTAGTTCCGCGCGCGGTAAGCGAGCGCGCCTTCGTTGATCTCACGCTTGGCCTCTTGGTTCTGAAGTTCGGGCGGCTCCGGGGTCTGCCCGTGGGCGGCGACCGAAGCGATTAGTATAACTACCGCGATGGTGATTGTTCTTCTCACGGCTTCACTCCTTCCGCGCGCGGCGGCGGGCGGCGCTCGACTGTGAAATCTATCACGTCGCCCGCACGGATGTCTGCGCCGCCGTCGCCCGCTCTCTTGCGGATAATCGTGTGCGTTCGCCAGCGGGCGTCGTCGCGTGCGGGGAAATCGACGCGGTAGTGGGCGCCGCGCGACTCCTCGCGGCGCAGGGCGCAGCGCGCGACGAGCGTCGCCACCGTCAGGAAGTTGCGCGACGGCTGGCGCAGGCGCGCGCGCCCGATCTGCTCGAACTCGGCGAGCGCGCGCAACAAGGACTGCCGCGAGCGGAGTATCCCGACGCGCTCCCACATCAGACGCCGCACGCGCTTCCTGACCGCGAGCGCGATCTCAGCCATAGGCGCGGCTGAGACGTCAACGGTCGCGTCTGGGTCTGCTCCTGTGCCTCGTGCGCCGCCGCTCGCGCGCGTGGCGACGAGCGTCTCGTCCGCGCAGATGAGCGTGTCGTCGCAGTGATCTGTGACGGCGGCGCGCCCGGCGCGCGCGCCGAAGACGAGCCCTTCGAGCAGAGAGTTCGACGCCAGACGGTTCGCGCCGTGGACGCCCGTGCAGGCGACCTCACCCGCCGCGTAGAGACCCGCGAGCGTCGTGCGCCCGCGCAAATCCGTCCGCACGCCACCCATGCAGTAGTGCGCGGCGGGCGAGACGGGCAAAGGCTCGCGCGCGATGTCGAGCCCGAAGCGCAGGCAGGTCTCGTAGATTTTCGGGAAGCGCTGGCGGACGAAGGCAGGCGCGAGCGCCGTCATGTCGAGAAAGACCGTGCGCGCCGCCGTCCGCTCCATCTCGGCGACGATGGCGCGCGCCACCACGTCGCGCGGGGCGAGTTCGGCGCGCGCATCGTAGCGCGGCATGAAGCGCTTGCCGTCCACGTTCCTCAGCACGCCGCCCTCGCCGCGCATCGCCTCCGACAGCAAAAATCGCGGCGCGCCTTCGACGCTGAGCGCCGTCGGGTGAAACTGCACGAACTCAAGGTCGGCGACTTCCGCCCCGGCGTCGTAAGCCATCGCCACACCGTCGCCGGTCGCGACCGCCGGGTTCGTCGTGTGCAGGTACAGCGCGCCCGCGCCGCCCGACGCCAGGACGACGGCGCGCGCACGCAGCTCGCGCGGTGCGCGCGTCAGCGGGTCGAGGAAGCGGACGCCCGCGCAGCGTCCGTCTTCGACGACGAGACTCTCGGTCGCGGCGTGCGGCACGAACTCGATCAACTCCTGAGCGCGCGCCCGCGCGAGCAGCGAGCGGACGATCTCACGCCCGGTCGCGTCGCCGCCCGCGTGCAGGATGCGGCGGCGCGAGTGCGCCGCCTCGCGCGTGAAGAGCAGACGCCCGCCCTCTCGGTCGAAGCGCGCGCCCCACTCGATCAGCTCGCGCATGTACTTCTGCCCGTCCTCAACCAGCACGCGCACGGCTTCCTCGTCGCAGAGGCCTGCGCCCGCGCCGACCGTGTCCTCTTCGTGCAGCGTCGCCTCGTCGTCCTCCGAGAGCGCCACCGCCACGCCTCCTTGCGCGTACTCGGTGTTCGACTCGTCGGCGCGCTCCTTCGTCAGGAGGGTCGCGCGCGCGCCCGCCCGTGCGATCTCTAAAGCCGCGCGCAACCCGGCGACGCCCGTGCCGACGACCAGAAAATCCGTATCGAGACTCATGCGGTTTATGTCGTTATCGTACCGATTCTACCAAGCCGCCGCGCGCCGGGGCAAAACGTCCGGCGCGTGGCCGCCCGACGCGGCGGAACGTAACAGTACACGGTGTACGTCATCTTACCGCCCCGCACCCGCGCCAGTAGCGGCTAAATCCGTGTTAAACCACTCTGCCCTCACGCTCCGCAGGCGTCGCCCCAAGCGGCATGACGGTTGCCACGAGAGTGTCGTTGACCCATGTCTCAACAACGCCCCTGGCTGGAATCAAACTTGAGGAGGAGTAGTTTGACCATGAACAAACGTTTGCTATCCGTCTTGGGCAGCGTTGCCCTCGCGTTCGCCTCTGCGGCGGTCGCCTCCGCGCAGGAGACGAAGACGACGACCACCACCACAACTCAGACGACCAAGACCATTCAGAACCCGGACGGCACTTACACCATCGTGCAGTACCCGGCTGACAAGGAAGTGACGGTCAACCTCACTCCCGGCGCGACGCTCACGGGCTCGCGCGGTTTAGCCCGCGTGCTGCGCCACGGAGACCTGACGACGATCAATCTCGATCTCGCCAGCCTGCCGGCTGACACGAGTAACTTCAACGTCTATGCCGTCGATCCGATGGGCAAGTTCACCCTGCTCGGGCCCGTGACGGTCGCGAACGGTGCGGTCACGCAGACGTTCACGACGCCGCTCGACAAGTTCATGCTCGTCATGTCGCCCGAGTCCGACCTGTCGGCGCTCGACAACAACACGCCCATCCTGTTCCGCAGCGCCGTGCCCGAAGGGCTCGCTGTGATCCCGTTCGCGCGCACGGGCGACGAGCACGTCCACGCCGTCGGCGAGACGGTCTCGGGCACGACGACCGCCGTCAACACGCCGGCGGGCACGGTCGTGACGACGACCCCGGCTTACAACGTGCCGATGCTCGGCATCCCGACCTTCAAGCGCGGCGTCGACTCGCAGGTCAAGGTCAACCTCGCGGGCGAGATGACCGGCTCGCGTGTCAACTTCCGCGTGCTGCCGCGCAAGGACGGACCGACCTCAATCGTGGCTCGCTTCCACGAGCTGAAGGACGCGCCCGCCGGCAAGCGCTACGTGCTCTGGGCGGTGTCGCCCGACAACAAGTTCACCAAGCTCGGTCAGATCATCAACACGACGCACCGCAACGAGGCTGAGATCAAGAGCGAAACGTCGCTCGCCGACTTCGGTCTCTTTATCACGTCGGAGGACGCCACCGAGGGCGCGTCGCCCACGGGGCCTGTTGTCGCGACGATCATCCGTTAGCCGGGTGGTGTGGAAATTTGACTTTGCCCGCCGCCGCCCCTCGCCACAGAGCGGCGCGGGCAGACAGAAGGGTCGGGCTCCCTCGCGGACTGCCCGACCCTTTCTCTTTCCCTCACCGCCGACACACTTCCGGCAAAAATAGTTTGACCTCTCAGGCGACGCGCGCGTAATATTTGGCAGCCGTCAGATCGGCTCGCCGCGAGGCGGGTACGAAACACGCGCGGCTCTCGCGAAGTTACGCGCCGCCGGTAAAACCTGCCAAGCGGCATCCGTCACACTTCCAACACTCGTTCGTCAGGCGCAGCGACCCCGGACTCGCGCCCATTCCCGAAACAGCGCAGGTTTTCGCCGACGAAATTTTCGTCGCCCCTGCCTCGATCCGGCGGACGCCGCGCGCGCCCGCAAGCGCCGGAGACGCCCGAAGCAATGCCCAAGCATTCCCCCTTCCCCCGCCGCCACCACGCGACCCTCTTCATCGCCCTGCTCATTCTCGCCTGCGCACCCCGCGCGCTCGCGCAGGAGGAGCAGACGAGCGCGCCCGCCGTCGGCAGCGCCGTCACGAACGCGTTGACGCGCGCGCCGAGAAGCGCGACGTCCGACCCCGCGTCGAACGCCGTCTCAGCGCCCGCCGGTGAAGTCGCGTCGCTCCCCGACCTC
Source organism: Pyrinomonadaceae bacterium (assembly GCA_045807785.1). Lineage (GTDB taxonomy): Bacteria > Acidobacteriota > Blastocatellia > Pyrinomonadales > Pyrinomonadaceae > JAIVGV01. The sequence continues at coordinate 23,151 of JBJMGS010000317.1, forward strand.
GTCCGCCGCGTCAAGCCGGCGGTCGTCGCCGTCGTGACCTACGACGCGAAGGGGAACACACTGCTTTCCGGCAGCGGCTTTTTCATCCGCCCCGGCCAAGTCGTCACGAACCTGCACGTCATCGAGGGCGCGCGCCGCGCCGAAGTCAAAACGCTCGACGGCAAGGGTAGAATCTACCCGGTCGAAGGCGTGCTCGCGGCGGACGAAGAAGGTGATCTCGCCGTCATCGGCGTCTCCGTGCCCGCCGAGCGCGCGCACGCCGTCGAGGTGACGAACGTGCTGCCGGAAGAGGGCGAGCGCGTCTTCGTCATCGGCAACCCGCTCAGGCTCGAAGGCTCGATCTCGGACGGCATCGTCTCCGCCGTGCGCGAGGTGCCGAATCTGGGGCGCATCATCCAGATCACCGCGCCCGTCTCGCACGGCAATTCGGGAAGCCCGCTCTTTAACATGCGTGGTCAGGTCGTCGGCGTCGTCACGATCAAGGTGACGAACGGGCAGAACATCAACCTCGCCATCTCCGCCTCGCGCTTCGACGTGCTGAAGACCGCGTCGGTCACCTCGTTCGACGACATCGCCGCGCACGCCGCGCAGAACTCTGAGTCGTCCGCCGACTGGTGGTATCGCAACGGCCTCAACTCGCTCTGGCTCGGCAACTACGACAGCGCGCTCGGCTCTTTCGAGAACGCCGTCAACAAAAACCCCGACCGCGTCGAGGCGTGGATTCAGGTGGGCTACTGCAAGGTCAAACAGGGCAAGAACGCCGAGGCGATCAAGGCTTACAAGCAGGCTCTCCGGCTCCGTCCCAACTCCGCCGAGGCTTACAACAAGCTCGGCGACGCCTACTACTACGCCGCCAACTTCGACGACGCGGTGGAGTCGTACAAACAGGCCGCGCGCCTGCGACCCGACCAGCCGGAAGCCTTCTACAACCTCGGCATGACCTACCTGGAGATCGGCGACCGCGCCGCCGCCATCGCACAGAGCCGCCTGCTGCTGTCGCTCGACACGGAGCTTTACGAAAAACTGATGACGGAGATCAGGGGCCGGTAGGAGACGCCACAAGCGGAAGGATGAAAAGAGGAAGGCGCTGACGATCTATGGGATCGCCAGCGCCTTCGCCGTTCGCGCTAGGCTATTCGAACTTGCCTTCAGCCGCCGCCGTGGCCGTGAACAGGTTTTTGTCGATCTTCGTCGGGTCGCCGAGGACGACGAAGCGCAGGTTCCGCATATACTTTCTGGCGACGCGCTGCACGTCCGCCGGGGTGACGGCGCGCAGGCGTTCGAGAAAGTGGAGCGAGTTGCGCCAGCCGCCGCCGATCAGCTCGTACTTGGCGAGTTCCCCGGCCTGCGCCCCGTTGCCCTCCTGCCCGATGTAGTACTTCGTCAGGTAGCCGGAGACTTCCGAAGTCAGCTCCGACGGGTCGGCCTGATCGTGTTGCAGGCGGTTGATCTCGTAGAGCATGACGCTGACCGCCTCGTTGGTGCGCTCGCCGGCGGCGGTGACGTAGATGCCGCCGAGGTTCGCGCCCTGATCACGCAGGAAGGCGCTCGGCGCGTAGGAGAGGTTGCGGCGCACGCGCACTTCGGAAAAGATGCGGTCGTTGAGAAGCGCGGCGGCGATCCGCATCGGGTAGATGTCCGGGTCGGTCAAAGAGGGCGCAGCGAAGACGCCCTGAATGTAGTTGGTTTGCAGATCGCGCTGCGTAAACTCGACCGATGGCGCCGCGAACGCGAACTGTGGCGGGGCGGCGGGCTTGTAGTCGCCGCGCGGGAGCTTCGCGAAGGTCGCGGCGACGCGGTCGCGCACCTGCGCCGGGTCGAGGTCGCCGACGACGACGATGAGCAGCCGCGAGGTCTGCAACAACTGTTGGTGGAAGCGGCGCACGTCGTCAACCGTGATCCGACTGAGCGTCTCCGACGTTCCGTCGGGGTCGTTGAGGTACGGGTGGTTGGCGTAGGCGACGCGCGACTGGAGGACTTCGAGGAACGAGTCGGGCGTGTCGTTGACGTTGCCGCGCGCGACGACCATGCGCTGCTTCTCGCGCTGGAAGTCATCGGGCGCGAAGCCGGGGTGCAGCGCCACGTCCGTGAAAATCTCCCACGAGCGGTCGAAGTTCTGGCGCGTCGAGCCGAGCGAGAGCGCCGAGTAGTCGTAGTTAACGCCGTAGCCGAGTTGCGTGCCCATGCGCGCGATCTCTTTGCGCAGCACGGCGCGCGGGAAGCTCTGCGTGCCCTCGGTCGCCACGTCCCACATCAGCGCCTCGATGCCGGCGTTCTGCGCCGTGACGTTGCGCGCGCCGCCGCGCACGAAGAGCCCCGCCGCCACCGTCTGACTCCCGGCGCGGCGCTTGACGATGACCTTCAAGCCGTTCACGTCGAACTCTGTGACGAGCGACTCGGCGGTCGCCGCCACCTCGTCGATCTTCTTCGCGTCGGGCGCGGCGGTGAGCGCGTCCCTCGACGGCGCGGGCGTCTGCGCCGGTGCGCCGACAGCGGCGACGACGGAGACAAACAGCAGCGCCATCAGCACACGCGCGGCGAAGGCGGCGAGCGCGCCGGACAAACCCATTCTTCCTGTTTCCTTCGACATCATCTTCCTTAGTCCGTTCCCGAAACTGTTACTGACCCATCAAATCCTGCGGCGTGATCTGCGCCTGCTTCTGCGACTCTGCTGAGAGCAGGGCGAGCCCGACGTGCGGCTTGCCCTGAATGTACGTCGAGACGTAGCGGTTGATGTCGGCGCGCGAGATGCGGCGCAGGTTGCCGAGATAGCCGCGGAAATAATCGAGCCCCGTCGAAGCCCACCAGAACGCGACCGTGTGCGTGTACTCGTCCGTCTTCTCACGCGAGTAGAGATCATCGGCTTCGAGCAGCCCCTTCGCCGACTCCAACTGCTCGTCCGTGAAGTAGTTCGGATCGTTGAAGGCGGCAAGCTCCTTGTAGATGGCGCGCAGGGCGGCTTTCGCCTTGTCAGGCGTGGTCTGCGCGACGAGGTTGATGGGGCCGACGTTGCGCTGCGTGAGGTAGCCGAGATCGACGCCGGTGACGAGCCCCGTGTCGATGAGCGCGCGCTGGAAGCGCGCGTCGGGCTGGCGCAGGATGAAGGAGAAGACGTCCGCCGCGTAAGTCGAGGCGTTGTCCTTGCCGATGGACGGACCCTGCCAGCCGATCTCGATGATCACGTTCTGCACGGGCTGCGTGATGATCACGCCCTCGCTTTTGGCGAGCGGCGGGTGCTCGACCATCGGGAACTCGACGAAGGGGTCTTTCGCGCGTCGCCCCCAGTCGCCGTAGAGCTGCTCGGCGGCGGCGAACGCCGCCTGCGGCGTGACGTCGCCCGTGACGACGAGCGCGGAGTTGTTCGGCACGTAGTAGCGGCTCTGGATGAGCCGCATCTGATCGGTCGTCGCCTTGCCCACGGTCTCGACGTTGCCGCCCGGATTCTTGCGGCTCGGGTACTTGTAGAAGAGCCGCTCGTTCATCGCGTCGCCGAGGAAGCTGAACGGGTTCGACTCGTTGCGCTGCAACTCGTTGATCACGACCTCGCGCTCCTGCTCGAACTGCTTCTCGTTGAACGTCGGATAGAGCGCCGCGTCGCGCATGGCGCGCATGGCGACGCCGAAGTTCGGCGAGGTCGTCGTGTAGTAGTACTCGACGATCTCCTCGCGCGTCGTGCCGTTGTAGGTGACGCCGAGCTGATCGATGTTCGTCAGATAGTCGGCGCGCTCGCGCCACGCCTTGTTCTCCTTGAAGAACATGTGCTCGTAGAGGTGCGAGAGCCCGTTCAGCTCCGGCGGCTCCGTGTACGAGCCGTTCTTGACGGCCAGCTCGACCGTGACGAGCGGCACGGAGTGATCTTCGAGCACGATGACTTCCAAGCCGTTCGGGAGCACGCGGTTGACGAGCTGCGCGGTCTGAAAGGCCGGCGCGGCCTGCGGCGCGGGCGTCGCGGCGGCGGCGGTGCCCTGCGCCTGTCGCGCGGGGGCGGCGGTGGCTTGCGCCTGTGCGGCGGGCGCGAAGACGAGCGACCACGCGGCGAGTAAGAGAGCGAGAAGAGTTCCCGACTGATTTCGTTTCATAAACATGGCTGCTTTTCCAGGGGCGAACGAACGCAAAGGTGAGACGACGGCTGCGGCTGTGGCGACCGGAGACGACCGACTGTCGTTTGATTCGCTTTCCTTAGAAGCGATCATAACACGCGGCGTTGCTCGCCTCATAGAGAGCGCGACGCGCCGCCACGGGCTGCGACATGATCTTGAATGAAGGCGGGAGTGGTCTTCCTTTTTGAGCCGGTAGAGGAGACTCGCGTCAGCCGCGCGCCGCGATGGCCGCCGCCAGCGGTCGGCGCAGATAGACGAACATCGCCGCCGCCCCGAGTTGCGCCGCAACGCCGAAGACGACGAGCGCCGTGACCGAGTGATCGTAGAGCAGCCCCATCACGACGCTCCCGACGAACCACATCACGCCGTACACCGCGTTGAAGATGCCGAAGGCGCTGCCGCGCTTCTTCATCGAGACCACCTGTGCGATGCCCGAACGCAAGGTCGCGTCCTGCGCGCCCAGACCGATTGCCCAGCAGGCGACTCCTGCCACCGCGCCTGCCTCGCCGCCTAAGAAGCCGAGGGGCAGCGCGAGCAGCGAGACGAGAATCCCGCACGCGAGCACCGTCAGGCCGTAGCGATCAAAGAGTCTGCCGAGAAAGAGCGCCGTCAAGCCGTTAACGCCCATCGCGCCCGCGTACAGGAGCGGGATGGCGGGACGCCCCACCAGCGAGTTCTTCTGAAAGTGGTAGGCGAGCAGCGGGAAGTCTATGAAGCCGCACGCGAGCAGACCCGCCGCCGCGATGTAGGGCCAGAAGACCTGCGGGATGACCTGCGTCACCTGCCGCGGCGGCTCGGCCTTCACGCCGCCGCGCACGGCGCGCGCCACTAGGAGCGCCGCGAACGCGCCCGCCGCCGGGAGCGCGAGCCAGAGGAAGCCGGGGCCGAATTTATTCGTGCGCGCCACCGCCACGACCATCAGCAAGGGTCCCAGCACCGCGCCCGCCTGATCGAACGCCGCGTGGACGCCGAAGCCGAAGCCGTGCCCGACCACGTCGGTCGCCTCCGAGAGCAGCACGTCGCGTGCAGGGCCGCGCAGACTCTTGCCCGTGCGCTCGGCGACGATGAGGAGCGCCGCCGCCTGCCACGTCCCGACGAAGGCGAGCGTCGGCACGACCAGCAGATTCAGCGCGTAGCCGAGCGTCGTGATGAGCCAGTAGGCGCGCGTGCGGTCGGCGAGGCGGCCTGAAAAGAAGCGCAGGCTCGCCGCCAGCATCTCGCCCAGGCCCGCGATGAGCCCGACCTCCGTGGCGGTCGCGCCGAGGTCTTTCAGGAAGGGGCCGATGATGCTGTGCGCGCCCTCGTAAGTCATGTCGGCGAACATGCTGACGACGCCAAGGCAGACGATGAACCGCATGGCGGTGGCGCGTTCCTGTTTTGAGACCGTCATGATTCGAGTCTGAAAGTTTCGGGATGAAAGTGCTCCGCGCCGGGCACCACGCGCCGCCGTCGCGGCGCGCGCTAGTTGCCGCCCGACATGATTTCCAGCACCGAGAGCAAGCCGAGGACGAGCAGCAGCCCGACGCCGCAGTAGCGCACGACGCGCGGCGGGATGTGCTGCTGTATCCAGCGGCGCAACCCCGCTCCGATTGACGCGGCGAGAATTCCTTTCGTGACCATCGCGCTGACCGCACCCGTCCAGACGACGAGCGGCAGCCCGTAGCGCGCAGACATCGTCGCCGCCGTGATCTGTCCCACGTCGCCCCACTCCGAGAAGAAGATCGCCGCGAAGGAGATCATCGCTGCCTTCTTCGCCGTGTGCTCGCGCTTCGACTCGGCGCGCTCGGCGGGCTTGCGCCAGAGCGCGAACGCGACGCCGATGAAACTCGCGGCGGTGATGCCCGCGATGAGCAGGCGCGGGAGCGTCGAGATCGCCTTGCCGACGAGAACGGCGACGCCCATCTTCAACATGAAGGCGCAGACCACGCCGAACATGACCGGGGCCGTGCGGTAGCGCGAGGCGAGCACGCCGGTCGTGTAGAGCAGTTTGTCGCCGACGATCTCGGCTAAGAAAACCGCCCCGTAAGTGGCTAAGAAAATGGGGAGCATCGCCCTTCGCGAAACTCGCGACGTGCAAGCCTAAAGTTAGAAGATTGATCGAGCCGGACGGCTCGCAGTTTGACTGAAGGCGGCGCGGAAATCAACGCACGTCGTTCAGACCGGCGCGGCGCTTCGGTCGGCGCGCGGCAGCGTGCGGCGCGCGCAGGCGGCAACGACGCGCAGCGCGAGCGCGAAGAGGAGCGCGGCGGCGACCGGGACGTAAGCGGCGGCCTGCACGGAGCGCCCGCCACGATCTACTCCGCGGGCGAGACGACGCCTTTCGCACCGGCGACAACAAAGTTCGCACGAGACGCAAGCGAGTTGTCATGCCCGCGAACGCTCTTGTCGCTCGTGCGAACGCTCGTGTATCGCCTGCGAACTCTCTTGTATCGCCTGCGAAGGACGTTGTCTCGCCTGCGAAGGCCGTTGTCGGGCGCGCGAAGAGACTTGTCGCGCGTGCAAACGGCGTTGTCGGGCGTGCGAAGGGCGTTGTCATGCCTGCGAATTATGTTGTGGTGTGAGACGAAAGACCCGGCTGAGCTGGAAAACCCGCTGGTTTTCGGGCTAAACCGGCATTTTACCGTCGAAGGGGTGGCGAATCGTGCGCCGCCCTTGCGGTCGCGGGGAAACCTGATAGCGTCTGCCTTAGATGATGAGGTCTCACCGAACCCAATTCGGTCTGCCGGGTAGTGGGTCAGTTTGGGAGAAGGGTCGGAGATGAAGACCGAAGCCTTCACCGCCGCAGACGCGGAGGACACAGAGGGGGCGCAGAGAAAGACAACTGCTTCTCTGCGTCATCTCTGCGAACTCCGCGTCTGCGGCGGTGAGCCATTTTCTAACTGACCCACTACTCAACTTTCTCGTCGCGGCGTGAAGACTGAACGGGTCGCGTCGCGCCGTCCGCGCTTGTCTGCCCCGCTCTAAGACTTAAAGCCCGGCAGGTCTGCGAGCGCACGCTCGCGCAGCGCCTTGCGGAAGGGGCGTGCTCGCTCGCCGCCCGCGTTCATTGACCACTTGACGCGTACCGCGCCCGACTCGCGCGCATCCGCCCCGGCGCGCATCGAGAAACTCTCGCGCTCGCGCGGCGAGTAGAGCACGAGGCGGCGGCTGAACGAATCGTTGCTCGCGTCGAAGCCGGTGCAGACGATCTCGTCATAGCCGTCGCCGTCGGCGTCCACCGTTTCGGTCGTCCACTTCGCGCCGCTGAAGTCTTCCTTGTCGAGCGTCACGCGCCCGGCGATGCGAAAGCCGCCGAGCAGCCCGCGCGGCGCAAGCAGGATGAGGCGCGAAGTGCCCGCCGCGCGATCCTCTTCGACCGCCGCGATGAGCGTGCCCTCGTCCGTGCGCAGAGCGCGCGCCTCAGTCACCGTCCCGCGCGTGATCAGCGAGGCCGCGATCTGTCGCGCGGCGGTCGGGCTGAGCGATGCAGCCGGCGCGCTCGCCGGGGCGGGCACGGCGGGGTCGTTCGTCTGCGAGACCGGGACGGACAGGGCGGCATCGCGGGCGGCGAAGCGCACGGGCTTCGTCGTCGCGCCCGCGGCGTCCGTCATGGCGGTCGAGGCGTCGGCGCGCCAGGACGCGCTCGACAGCGACCAGACAAACATCGCGCCGCCCATGACGGCGAGCACGGTCAAGGCGGTGACGGCGCGCGCGGCGAGCGTTGAGCGGGCGTCGAGCGCGGCGAGCGTCGAGGCGAAGGGCGAGGTGGCGGTCGTCTCGTCCGGCGGGAGGTATTCGGGAATCGTCACGGCGCGCTCCAGATCGAGCCGCGCCTCGCGCGCCGACTTCGGTCTCTCGGCGGTGCTCTTGGCGAGCAGGGCGTGGACGACGAGCGCGAGGCGGCGCGGCACGTCCGGGCGGCGCGAGACGAGCGGCGGCGGCGGCAGCGTCGCCTGCTTGACGAGCACGGCGGACTGGAGTTGATCCGTGAAGGGCGGCTGCCCGGCGAGCATCTCGTAGAGCAGCACGCCGAGGCTGTAGAGATCGCTGGCAGGCCCGACGGGCTGTCCCGTGCACTGTTCGGGCGACATGTAGCGCGGCGTGCCGATGATCAGGCCGGACTCGGTCGTCGCGTGCGTCCGCGTCGCGTCGGCGGAGTTCGCCAGAACTTTGGCGATGCCGAAGTCGAGCACCGAGACGCCGCGCTCGTTGAGCATGATGTTGGAAGGCTTGAGGTCGCGGTGGACGATGCCTAAGCGGTGGGCTTCCGTGAGCACGTCGCAGATTTCCGATGCGACGCGCACCGCGCGCTCCGGCGCGAAGCGCCCGTCGCGCCCGAGGACTTCGGCGAGCGTCGAGCCCTCGACGTGCTCCATCACGATGAAGGGGCGGCCGTCGGGAAGTTTCCCGGCGTCGAAGATCATGGCGGCGCGCGGGTGGCGGAGTTTCGCCATCGTGCGCGCCTCGCGCATGAAGCGCTCGGCGACTTCCGGGTCGGCGGCGACGTCCTTTTTGAGCACCTTGACGGCGACGGTGCGCTCCAGTCCGAGGTGCGTAGCGCGATAGACCGTGCCCATCCCGCCCCTGCCGATCTCACACTCGATGCGGAAGCGGTTGGCGATAACCTGGGGGATATCCATTGTCAAAAACCTGCTTTCAGAAGAGCAAAGGGGACGCCCCGGCTAACTCGGTCGGCGCGACTTTGCGAGGAGGGAACAACGCGCGCGCGTCCGGGTGCTGATGAGGTGGTTTAATCCTTGTACCGGCGACGGGGAGAAACCGTTGGGTGACGGCTACCTGACCGCCGCGGAGTGTAGCACTTTTCAAACCGCGCGCAAACGATTTTAGGCGAGGAATGACAGTTCGACGAGCCAGTGAACCAGAAGGATGGCGACGAGCGCGAGGGCGTAGGCGCGCACGCCTTGGCGGACGCGGGCGTGGAGTCTGCCGACTTCGAGCGGCGCGTGCGCGCGCTGATAGACGGCGACGAAGATCATGGCGAGGGCGAAGAGGAGGACGCCGAGCGTGAGGGCGGGCGCGGCGGGGTTCAGGCGCAGGGCGTCTGCGACGTGACCGTGCAGCGTGAGCAGCACGCCGCGCGTCATGCCGCAGGCAGGGCACGGCACGCCGAACGCGCGCCGGAAGAGACAGCCCCAGGGCAGCTCGCGACCCAAGACGAAGACTCGTGCGGACGTCGCCGCCGCCAGCGCGCGCAGGGCAGCGAGCAGCGCGAGCAGCGACGCGCCGACGAAGCCGGGCATCGCGCCCGTCCAGAAAGTCTGTCGCGAAATTCGTCCCACGCGAAAGCCCGCCGTCAGAATCTACTCAGGCAGTGTCGGCGCAGACGTCGCTGCTCGCCGCGCCGTCCGTGCGTCGTCGTGCCTCCGCGCTGAGCCGCCGCGCGCGGAGCAGTGTGAAGCAGTGGAGCGCGAGACTCGTGGCGAAGAAGCCCCAGAGCGTGCCGGTCACGAAGCGGCGCGCGTTGTCGCCCTCTGTGTGCGTGAGGACGGCTTGTAGCACGTCGAGCGGCATGAGCAGGGCGAGCGCGAGGCTCAGCCAGGGCGCGGGCAGTCGCCGCCGGGCGCAGAGCCAGACGAGCAGCGCGACCGAGCCGAGAGCGATCCCGGTGCAGCGCCAGCACAGTGGGAGCTGCGCGCCGAAGAGGTGCGGCGAGCGCGCGGGGTTCTGGTGGCAGACCAGATGCCCCGCCCACATCACGGCGTGATAAAAATTTGCCGCTGCCCACTCAAACATGCGCGCGCCTCGCCTTCGACCGCCCGGTTAGCGTCCGCCTGTCACTTGAAGAGGATCGGCTGGAACTGGCCGCCCGAAACCTTCGCCGCCTCGTCCCAACTATGCACGGCGGCGGCGATGTGCACGAGCGGGAAGAGCAGGAACAGGCAGATGCCGATAAACAGGAACGTCAGCAGGAAAGTGATGATCCAGAGCACGATATAGCCGACGAAGATGCCGATGCCGAGACCCTGTTTGTTCGGCACGAGCAGCAGCCCGATGCCCGGCAGGAACAGGCTGATGATCGCCGGGACGGCGGGGTGCATCTGTTGCGCGCCGCCCGCGCCCTGCGGCTGGTAGCCCTGCGTGCCCTGCGGCGGCGTGTAGGTCGGATAGTTCGACGGCGGTGTCTGGGGCGTGTAGCCGCCCGCGCCGCCCGAAGTCGCTCCGGGGGCGGTGTCGGTCGTCGCGCCGGCGGGCGGCGTGCCCAACTCGCTCGACGCGCGCCAGGATTCGGGCGCGGGCGCGTCGCCGAGTTGGCCGCCGCAGCTCACGCAGAATTTCGTCCCGTCAATGTTGCTCGTTCCACAGTTCGCACAGACAGCCATTCGCTTCTCCTTCGCTTGCTCGTGTGATCGTTGATGAAATTTAAGGGCGGCGCAGCTTCAACCGAGGTTCGGCACCCAGAAGGTCTGCCCGCATTCCTCGACGCGCTTCAAGCCGAGGTTGGGCAACTCTTTCTCACGAACGCCGAGAAAAGTAAAGTGCGGCAGGTCGCTCAGCACGGTCTGGAACCAGCCGTGGCGCGCGAGCAGCGCACGCACGCGCTCGTCCGTGAACTCGACGGCGTCGAAGGCAAGCATCGAGAGGTGCTGCGACGCGCCGGGCGCGGCGACCGAGTAGAGGATCGATTTGGAGAAGTCGCGGCTGAAGAAAATCCCGCCCTCTTCGAGACCGAGCACCTCGGAGAGCTGTGCGTCGGGCGCGAGCGCGCGCAGCCGCTCGGCCTCCGTCGCCGCGAGCCGCCCTTGACCCGCCCAGTGATCGAGCGCTGGATGCACGCGCGAGCGCCAGAGCCGCAGCGTGTCGTCGTAGCCGCGCCGCGCCGCCTCCGCGCCGTCGCGCGGCGTGATGTCCAGGTCTGCGGCGCGCGCCTCTTCACGCGCGGCGAGCAGGCCGTCGAGCGCGGCGGCTTGCAGCTCGACCGTCGCGCCGCCCAACTCCGTAGCGCGCGACTCCGCTCCGCGCTGGAATTGCTCGACCGCCGCCTCGTCCCGGAAGACGCAGACGGACGGCACGCGCACCGTCTCGGCAGCGAGAAACATCGCGCCGTACTCGGCGAGCAGACGCCGTGCCGCCGCGTCGCGCAGATCGCACAGCCCTTCGCAGTCGATGCCGCGTGGCGCGAGCGCGCGACGCAGCGCGGCGTAAAAGGGCGTGGCGCGGAAAGCGTCAGCCTCGCTTGAACCTCCGCTCCCAGCGGAAGTTAAGTCAGTATTAGTTTGTCGCATTCGCTCGGTTGGGCGTGCCGGGGTGTGGAATTAAACCGTCACTTTCCGGTCGGTTCTCGGACTCGTGTATGCTACCCCAGAGCCGCCGCCGGGCGAAAGTGAATAGTCTCCCCCTTATATAACGCGTAAAATGCGCGCGCGGGGGATCAGGGTCTGTAAAAAAATTTCTACGTGATGAATCACCTCGCGCAATTTCGCGCCACGCTCGCCACCTACCGCCGGCACGGGTGGCAGCTCGCGCGCGTCCTGATGACCGCCGAAACGCTCGCCGCGCTCAGGCGCGAGCAGGGCGACGCACCGGCTGAAGGCGGCGAAGAACTGCGTTTTGAAGGGGTCGCGGCGCGCCCGTCGGAGTTGGACGCGATGTGGTTTAGCCGCCCGTCGGCGGAAGGTCGCGAGGCTTGGGAACTGCGCTTAGCGGCAGAGCCCTACGCGCTCTTCGAGTTGTTCGAGCCGGACGAGGCGGAGGAAGATCGCGAAGACGTGCGCCGCGAGTTGGAAGCGAGGACGAAGGAAAGGATGAAGGATGAAAAGGGAGACCACTCGACTTGAACGGTTACGCTTTCATCCTTCATCCTTCATCCCTCCTCATTAGTCATCTCTTCCCATTCTTCACGGGCACTTCGATGCGCTGACCGTTGCGGATGACGCCGATGCTGACGACGCTGCCCGGCGCGGCGTAATCGATGTAGGAGGCGAGCCCGGTCGTCGTGCGAACAGGGTTGCCGTTGAAAGAGACGATGATGTCGCCGCGCTCAAGTCCGGCGATGTCCGCCGGGCGGTTCGCGCTCACGCTACCGAGTTTCACGCCGTAGGCAGCATCCCCACTCTCGACGGGCACGCGCTCCAAACCACTCACGCCCCAGTAGCCCGTGCCGCCCGCGGGCAGAAAAGCCCGCGTGTCGTAGTCGTCCGGCGAAATCGTCTTGAGCATGGTCGTGCGCGCCGTGCCGTCGCGCGTGTAGGCGACCTCGACGGTCTTGCCGATGGGCGTGCGGCGCAACTGATCGCGCATGTCCTCTTCGCTGTTAATGTTCTTGCCGTCGAAGCGCTGGATGAGATCGCCGTCGCGCAAGCCCGCGTTTTCCGCCGGACTGCCCGGCAGCACGGCGTCGAGCATGACGCCTTCGCCGCGCACGTAGTCGAAGTCGTTCACGCCGAGGAATGAGCGCGGCGCGATGGGGATGGGCGGGACGGAGATGCCCGCGCGCGCGGCGGCACGCCTCAAACCACTGACGAACGCGGCGCTGCCCGTCGCGCCGCTGACGATGAACGCGACTAGAACCCACGTGAGCCAACTCGCGCCCCCGCCGCACCGCCTGCGGCGACGACGCCCCGCGTCGGACGGCGCGGCGTGCGGGGACAGGGTGGTCGTCGGGCGCGCGCCCGTGGCGACGGCGGTCTGCCCTCCGAAAGGCGTCTGGGAGGTGAACGGCGTCCCGCCGAGGCGCACCGTCTCGGCATACTCGGCGACCCCCTCGCCGAGCCGGTAGCCGCAGAGGCGGCAGAAGCGCATCCCCGGCATCATGTCGGCGCGGCAGCTCGGGCAGGTGACGGTCTGGGCGTGGGCGCCCGCGAAAGTTTCGGCACGTTGGGGCTCAGGGCTCATGGGAGTTTGATCCTTCTTTTATCGACCAACCAAAGGCGCCTCTGGTGCGGGTTTTGGGCGCTCCCAAATTATACGACACACGGGGCGGCGCGGTTGCACATCAACGCGCGCCGTCATACACTTCGCAGCCTGATTCCCGACGAAAGGTGCCGCCTGCTGTGGAAGTGACCAAAGCCCTCGCCGCCCTCCAGCCGCTCTACGGCAAAGACAACATCGAGATCGTCACGACCGACGGCACACGCGTCCGCGGTCGCGTCAAGAGCCTGAAGACGACGCAGGCGCTCACCAAGCCGAGCGTCAAGATTCAGCGCGGCGACGAAGAGATCGTCAAGATCACCTTCGACAAGATCAGCGAGATCGTCGATCACAACCTCTACTGATTGCGGATTGCGGATTGCGGATTGCGGATTGCGGATTAAGAAACCCGAAGAGCGTCCGCCTTGCCGCGTTCCTTCTGCAATCCGCAATCCGCAATTGAATATGATTGACCTCTCCGCAATCGACTGGCGCGAGACCCGCTACGAGGGCGTGGCGATCAAAGTCCTGCGGCGCGATGATGTGACGCGCGACGCGACCGTCCTCATCCGCATGAAGCCCGGCTGCTCCTACCCGGCGCACCGCCACGTCGGCGTCGAGGAAGTCTTCGTCCTCCAGGGCGGCTACCGCGACGACCGAGGCGAGCACCGCGCTGGCGACTACGTCCTCAACGACGCCGACTCCCGACACCACCCCGTCGCCCTCGAAGGCGAAGACTGCGTGATGCTCGCCTTCGCCCACGGGGGAATCGAGATCGTGAATCGTGAATCGTAAATCGCGGTTAACGAGCTGCCGTGCTGGTGCGAAGGGCTGGGAGCTCAGGGGGCTGAACTTCGTTTCACGATTCACGATTGACGATTTACGACTTCCCCTCCGTCTCAGGTATAGTACAGACGCGCGTGGGCGGACGGCGCCCGCGCCGGGAAAGCTATGGAGAAGAGTTCCGACAGAGGCTTCGAGGAGTTCGGCGGTCGCGTGGCGAGAGCGTGGAAGGACCTGCGCCCGACGACGCGCACGCTGCTTGAGCGCGCCCTGCAACCGGCGACCGCGACCCCGGCGGGCGGCACCTATGATCCGCGCTCCGAGATGGAGCTGAGCCGGCTGCTCGACGTGCTCGACGAGCGCGCCCGCGAGGCCGACGCGAAGCTGCTCAGCGCCGCGCAATCGAGCGAGCTGGTGCGCGTCGCCGACGCCTGCGCCTTCGTCCTGCACAACGAGGCGCGCTCGGCGGAAGTCTTCGCGCAACTGCTCGAACGCGCCCTGCGCGTGCACGACTACGCGCGTGTTGACCGGGTGGCCGACACGCTCTCGGCGCGGCTCGCGCCCGGCGAAATCTGCGAGCTGGCGCGCAACCAGAACCCTGCGCTGCGCGCCATCGCCCACGAGGCGCTCGCGCAAAAGCCCAGCTCCGTGCTCGTCGAACTGTTAGGCGATCCGGTTGACGCCGAGGTGGCGCGCGACGCGCTTGAGCTGCAAGCCGACGACTACGACTCGGAAGAGGCGCGCTGGATCGTCAGCACGCTCGAACGCATCGACGAAGACGACTTGGACGATTAAAGCCTCAGGCGAGGGAGTGGCACCAAGCGGGAAGGGGCACGGCTAATGAATGCCGCGCCCCTTCCCGCTTGGTGCTTAACTGTGCGCCGCCGCCTAGCCGACCACCGGCGTGGCTTCCGCTTCCTGCGCCGTGCCGATCTCTTTGAGGCGCGCGACGACCTGTTCGATGAGCCAGTTGGGCGTCGAAGCGCCGGCGGTGACGCCGACGCGACGCGCGCCGCGCACATCTTCCGCGTTAATCTCGTCCGGCGTCTCGATGAGGAAACTTTGCGGGCACTGCTCCTGACAGACCGAGAGCAGCTTGATGCTGTTGGACGAGTGCCTGCCGCCGATGATGTAAAAAGCATCGACGTGCCCGGCGAGCGAGCGCGCCGCGTCCTGCCGGTCGCGCGTCGCCGAACAGATCGTGTTGATGATCTGCGGCTCGGCGTCGGCGCGCGCACGCACGGCGTCCGCCGCTTCCATAAATGTCGAGAGCTTGATCGTCGTCTGCGAGACGACGAGCGGCGCGTGCAGCAGTGGCAGCGCCGCGACCTCCGCGGCGTCGCGGACGACGTGCGCGCGCGTCGGCGCGTAACCTTTAACGCCGATCATTTCCGGGTGATCGGGGTTGCCGACGACCACCACGTCGCGCCCCTCTTCGGCGGCGCGCTCGGCGAGTTTTTGCACCTTCGTGACGAACGGGCAGGTCGCGTCAACGACGCGCTCGGCGCGCGCTTCCAACTCGCGCTGGACTTCGGGCGTTACGCCGTGGGCGCGGATGACGGCGGTCGTGCCCGCGCCGACTTCCGCGGGCGTCTCGACGGTGCGCACGCCCTCGGCTTCGAGCCGCCTGATCTCCTGCGTGTTGTGGATGAGCGGGCCGAGCGTGCGCACGGTCGCGCCTTCGGCGAGCGACTCTTCCACCATCTGCACGGCGCGCTCGACGCCGAAGCAGAACCCGTACTCGTCAGCCAACAGAACCTGCATCCTCGACCTCTCGATTGCGGATTGCGGATTGCGGATTAACAGAAACAAAACCCGCGCCAAACTTTCAGCCCTGCTTTAAATCCGCAATCCGAAATCCACATTCCGCAATTCTTAAATCGTTCCCGGCTCCGGCGCGCCCGTCGCGTCGCTTGCCGTCGTTGTGCTCGTGTCGCGCCGACGCTGCCAGTCTTCGCGCAGCCGGTCGCCGCCCGCGAGCGCCTCGTCAATCCATTCCAGATTCTTCTCGGCGAAGCAGCGCACGCCGCCCCAGACGTTCTTCTCGAACTCGCCGAGCTGTCGCGCCACGTCTTTCGGGAAGATGGCGAACGAAGCGTCGCACAAAAAGCGCCAAGTGTCTTTCAGGCAGTCGCCCGTGTTGTACCGCGGATCGTTGTTCATAAACGCGAAACCTCCTCTGAACTGATACGGTCGCACGCCCGCGCGCGTTCCACATTGTACCGAGCCGCGCGCCAAAGTGCTACGAGCCGCGACTCCACGACGTCAGAAGGTGCGCCGTTGGCGGAATGCGGCTCGAAGACGGCGATGCGCGACCGGGTTGGAGTACAACCCCGGAAGGCTCCCCCGACGCTTATACCAAGCGCGGGAGTATCCCGGCGCTGGACAAGCGCCGGTCGTGACGAAGTTTGCTTATTTGTGAGGCTGATGCCGAAAGCGGCTCTTGTTCAGAAACGCAGGACGATGCCGAAGAGTGGCCCCTTCTCGTTGGCGCGGATAAAATTAACGTCGCTGACCAGCTTATATCTCCCGAACTGATAACCGCCGTTCACGCCAAAGGATCGTGAGAAGTAATACTTCAGCCCGACCTCGCCGCGCACCACGCGGTCATTCTGGAATCTAATGAACCCGACGTTATTGTAGATGTTGACCTTGTCTGACGGGTTAATGTCCATGTCGTAACC
>JBJMGS010000318.1:0-7419 GCA_045807785.1 Pyrinomonadaceae bacterium
CGTTGTAGCTCCGCATCTTGTCGGGTGCGAGTGCCACTTCATACTGGCGGCGCTCCCCGCCGTGCGAGGTGATGCGGATAATGCCGGGCACGGTCTGGAGCTTGTAGCGGATCAGGTAGTCAGCCGTCTCTTTCAACTCCTTGGGATCGGCATTACCCTCAGTCCCCGCGATGTAGAACTGCATCACTTCGCCGAGGCGCGAAGCGGCGGAAGAGAGCACCGGGGCCTCTGTGCCCGCCGGGAAGTTGCGTGCTGCGGTCGAAAGCCTTTCGGCCAGGAGTTGCCGCGCCAGATAGTAGTCAGTGCCAAACCTGAACTCAGTGCGCACCGACACCACACCTACCTCCGACTCTGATTTGACGCGCACCACGTTGGGCAGGCTGCGGAATGCAGACTCAAGCGGGCGCGCGACGAGCGTTTCCCCTTCCTGAGCAGCCAGGCCCGGATTTTCGACGATGACGGTAATCACCGGCGAAGAGAGATCGGGGAAAAGGTCGGTCTCCAGCGAACGGTAAGCCATCACGCCGAGGATCGTGGCTAAAGTGATTCCAAAGACCACGAGCAGCCTGTTGCGCAGGGAAAACTCGATAATGCGGTTGAGCGCCCCGCCGTGCTCCGTCTTAGTGGTCTTCATCGTGGTCGCCCCCCTCGCCCCCACCTTTGCGCATGTTGCCGACCTGATACGCGCCCGCAGTCACAACCTGCTCGCCCTCTTTTAGCCCGCTCAACACTTCCGCCCACTGGTAAGTGAACGAGCCGATCTGGACAGGGCGACGCTCGTAGCGTTCGCCTTCCTTCACGTACACAACTTTAATCCCCTCTTCCTCGACCAGCGCCGTGACGGGAATCATCAGCGCACCTTTACGTCCCCCGGTCACGATCCGAACTTCGACCGCCATCTCGTGCTTGAGTGTCGTGCCGAGGTTGGCGACGCGCGCCCTGACGGGCACGGTGCGCGTCTGAGGATCAACCGTCTCGCCGACAGACTGGATGTAGCCCTCGAAGGCGCGGGTCGCGTCGCCGGGAGCGCGGGCGATCATGCGTTGCCCGCCTCGCACGCGGCTCGCCTGGGATTCCGGCAGTTGCGCCTCCACGACTACGCTCGACAGGTTCATCACCGTGAGCAGTTCCTTGCCCTGTGTGACGGCCTCGCCAATCGAGACGTGACGATCCACCACCGTTCCGGCAATCGGAGACGTGACGTTGATTAGGCCGCCCTGTCCGTTGTCGCCGGCTCCGAGCGCGGCGAGAGATTGGCTGAGTCTTGCAACGGTCGCCTTCGCCTGCTCAACGTCGCTTGCCGCCTGCTGCTGCTCGCGCGTGATCTGAATGCTCGATTGATACTCGTACTCGGCTTTTGCGTTCTTAAATTCGGTTTCGGCTTCGAGTACTTCCCTTTGCGCCGCCACTCCAATCTCCGCCAGCCGGCGCTTGCGGTCGAGCGTCGCCTGCGCCAGATCGAGCTTGTTCTTAGCCTGTATGATTGCCGCCCTGTTCTCACTCCGTGCGCTGCGGGTGCGATTCTGCTCCGCGAGCTTCAGCCTTACGCGCCCTTCCGCGAGCTGCCCCCGCAGTTCGGCCACCTGCGTACTATCAACGACCACTACGACCTGTCCCGCGCCGACGATCTGCCCCGGTTCAGCCGTGATCTTCACCGCCCGACCGTCAACTTTCGCGCCGATGACAGCCTCTGCATTCGGGGCGACGAGCACCCGGCCCGTGGTCGCAAGTGTGTCTTCGATCTCGCCTCTAGCCGCCGGTTCTGTTTTGATACCGACGAGTTCCGCCGTCTCGTCACTAACTTCTATAGCCCCTTCCTGACTGTGCTCGTCGCCACCTTCGCCGGCACGGTTGCCCTCAGCAGTCGGCGGCGTCTCTACCGCCACCTCTGTTTTGCTTTTCTGTCTCGGCCACAGGAGGAACGCGAGCAATAAGGTGAGCGCCAGCGCCGCCACGATAGCTACGATCAGCACCCTAGGGGATAGCGCGGGACGGCGCGCGCTTTCGGTCGAGACCTCCACAACGCTGTGGCGCGTTGGCGGGGATGTCTCTTCACGCGCCTTTGTCTCTTGCGTATCCGTTTCCCCTGCCGATGTGTCAGCCGGCGAGATATGTTTAATAGTATTCTCATTCATCAGCTTATCTCTCTTGGGAGTTAATCGGCGCACCTATTGCTTGTTGAAGATCGGCCAGAGCGCGGTAGCGCTCGGCTAAGGTATCCGAAAACTCCCGCTGCGCGTCGAGCAGCCGACGCTGTTCGGCCAGCAGGTCCGTAATGCGAAACTCGCCGAGCTGGTACGCCGCACGGATTGACCGAATGTTAGCGTCGGAGCGTTCGATCACCCCTTGCTCGAATGTCGCCAGTGCCTTCCGCGTTGACTCGTAACGCGCATACGCACTCATTACTTCCGCGCGCACCGTCTGCTCCAGAAATGCGCGGCGCGTGCGGGCTTGTGTGATGGCAATAGCCGCCTCTTCTCTCCCCCCTTGATTCTTGTTAAAGACGGGGATGCCGACGGACACGCCGAAAGTAAGCGTCCGGTCCCTGTCGCGCAAAGGCCCTACCGGCGTGTTGTCAAAACTCGACTGATTGACGGAGAACCTGGTAACTGCGCTCACCTCTGGCGCACCTTGCGCGTTGGCGAGGCGCAGGCCCGCTTGCGCCACTTCTTCCGTGAGCCGGGCGAGGCGGATGTCCGGGCGCGTGCGTAGCGCGATCTCCACCGCTGACTCGACCGATCCGGGAGGCTCCCGCAAGAGCGGAGCCGTTATCTGCTCGCGCAAGCGCAGGGGTTCATTTGCAGGGATGCTGGCCAAGCCTTTAAGCCGGAGCAGGGCCGCTTCGAGCCTTCCCTCGACGAGCGCGCGCCGTGACCGCATCCGATCAACTTCGACCTGCAATAAACTCAACTCAAGCGGCGCGGCTTCGCCCTCGTTGACGCGAGCCTGAACGTACCGGGCGGTTTGCAGATCAATGTCACTCAGCCCTTCGGTGATTTGCAGCTCACGCAGGGCGGTGAGGGCTTCCGCGTAGAGGGCGAGGACTTCACCGGCGAGCCTCCGCTCCCGGTCGGCTACTTCCGTTTCAGTCGCTTCGAGTTCCGCCCGCGCCAGATCAATTCTGCGCCCGCGCTTACCGCCGAGTTCGAGAGGCAATGAAACGCCGACGCTGGTCTCGCTCTCCCCGGGTGAGCCGACGAGCCGCCCCGTTGACTGCTCGACGTCCAGTGTGGGGTTTGGTCTTAGTGCGGCTTGTCGCAGGCGCGCGCGGGCGCGCCCGATGTCCAGACGGGCGGCCAGCAGATCACCGTTGGAGGCGAGTGCCCGTCGCACAATGTCTGTGGACGAAGCCCCGGTCTGCGGATCGTAGAAGCGGGCGACGGTCGCGGATACTGTAGCCGTGGAAGCCCTGGACGCCACTTCCGTGCTGCTCGCTCGTGGGTCAACCATCGAGGGCTGTTGCGCCGCGCCCGTACCCGAAATGATGCCGGCGAAGAGACACGCGGCCAGCGCCGACGAGATCGGTTTCATTTGAAAATCTCCTTACGGAAGCACAAAGGACAGCGGCCCACTCTTCGCGGGGCTGCGCGCGAGCGTTTCGCTAAAGGACGGCTTCTGCGTGGAGATGGCTAAATGCGCAGGACGCGCAAGCTCTCGAAAGGTGGATTGGCGTAAGGGGGTAGGCCAACGGTACTAGCGCGGCGCGCGGTGACGGATCGTGGCGGCTGTTCCGGCGACTGGTATGCCGCCATGATTAGGTTAGTATTTTGTGATGAGGTGAAGGACTGGCGCTCCGGCAATGCGCTTGTTGACGCGACTTCGTTGAAGGGGCAATGCCAGTCGTCCGACGATTGCACAGCGCTTTCCGCCGCCGTGAAGTTTGTGTGCGTCACGCTCACTTTTGCCGCGTGCTCTGAGCACAACGACACGCAAGAAATGAACACCCCTATCAAGCACAGGGGCAGAGTGGCGGCCAGCCATTTGGATAATGGAGAGCGTGACGAAAACATTGCGGGGCATTATACCGATGTTGGAAAGAATCTGTTAGTAGGGAGGGTAAAGGGCGAGTAGTGCTTTATTCCATATTAGGAGGAAATCATTAGTGCTTACTCTGCATGCTATAATGAACGGGACACTAGAACTCAAGTGTCCCGTTCGAGTTTGTATGCGAATTGTATGCGAACTCAGAAAACCTAGCCGAAACTCAGCGATACTGAGAAACAAAACAACTGCGTTAAAAGCTAACGGAGAATAACTTTAGAGTACGCAGCCATACTCAGCGAAACTCGCCCATTAATCCTGCAAAACCTTTATTCATCGGTTCGATTCCGATCGCCGCCTCTTTTGGATTAATAAGTTAAGGGCGGCCTGCGGGCTGCCCTTAGTCGTTTGGTGTGCCCCATCAGGGCTTAGCCGGAGTCACCGCACGCTTGCGCTGCTTGAAGTCGTCGGCGGGTCGTACTGCTTCCGCCGAGGGCTTCCAGTAGCGGCTGTAAGAAGCCTCGTACCGACCGGACGGCAGCGGGCCATTCTGGCGGACAAAGAAACTCCAGTAGTGCTTCGCGTCGCTCAAATACTGCGGCACGTTCTTCGCATCGGGAAACCTCTCGGCGGCGGTTGGCGAAGTATCAACCGTCGAGCCGTGCAGCGCCTCCTTCAACTGGCCGGAGGAGACGATCTCCTGAACGATCTCATCAGGCTCATCCGCACGCAGGGCGCGCCCCGCGAAAGCACACTGTCCGGGTTGCAGGGTGCGACCGAGCAGGCCGGCGGGCTGTGCGGCGTGCTGGAAGTCGATCGTCATGTACATGGTCTGTTCGCCGCTCGAATCGATGCGCCCTTTGACCACGACGAAGCGCAGCTCGGCCCCGCCGCGGCAACGCAGCTCATTGGCGGGAGGATCGGCGTCAGCCTTCTTCACACCCGCAATCGCTTTTTCGACCCGATCGTCTTTTTTATCGACTGGTGTAGCCTGCCGAGTGGTCTGAGCGCTGACTGTCGCTACCGCCACTGCACAAAGCAGTAACCCGGCAACCGCGCGCGTTAGCTGCGGCGTCATTCTTTCCATGTCTCTCTATCCCTTCATCGGTCGCTTACATTTTCACTGGCTCGCCACACGGGTGCCGAGATTTACTGCCGCGTGATTTCGATGCGGCCACTGATCTCGAAAGACAGGTAGCCGTCTAAGTGGCCGGGCGTCAGGTGTTGAGAGGGCAGTGTGAACGAGATCGACGCGCTATCGCCCGGAAAACCGCTCAAGTTAAAATGGCCCCTGGCGACGTTGTAATACGCCGCAGGAGTGCCGCCGGGGCCATTATAAGGTGGCGAGCCTGCCCTGCCAGCGACCACTTCAGCGAAGGTTGTATAACTCTGTGTTGAATTTGAATTCCGAGGCGGTTGGTCAGCATCCTGGAGGCCCTGAACCACAATCAAAAGGTCATCGGGTGGATTCTCGATGACGACTTCTTCATCCTTAAGAGTAATTTTCCCTTTCGGCAGCTCGACAGTCACGGGCTCAAAAGAAGTGCCACTATAATTGGTGGCTCTGACTGTGCCCAACAGACTCCTCCCGGGCACGTGGTAGACCCAGTCCGCCAGACAAAAACAATCGCGACTTAATGCCGGGTAGTCCACGTTGACATCGAAAAAGAAAAAGTATTTGGCGTGATAAAGACTTACCAGATTCAAAGCCTCGGGGAAGAGGCGAAGGTCGGTGAAGATCACCTTCGCCGTTACCTTCTGCGGCGTCGTGGTAAAGCTGCCGATGTCTTGATAGCGCTTTTTATTGCCGTCGAACAGATTGATGAGGTAGTAGTAAGTCATGTGCGCTTCCAACTCCTGGCCCTGCGCTTCAAGGTCCAGTTTGTAGCGCCCGTTTTCGAGGGGGACGAAGCGGGCGAACGCGCCGGTCTGCGGCGGAAACGACAGGTTTCCGTTGGAGTCGGCAACAGGTTGGAGTTTGCCGATCTCGATCACCGGGCTGGTCTTCACCGTACTCTTGAAGGAGATAATCACGCTCTTCGATCCGGGCGTCACCCGCACGTCGCTGATTATAAAAGTCAGATCGTTTGTCTTGAGGCGCGCTTTATCAATCGCCGTCACGCCCCCGGTTGTCGGGTGGCGCACTTTTTCGGCCACCGGCCCTTTGGACGCGGGGGTGGTTGTTTCATCAACCGGCATGACCTTCCGATTGTTCTGAGAACTGGCCGTCGTCACGGCGGCGGCGAAAAGCAGTGACATGACAAAGGCGGCTGTTAGTTTCGCTCTCATTATTTTCATACTTTTCGGTTCTGACGGACGGGAAGACGGCGGCGTCACTTGTTACTCATCCCCAATCTCTCCAGCGTGGTCTGCAAAAACTTGACGGCACTGTCGCGACTCGCCGAGCCTCCGTTCAACGACACGAATAAGACCGCTTTGTCTGTGACCGTTCCGGCTTCCCAGCCGCCGAGCGAGGTGGCGACGAATGCCTCCTTGCCGATGCCGCGGAGCACTTCGTAGCCCTTCGCGCCCGTGTGCTTTTCCCAGTACCGGGTGTCGTTGATCAGTTGGATTTGAGCGTAGACCCCATCGTCCCCGGCGCTGCTTCCGTTCCACTGGCAGGCGGTGCCCATGGGGCCCGCCGTCTCGCCGCCGCCGACCGGCGCGCCGAGAATTTCTTTAATCTCCGCGGCGGTGTAGAGAGAGCAGAGGCGGTTGGTCGCGCCCGCGGTCGAGCCTGTACTCCCAACTGACGGGGTGTCGGGTGACTTTGCCGATCCGGCAGGCTCTTTCACGCTGGAGCAGGCTGTCGTGGTCAGCGCGAGCAGGAGGAAACCGAACATAAATTTCTTCACGTCATTCTCCAATTGATGGGTTGTCTGCCTGGTCAGTAACGCTTGCGGAAACGGCCACGCATTTCATGCGCAAACTTCCTTCATTCGATACCGGGGTCCGGTTGCGGAAGCCATTCATTGATACTTCCGGCTCAAATGTATCTTCACGGAAGCGTCGAAGCCCCTCTGCCCGACGGCGCTTAGAGAATCTCGAATCCTTTGTGAGCCGGGACCGAGAGCCGTGTTACCTTGTGCGCCCAGTGCCGGGTCGCCGAAAATTCCCGTGGCGATATCGAAGCCCTGCCGGTACAGGGCGTCGGGTTCGACGGCGCGGGCGGCGGCGAGTTCGGCGTCTGACTCCGCGATAGTCGCCCCCTTGGCTGCCAGGTAAGTGCGACATTGGGCTTCGAGACTCGGCGCGGAGGGAGAGTTGCGCGTACGCGCGTCTCGCGCCGCCTCGCAGATCGAGCGAGACGAGTCCGCGGGCGCCCCCTGCACCCGGCCCAGCACGACTGGCGGCTTGCTGCTGGCGGCGCGGCATTGGGCTTCCAGACTGGGAGCCGCCGGGGAGTTTCGCGCGCGCGCATCCCGCGCACGCTGGCAG
>JBJMGS010000319.1:0-6605 GCA_045807785.1 Pyrinomonadaceae bacterium
CTGCGCGTTCGCCCTGAGCCCCTTAAGAATTACCGCGCAGGAGCGCACCGACCCGGACATTAACGCCAAGATCGTTAAAGAGGAGACGGCCAACTCGCAGATCATGCGGACGCTCCACTTCTTCACGGACGTGTACGGCCCGCGCCTGACCGGCTCGCCCTCGCTCAAGGCGGCGGGCGAGTGGGCGGTCAAGCAGATGCGAGACTGGGGCTTCGAGAACGCGCACCTCGAGCCGTGGGACTTCGGCCATCCCGGCTGGGCGAACGAGCGCGCCTCCGGCTTCATCGTCTCGCCCGTCAAAGACTCGCTCGTCTTTGAAGTCCTCGCGTGGACGCCCTCGACGAACGGCGCGGTCACTGCGCCCGCCGTCCAGATCGTCCTGCCGGAGCGCCCGACGCAGGAACAACTCACCGCGTACTTCGACACCATGCGCGCCAAGGTGAAGGGGCGCATCGTCTTCGTCGGCAAGCACACGATCATCCCCGTGCAAATCACGCCGCCCGCGAAGCGCCTGAGCGACGAAGACCTGCGCCCGCGCTTCGACCCGAACGCGCCGCCGCAGGCACGCCCGTCGCCCTCGCCGACGCCCACGCCGGTGCCGGGGCAGTTGACCAACGCACAACTCGGCGAGCAGGTGGATAAATTCCTGCTCGACAACGGCGCGGTCGTGCGCGTCAACGACGCGGCGCGCGAGCACGGCCAGATACGCGCCTTCAACAACCGCACGTTCGACCTGACCAGAGTCGTGCCGACCGTCGTGCTCCGTAACGAAGACTACGGTCGCATCTCGCGCCTCTTAGGCGACGGCCTCGAAGTCACGCTCGAATTCAACATCCAGAACCGCACCTTTCCCGAAGGCTCGACCGCCTACAACGTCGTCGCGGAGATTCCCGGCACGGACAAGCGGGATGAAGTGATCATGCTCGGCGGGCATCTGGATTCATGGCACTCTGCGACGGGCGCGACCGACAACGCCATCGGCTGTGCCACGATGATGGAGGCGGCGCGCATCCTGAAAGCCGTGGGCGTGCACCCGCGCCGCACGATCCGCGTCGCGCTGTGGAGCGGCGAGGAGGAGGGCTTGCTCGGCTCGCAGGCATATGTGAAAGAGCACTTCGGCTCGTTCGAGAATCCGAAGCCCGACTTCACAAAGTTCGGCGGCTACTTCAACATCGACTCCGGCACGGGACGCGCGCGCGGCATGTCCGTCTTCGGTCCGGCGGAAGCCGCCGCGCCACTTCGCGAAGCAATCGGCGCGTTCGCCTACATGGGCGTCGTGGGCGCTGCGGCGTCGCGCAGTCGCGCGCTCGGCGGCTCCGACAATACTTCGTTCAGTCAGGCGGGCTTGCCCGGCATCGGCGTCCAGCAAGACCCCATCGAGTACGGCACGCACACCTGGCACACGAACCTCGACACCTACGAGCGCGTCATCGAAGACGACGTGAAGAAGTCCGCGATGGTCATCGCCGCCGCCGTCTACCAGCTCTCGATGCGCGACGAACAGCTCCCGCGCTTCACGCGCGAGGCAATGCCGCCGCCGCCGCCCACGCCAACCCCGACGCCCACGCCCGCCGCGACGCCGCGACCGTAGTTCTCCGCGCCGGAGTTGGTTGGTCAAAGGGGTCGTTCGTCTCGCGTGGTTGAAGATTTGTAACGGGCTCGCAGCGAAACCGTCACCTTTTCGGACTACTCTAGCGCATGAGCATTCATGCCGACGAAAATCATTCGAGGGAGGTCTGACAAGATGGAAGGACGTTTACAGGGACGGCGGGTGGCGATCCTCGTCACGGACGGATTCGAGCAGAAGGAGCTGACGGAGCCGCGCGAGGCTCTGGACGCGGCGGGCGCGCGCACGCAGATCGTCTCGCCGAAAGCGGGCGAGGTCGAGGGCTGGAACCACTACGACGCGGGCGACAAGTTTAAGGTGGACGTGCCGCTCACAGGGGCGGACGCCGCCGACTTCGACGCGCTGCTGCTGCCGGGCGGCGTCGCCAACCCCGACCAGTTACGCATGGACGAGCAGGCGGTCGCCTTCGTCAAGGCGTTCTTCGACGCGGGCAAGCCGGTCGCAGCGATCTGCCACGGCCCCTGGACACTGATTGAGGCGGGCGTCGTCGCGGGTCGCCGGATGACTTCGTGGCCCTCGGTCAAGACCGATCTCAGAAACGCGGGCGCCGAGTGGGTTGACGAGGAGTGCGTCGTCGATCAAGGGCTCGTCACGAGCCGCAAGCCGCAGGACATTCCCGCCTTCTACCAAATGTTGATCGAAGAGTTCGCCGAAGGCAAGCATCAGCAGCAGCGAGCCGCCGCGCAATAAGCAGGGGCGTTGCAGTAAGCTGGGGCGTTAATGACGAAGCGCGGGCGAGTCTGGCAACGGACTCGCCCGCGCTTCATTTTTTTCAATGCATCGCGGCGTGACTTTGAAGTCAACGCCGCGCTTCAACGGCGGATCATCGTCGCGAGCATCGTCGCCACGAGGCGCGACTCGCCGGCGGCGCGCGCCTGTACGTCACACGTCGTCACGGTGAGCGTTCTCCCAGCTTTGATGACTCTCGCCTCGGCGAGGAACTCCTCGCCCGCCGCCGGGCGCAGCAGGTTCACCTTAAACTCCACGCTCAACACCCCGGAGCCCGCCGGCATGAGCGTGTAGGCCGCGTACCCGCACGCGCTGTCGGCAATGGTGGTGACGATGCCGGCGTGAACGTACCCGTCCTGCTGCGCGAGGTCTTCGCGGAAGGCGAGCGCGATTGAGACCGCGCCCGGCTCGACGCGACTGAGCCGCGCGCCAATCAACTGCATCACACGCTGCCGCGCGAAGCTCTCGCGCACGCGGCTTTCGTACCCGGAATCTGTCGGTCGCAGGTCGCTCACGGCTGTTTAGTTAATGACGGTCAGTCCGCACCTGTCAGATAAGATGCCTAACGCCCGGCATCACTGTTAGACGGCATTTCGGTGTCACTCACGAGATGCTGCTCACTGGAGCAGCGCCTTGACCTCCGGCGTCAGCATGAACTCACCCCAAGCCCCCTTGAACAGTCGGTTCAGCGCGTCGCCGTAGACGTCTGGGCGCTCGTCGCCGGGCGGCCCGAACTGACCGCACACGACCGTCCCGGCTCCCACCTTCACCTCAACGCGGCAACGGTCGTCGAACCCGCGCCAGAGGCTCGTCCCCCTGGCTTGCAGCGACCGCATGGCCTCCACGGCCTCGCGCACACGACCGCCGGGGAAAGTGACGAGTGCGGCGTCACCCATGACCTTGATGACGCGCCCGCCCGCCGACGCCGCCGCGTGGGCGACCAGCGCGTAGTAGTCCGCCAGCACGGCAACGGTGCTCTCGTCCCCATGCGTAGCACAGGCCGCCGTCGAGCCGGGGACACACGTCAGCGCGAGCACCAGATGCTCCGCAGTCAATTGCAGCGGGCGGCGGCCCTGCCCCTCGCCCTGTCTCGCATGGTTGTTCACCATAAATACCCTTCGAAGCCGTCTAACGCATATTCTGCTGAATGATCCGGCATATGCGTTGGGGCGCGCATATCTTGGATCAGCAGCGCGTCGCGACACAACACCTTTCCATGTCCGCCGATGTCGTCAGGAAAAAGAAGAGCGGGCGGCCTTGGCGACCGCCCGCTCTTAACCGAAGCTGTTTAATACCGGTGGAGGGACTTGAACCCACACTCCTTTTGGGAACTCGATTTTGAGTCGAGCGCGTCTGCCATTCCGCCACACCGGCTCGGCGGAAAATATACCACAGGAGTTTCGCGCCCCGCACGTGAGCCTTGGCCGATCCGTGACGCACAATCGTCGCCCGACTTTAAGGTTTGCTCTCCGGCGTTTTTGCATCCTGCGCCTCGTTCGGCTCCGGCGGCGAGGCGGCGGCGGCGACGTAGCCGCGACGCGCGCGCAGAGTGAGCCCGCCGCGGCGCGGTAACACCTGAATGCGTCGGTACGCGTCCGGCTCGCTCTCGGCGAATGGGCGCTTCGGCGTGTAGGTGACAACGTACTCGGTGCCGATCTCTTTCGCCACGTCCGCGCCCTCGGCGATCAACTCTTCGTCGGAGACGGGCAGGTAGATGCGCCCGCCCGTCTCCGCCGTCAACACCTTCATCTGCTGCTCGCCGCGCACCATCGCCTTCTCGTAAGCCTTGCGCACGCGCTTCATCGCCGGATCGAAGGTGATCGAGCCCGCGCCGGGTAGCCCCGCCATCCCGCCGCGACTCTCGGTCGGCGGCATCGTCGGATCAATCCCGGCGCGTACCACACCCGAAGCCTTGACGCTGCCGGGCACGCCGCTCGCAGCCGTCGAACCCTGATCACGCTTCTCCTTCGCCACCTTGCGCCCGAGCGTGCCGTAGCTGATAACGTGGACGGTCGCGTTCACCGCCTGCAGACGCTTGTAGGCTTCGGCGTAGCCGGCGCGTCCGCCGAGCACGCTCGACTCGGTCAAGGTCTTGTCCAACTCCGCGGTCGTCGCGCCGCCGCCAGGCGTCTCCACGCCGTCCGTGACGAGCACGACGTGGCGGTTGCCCTGCGGCTCCGTGGCGAAGAGCTGCGCCGCACGCGTCAGCGCCTCTTCGTGGCGTGCGCCCGTGCCGCCGAAGAGCTTGGTGGTGATGGCGTGGCGCGCGGCGTCGAGGTTTGTCGTCCAGGGCTGGATCAACTCCGTGCGCCGGTTGAACTGAAGCACCGCGACGCGGTCGCCTTCGCGCAGGGCGGAGACGAGGTTGAGCGCCATCTCGCGCGTCGTCCGGGTGCGCAAGCCGGGGTTGAGTTCGCCGCCGGTGTTCAGGACGAGGAGGATGCTGGCGGGGATGCGCCGCACGCTGCGCACGGCCTGCGGCACGTTGTCTTCGAGCACGAGGATGTCGTTGGCTTCGAGCGTCGGATCGAAGTGCCCGTACTCGTCGCGCGCGAAGACGGGGATGCGCACCTCCTCTGTGAAGACCCTGATCTGCTCGTCGCGATCCGGCGGTGTCGGCTTCGGGATGGGTCTGCCGGACTGCGCGCGCGCCGACGCGGAGAAGATGACGGCGAGCGCGAGCGCGAAGAGTGCGCGGCGTTGGGGCATAGAGGGTGGCTCCGATCTTCGTGGTTCAGACTGTCGCGTGGTGACATCTATCAGATGCCCACAGGGGCGTCGCCGCGTTGCCCGCCGCGCCCGAATCTTCGCCGCCTCAGATCAGTTTCGAGAGCCAGTGCATGATGTTGAGCGCGAGCTGGGGGAGCGCCCGCGCCGCCTCCGTCAAGTCTGCCGCTTGCGGCTCTGCGCCTGCACGGCGGTGATGGCGACGGCATCCACGATGTCGTCCGCCTTGCAGCCGCGCGAGAGATCGTTGCAGGGCTTATCGAGTCCTTGCAGGATGGGGCCGATGGCGGTCGCGCCCGCCAGCCGCTCGGTCAGCTTGTAGGCGATGTTGCCGGCTTGCAGGTCTGGGAAGATGAGGACGTTCGCGCGCCCGGCGACGGTCGAGCCGGGAGCTTTAGACGATGCGACTGAAGGGACGAGCGCGGCGTCCGCCTGCAACTCGCCGTCGATCTCAAGCTCTGGCGCGCGTGCCCGCGCCGTGCGCATCGCCTCCGATACCTTGTCGATCAGCGGGTGCTTGGCGCTGCCCTTCGTCGAGAACGAGAGCATCGCGACGCGCGGCTCGACTTCGAGCAGGGCGCGACACGAGTCGGCTGACGCAATCGCGATCTCCGCCAGTTCGACCGCCGTCGGCTCGATGACGACGCCGCAGTCTGCATAGATCATCGCGCCGTTTGCGCCGAAATCCGCGCGCTCAAGCGCCATGACGAAGAAGCTGGAGACGAGCTTGAACCCCGCGCGCACGCCGACGCAGCGCAGCGCCGCTCCAACCGTGTGCGCCGTCGTGTTCGTCGCGCCCGCGACCGAGCCGTCGGCGCGGCCCTCGCGCACGAGCAGGTTGCCGTAGTAGAGCGGGTCTTGCACACTCGCGCGCGCCTCGTCGGGCATCATGCCCTTGGCGCGGCGCAGCTCGTAGTAGAGCGCGGCGACGCGGTCGAAGTCTGTGGCGCGGCGGTGATCGATGATCTCGACGCCGCCGAGGTCTGCGCCCGCGTCGCGCGCCGCTTGCCGAATCTTCTCCTCATTGCCGAGCAGAGTGACGCGGGCGATCTTTTCTCGCGCGCAGCGGGCGGCGGCGGCGACCGTGCGCGGGTCTTCGCCTTCGGGCAGGACGATGTGCTGCGGGTCTGCGGCGGCGCGCTGGCGGATGCGTTCGAGAATCATAAGACAGGTTCCGGGTGTCAGGTGTCGGGTGTCAGAAGTTCTGGCTGCGTGTGGCGGTCAGTATATGCCATGCGGCTTTGAATGGGGAACAGGAGACGCCTACTGAAAGAAGGGTTCGACGAGGCTGAAAACTGAAAACTGAAACCTTGTCCTTTGCGGGCGAGCCGAATTACACTCTGGGCGAATCCGGCTCGAACCAGCGTCGCTTTGTCCACGCCCCGCCCAGGTGGGCGCGGGGCGACTGTGTAACTTTCGGTTAACACGGAGAGGCAACATGGAGAGTAAATTCAGAGTGCTTGGTCACGGCGCGCACCCGATCCTGATCGTCTTCCCGCTGGGGCTGCTCAGCACGTCGGTC
>JBJMGS010000320.1:0-18265 GCA_045807785.1 Pyrinomonadaceae bacterium
AGGGAAAGGTCTGCCTCTACCACGGGGACGAGCAGTTCACCTACGGCGACGCGGTGAGACAAGCGAACCGCGCGGGGAATGCCGTGCGCAAGTCGGGCGCGCGCATAGAGGATCGCGTCTTGATCGTTTTGCCGGACTGCCCGGAGTTCGCGTGGGTCTGGTTCGGCGCGAGTCGCGCTGGTGCCGTCATCACGATGGTCAACCCGCTCTTGCCCGCGGTTGATTACGAGTACTACCTCGAATACACGCGCGCGCCCGTCGCCGTCATACACGAGTCGCTCGTCGAGCAGTTCGCGCGAGCCGCGCGCGGGGCGAAGTATCTGCGCCAGGTGCTGGTCGTCGGTCGCGAGCGCGGGCCTTTCGATTCGTTCGACGAAGTGACGCGCGCCATGCCGGACGAGTTGACGCCCGCCGACACGCGACGCGACGACATCGCGATCTGGCTCTTCACTTCCGGCTCGACCGGGCACCCGAAGGGCGCGGTTCACTTCCACCACGACCTGCCTTACAACACCGAGTGCTACGCCAAGCGCGTGCTCGGCGTCAACGAAAACGATCTCACCCTCGCCGTGCCCAAACTCTTCTTCGGCTACGCGACGGGCACGAACCTGCTCTTCCCCTTCGCGGTCGGCGGCGCGACCGCCCTGTTCTCCGAACGCTCGACGCCGGAAAAGATGTTCGAGCTGATCGAGCGCTTCCGCCCGACGATTTTGACGAGCGTGCCGACGATGATCAACGCCATGCTCAACCTCGAAGGCGCGGCACGGCGCGATCTCTCGTCCCTGCGCTGCTGCCTCTCGGCGGGCGAGGCTTTGCCCGTCGAGTTGTACGAGCGTTGGACGAAAACTTTCGGCGTCGAAATCCTCGACGGCATCGGCTCGGCGGAGATGTTCCACATCTACATCTCGAACCGTCCGGGCGACGTCAAACCGGGCAGCCTCGGTCGCGTCGTAGAGGGCTACGAGGCGCGCGTCATTGATGCGGAAGGGCGCGAGCTGCCCACGGGCGAAATGGGCACGCTGAAAGTTCGCGGCGACTCGGCGGCGCTCTGCTACTGGCAGGCACACGAAAAATCCAAAGAGACTTTCGCGGGCGACTGGTGCACGACCGGCGATCAGTTCCACGTGGACGAAGCTGGCTACTTCTGGTATCGCGGGCGCACCGACGACATGCTCAAGGTCTCCGGCATCTACGTCTCGCCTACGGAGATCGAACACTGCCTGATGCTGCACGAGGCGGTCGTCGAGTGCGCCGTCGTCGGCCACGACGCGGGCGACCAACTCGTCAAGCCCAAGGCGTTCGTCGTCGTGAAAGAGACCTTCGCGACTTCCGACGCGCTCGCCGCCGCGCTCAAGGAGTTCGTCAAATCGCACCTAGCGGTTTACAAGTACCCGCGCTGGATCGAGTTTGTCCCCTCGCTCCCCAAAAACGACCGCGGCAAGATTGATCGCAAACAACTGAAAGGCAGGTGACGGGTGTCAGGTGCCGGTTAAAACCAGACCCTGATACCCGACACCTGACGCCCGACACCCACTCTTGTCTTTCTCCACCCACATCAATGTCCGCTTCGGCGACTGCGACCCGGCGGGGCTCGTCTATTATCCCGTCATCTTTCACTACTTCCACGTGGCGATGGAGGAGTTCTTCGCCGCGCGCTGCGGCACGACTTACGCGCGGCTGATGCGCGAAGAGCGGATTGGCTTTCCCACGGTGAAGGTACAGGCCGAGTTCCTCGTACCGATGTTTTACGGCGACGAGATCGAGATCGCAGTGCACGTCGTGCGCGTCGGCGACAGTTCCGCCACCTTCGCCTACAGCGCGCGCCGCAAGTCGGACGCGACGTTGTGCGCGCGCTCTGAACAGGTTCACGTGGCGATGAACCTCGACACGCGCCGCGCCGTCCGCGTCCCAGACAACCTGCGCCGCTCCTTCGCCGAGAACGACGCGTGACCCTTGCCCCCCGCGATATGTGACCCCTGCCACGCGCCGCCGAGAAGGTCTCCGACCAATCCCCGCGCCGCCGCCTTTTCTGGAATAACCGACCCACTCAGCCTTTACCTAAGTCACGACAAAGCGACAAGTTGTTTCCGACAGCTCATCCCTTTCGCGGAGAAGCCTGGGGATTAGTGTCGCCGCGTCACTGAGAATTCAAGACGCCAATTTAATCGAGCCCGGAGGTTCACTTACCGTGAAGAAGCTACTCGTGTCTTTCGCCGCCCTCTTCGTCCTCGCTCTGCCCGGTATCGTCAAGGCAGATACGGTTGCTGTCTGCACCCCTTCCGCCAGCGGCGCGACCCACACCATCTGCTCGCCCGTGACCGCGGGTAACACGAACAGCAGCACCCGCACGCCCGGCACCGCCAGCTACCAGGGCGGGGCGAACCAGTTCGATCTCGATCATCACAACGCTTACACGTGGAAGGTCGGCGGGCTCACCGTCCCCGTCGGTCAGACCATCACCAGCGCGAGCCTGACGATCTACAACGTGACCAACTGGGACGCGAACACCAACAAGCTGTTCGTCCACATGCTCAACACGGCGACGACCTACACGTCGGCGACCTCCACTCACTCTGCCACCGGCGCGAACGGCGTGACCACCTTCTTCGGCGACGCCACGGGCTCGCCCGTCCCCGCCAACCAAATCTCCGACTTCTTCGTCGAAGGCGCGAACGACATCAAGCTCGGCGAGTTCGCTGACACGAACGGCGTGGCGGCGACCCAGAACGTCGTCTTCACCTTCAACCAAACACAGTTGACCGCCCTGATGAACTTCATCAGCAACGGCGGCGACATCGCCTTCGGCTTCGATCCCGACTGCCACTACTGGAACAACGGCATCGCGTTCAGCTACACGACCTCGCCCACGGCGACGCCCGAACCGGCGACGATGACGCTGCTCGGCACGGGTCTCGCCGGTCTCTACTACCGCCGTCGCCGCCGTCAGCAGCAGGCTTAAGTTCAGCTCCCCCCACGCAGTAGCTCCTCTCTCTTGCCTCCCATTTGGCGGCACGGCTCGCGGGCTCTCCCACGAACCGTGCCGCCTTTTTTTTCGCGTCGTCGCGCACCTCCACCTTTTGACCTCGCGCGCGCACTGCCATACACTTCCTTGTCGCCGACGGATCGCACTTCGCCCCGCCGCGCCGCTCGCGTCGTCTGAAGCCTAAGGAGACAATTTTCTTGAGCACACATAAACTCGCTGCCCTCGCCTGCGCCGCCGCACTCGCGCTCAACTGCGCCGCGTCGTCGATCCTCGCGAGCACGCCGACAGCTTCCGACGCCACCGCGACCGCACCCGCCCCGCCGTCCGCAGTTCCGGCCAACGGCGCGACCACGTCGGTCGAAGGCCGCGCCACGTCGCCGGAGGTCGCGCCCGTTGCATCTTCGGACGGCACGAACAAGAAGGGCGGCAACGCTTTCATCCGCGCACTCGCCGCGCCGTTCCGCGCGCTCGCACGACTGTTCAGCGGCGGCAGTAAGAAAGATTCGCGCCAGCCCGACACAGCAAAGGTTAAGCCAGAGACGAAGACGACGGCCGCCGCGGCGAGCGCGCCGTCTGCCGCCAAGCAACCGGATCGTGAGCGAAAGGGCAACGCGTCTTCGGCTGCCTCCGCTACAGTCGCAGCCCAAACGCCGCGCGCCCCTGTGAACTCGCCCGAAGCTGTGACGCCGACGACACTGCCCCCTCTGGGCACCCCCTCCGCCTCGAACGCGCCGACTTCGCAGACGACCGCCGCGACCGTGACGGCGCCGCCCGCGCAGTCTTCCAGCACGGCGCGGTCGGACGCTGCGACGAGCACGCCGTTCATGCCGCTCGTCGTCGGCGTGCCGCACGATCCGATCTCGCAGGGGCGCGCGCTGATCGCCGAAGGGTTGTTCGAGTCGGCCATCTCGGAACTCTCCGTCGCCGCCGCGACCGGCGTAAACCTGCTCGAAGCGAACAACCTGCTCGGTCTCGCCTACGACCACCGGGGGCAGCACAAGGAGGCGCAGGAGTTTTACCAGCGCGCGCTGAGCATTGCGCCGAACGACGCGCACGTCATCAACAACCTCGGCTACTCGCTCTACCTCGACGATCGGCCCAAAGAGGCGCTCACCAAGCTCAAGCTCGCCGCGCGCCTCGATCCTTCGAGCCGCGAAATCTTCAACAACCTCGGCTTCGCCTCCGGCAGGCTCGGCAAGTTCGACGACGCTTTCAAAAACTTCGCGCGCGCGGGCGGCGAACTCTACGCCCGCTATCAGACGGGCGCGTTGCTCGAAGCCGCCGGGCGCGACCGCGACGCCATCAAACACTATGAAGCCGCGCGCCGGCTCGATCCCGCTTCGACCGACGTGCTGCGCCGCCTGATCGAGCTTTACAACCGCACGGGTCAGCGCGACAAAGCCGAAGCCGCCGGACGCCTGCTCGATCAGCCGAAGAGCAAGGCCGTCGGCTCGACCACGGGCTGAGACGCGCCGTCGTCCACGACAGCGCACAACATCATCAGACATTCTTCGTCAACGAAAAGACCCGCCGGGTGGCGGGTCTCTTCGTCTTTCGGTCGGTAGAAAATCCTTTAGCTGCGGTGCGTCAGATTGTAATCGCGCAGGCGGCGGTAGAGCGTCGAGGGCGAGATGCCGAGCATCTCGGCGGTCTTGCCGCGGTGCCAGTTGGTCTGTTCCAGCGCGGCGAGGATTTGCTGTCGCTCGACCTCGCGCAGCGGCGGCGGCACCATCCCCTGCCCCGCGACGGCGGGCGCGCCGGCGGCGTACATCGCGCCCGGCGCGTGCGTCTGCGCGGGGCTCACGATCTCCGGCGGCAGCTCGGCGCGCGTGATCAGGTTGTCGTTCGCTAAGAGCGCCGCGCGCTCGAGGTAGTTGCGCAACTGCCGCACGTTGCCCGGCCAGGCGTAGCCGCGCAGGGCTTCGAGCGCGTCCGGCGTGATTTCGGGCGCGGAGTGCCCGCGCAGGTGCGCGAGCAGGTGGCGCGCGATGGGCTCGATGTCTTCGGGCCGCTCGCGCAGCGGGAATAAATTGATCTGGAAGCCGTTGATGCGGTAGAGCAGATCGGAGCGGAAGCTGCCGTCGGTCGTCACCTGCGTGATGTCGCGGTTCGTCGCCGCGATGATGCGGACGTTGACCTGCACCTTGCGCACCGCGCCGACGCGGTAGAAGGTCTGCGTCTCAATCGCGCGCAGCAGCTTCGACTGCAACTGCGCGGGCAGCTCCGTCACCTCGTCGAGAAAGAGCGTGCCGTTGTCCGCCAGCTCAAACAGACCCAGCTTGCGCGCCTTCGCGCCGGAGAAGGCGCCCGCCTCATAGCCGAACAGCTCGGACTCTAACAGCGTCTCCTGAAACGCCGCGCAGTTGAGATCGATGAACGAGCCTTCGCTGCGCCGCGACAGTTTGTGAATCGCGTGCGCGATCAGCTCCTTGCCCGTGCCACTCTCGCCTGTGATGAGCACCGACGTGTCCGACGGCGCGACGCGCTCGACGAGGTGCATCACGCTCTGCATCGCCTCGGAGACGAAGATGATCTCCGGCGCGGCGTTGCGGCGCGCGATCTGCGCGCGCAGGCGCTGGTTGTCCACCCGCAAGCGACGCTTCTCCGCCGCCTGCTTGACGAGCGCGTCAAGTTCCGTGATGTGGTACGGCTTCGAGAGGTAGTCATAAGCGCCGAGCTTCATCGCCTCAATCGCCGTCTCGACCGTGGCGTGGCCGGTGAGCATGACGACTTCGGGCGGGTTCGGTCGCTGGTGGACACGGCGCAACAGCTCCATGCCGTCCATGCGCGGCATCGAGATGTCCGTCAAGAGCACGTCCACGTTCGACTCTTCGAGCAGCTTCAGCGCCGCCTCGCCGTCGGGCGCGACGCGCACGTCGTGGCCGGCGCGCTCCAACTCCTTCTGCAAAACGAGCCGCAGGTTCGCTTCGTCTTCGGCGACCAGAATCCTCGCACGCGGAGTGTCGCTCAAAACTTTTTTAGTCCCCCTCCGAAATATCGTCCGCGAGCGCGGGCAGCGTCAGCGTGAAAGTCGTGCCGCGCCCCGGCGCTGAATCAACGGCGATATGCCCGCCGTGCTCCTTCACGATACCATAACAGACTGCGAGACCGAGCCCCGTCCCGCGCCCGATCTCCTTCGTCGTAAAGAACGGATCGAAAATCTTCGCGAGGTGCTCCGGCGCGATCCCCGCCCCCGTGTCTGAGACTTCGACGACGACCACGCCGCCCGCGTTGCGCGCCCGCACCGCGAGCGTGCTGCCCTCCGTCATCGCGTCGATGCCGTTCTCGGCGAGGATGATCACCGCCTGCTGCAACTGGCCGGCGTCGCCCGAGATGGCGAAGAGATCGTCCGCCACCTCCGTCTTGATCTCGACGCGCCTGCCGCCGCGCCGCTGGTGCCTGAGCAGCCGCGCCGCAGAGTGGATGACCTCGGCGAGCGAGACAGGCGTGGGCTGGCCCGCGCGGTTGCGACTGAAGTCGAGCAGACCGTTCGTGATCGACTTGCAGCGGAACGCCTCGCTGCGGATGAGCGCCAGGTACTCGCGCAAATCGTCCGCGTCCTTCGAGTCGCCGAACGCGCCCTCGTGCACGCGCGTCTCCAACGCCTCGGCGCAGGCGGCGATGGTTGCGAGCGGGTTGTTGATCTCGTGGACGACGCCCGCCGCGAGGCGACCGACCGCCGCGAGCCGCTCGGTGCGCGCGACCGCGCGGTTCGCCTCGACGCGCGCCGTGACGTCCTCGCCAACCGTGATGACGTGCGTCACCTCCGTGCCGTCGGCACGCATCGGGATTTTGCTCACGAGCCAGTGCTTCGACCCGCCGTCCGGCGTCGCGCCCTCCTGCTCAATGCGCTCGATCTCGCCGGTCTCGAACGCCCGCGCGAACTCGCGCTCCAGTACCTCGCGCGGCTGACGCGTCAGGACGTCGAAGATGTTTTTACCCAGCGCCCGCCCGCGCGGCACGCCCTGCCCGCCCAGCTCGCGGTTGCGGTTCCACGCGACGATGCGATAGTCGCGATCCACGGCGTAGAGCGAGACGGGCAGGCTGTCGATGATCGCCTCGGTGAACTGTTTCTGCGCGACCGCCTCGGCGGTGCGCCGCTCGACCTCGCGCGCGAGGCTCACCGAAGAGGCACGCGCCGCCTCGTAGAGCGAAGAGATGTGCGCGGCGAGCGCGGCCTGCTGCGCCGCGGCGTCGATCAGGCGGCTCTCCGTCTCGCCGCACGCCTCGCTGGTGTCGAACGCGACGACGAGCGCGCCCACCGCGCGACCGCCGAACCTGACGGGCGCGACGTACTCGACGCGGTGACCGTCGGCGCGTAGGAAGAAATCGTTTTCTTCGTCGAACAGCTCCGCGGCGACGGGTGAGGCCGCGAGCCACGCGCGGAGCTTTTTCAGATCGAGCAGGCCCGCGCTCTCTGCGCTCCCCTCGCGGTCGAAGACGCACGCGGTGACCGCCCCGGTCGAATCATCCGCCGAACGCTCGTCGGCATCACTCTCACCTTCCGCCCGCGTCACGAGCACGGCGGCGCACAGCGCGGCGTTCGCCGCCTCGTAGGTCGCGCCGGCCACGCGCCGCGCGACCTGCAAGGGTTCGAGCGCAACCAGGAGCCCGCGCCCGAGGTCGGCTAAAAATCCCAGCTCGCGGTTGCTGCCAACCAGCGCCCGCTCGCGCTGCGCCGCGCCGAGATGCGCCGAGACGCGCCAGACCAATTCCCCGCGCGGCGCGGACTTTGCCACGAAGTCGTCCGCCCCGGCGGCGAACGCCTCGACCTTGCGCCCCTCGTCGTCGAGCGCGGAGACGACCACGATCGGCAACCGCTTCGTCGCGCCCTGCGCGCGCAGCAGACGGCACAGCGCCAGCCCGTCAACGCCCGGCATCTCGACGTCCAAGAGGATTAGATCGGGTGGCTCCTTGTGCAGCGCGCGCAGCGCCGCCGGAGCATCCTGCGCCGAGACGACGCGGTGCCCCTCCGCCTCGAAAGTCTCGCGCAGGCGCTGACGTGCGTCCTCGTCGTCGTCAACGACGAGCAACATTGCCGTCCGATTTTTCTGGGGTGTGTGAGCCGGCATGATCTCGACGGGGCGCGCACTTCGCGGGGGCGTCCGACGGGCGGGCGCGACCAGTGCGCGCCCCGTCAACGATTGAAAGCGATGCGCGGCGCAATGTCAAGAAAAGCGGTTAGCGGTTAGCGATTAGCGATTAGCCAGGCCGGAACGCAGGTCCGTCTTCCGGTTTGGCTAATGGCTAATGGCTAACCGCTAATAGCTAACTGCTAGTTGATCGCTGTCGAGGCGAGATCGTCCGTGGCGAGTTCGATGACGGGTTCGGGCACGGCGGCGCGCTGGCGGCTGTGTTTGTGATCCGACTTGACGGAGTACATCGCCTGATCGGCGGCGATGAGCAGGGCGCTTAAGGACTCGCCGTCCTCGCCGAAGCGCGCCGCGCCGACGCTGATGCCGACGCGCGCGTGCGCCTCCGGGTGGACGCGCAGCGAGAAGCGCGAGACGGCGCGCTCGATGCGGCGGCGCAAGTCCGCGACTTGCTCGTCGGACAGTTCCTGCACGACGGCGACGAACTCGTCGCCAGCGTAGCGCGCGAGGAAGTCGTACTCGCGCAATTGATCCTGGAGCAGGCGCGCGACCTCGCGCAGCATCTGATCGCCGATCTGGTGGCCGAAGGTGTCGTTGACCTGCTTGAAGTCGTCGAGATCGAGCATCACGACTTGGAAGCCGTTGCCCGTGCGCCGAGCGCGCGCCTCCTCCTCCTCGAAGCGCACGTGCAGGGCGCGCGCGTTCGGCAGGTTCGTCAGCGGATCGGTCAGCGCGTTCGACTCGGTCTCGGCGTGGTGCAGGGCGTGCGCGAAGGCGTCCGATGCGAGGCGCGCCACGGTGTCGAGCAGGCGCTGGTGATCGTCCGTGTACTCTTCAAGTTCTGATGAATAGACGGCGATGACGCCGAGCAGGCGCTCGTTCTTGACGAGCGGCAGCGCGACCATCGCGCGGTAGCGCTCGCCCGCCGGGAGCCCCACGTCGCGGAAGTCGAGCATCGGATCGAAGGAGCTGACGACGCGGCGGTTGGCGAGCACGAAGCCGATGACGCCCTCGCCCGGCGCGACGCAGCGTTCGTGCAGCAGCTCCGCGTTGCGTCCGGCGGCGTGCGCCAGCGTCGCGTAGTTCTTCAGCGGGTCGTAGAGATAGACGGCGCAGGTGTCGAACGGGACGATGTGATTGACCTTGTTGACGAGCGCCGCGCAGCGATCCTCGATGTCAAGCGACGCGCCGAACGAGTGCGCGATCTCGTAGAGCGCATACACCTCGCGGTGCGCGTTCTTGATCTGCACCAGATAGTCAGGCGGCGTGAACTGCGGGTGCGTCGGCGAGAGCGCGGCGGAGCCGTCTTCGACGAGCGCGCGCGCGTCGGCCTCGGAGGTGGTGAAGCCGTGCTGATCGAGACCGCGCTCGACGATCTCGGTCTCGAATTCCGGCAAGTGTTTGAGGAACAGCTCGACGACCTGCGGATCGAAGTGCGTGCCCGCACCGCGGATGAGGAGCGCGCTCGCCTCCTCGACCGTGAGCCCGCGCCGGTAGGGTCTGTCCTCGCGCACCGAGTCGAAGCAATCGACGACGGCGAAGATGCGCGCCGTCCACGGAATCTCCTCGCCGCGCAGGGCGTCCGGGTAGCCGAGTCCGTCCCAACGCTCGTGGTGGTGCCGGACGATGGGCGTGACCGGATACGGGAACTGGATCCGTTCGAGAATCTGCCCGCCGACGGTCGTGTGAACCTTCATGCGCTCGAACTCAGCCGGGGTGAGCTTGCCCGGCTTGTTCAGGATGTGATCCGGCACGGCGAGCTTGCCGATGTCGTGCAAGAGCGCGCCCGCCTTGAGCGCCTCGATGTCGTTGAGGGAAAGTCCGAGAATCTTACCCATTCCGGCAGCGTAAATCTGCACGCGGCGGACGTGGCAGTGCGTCGTCTGATCCTTGGCGTCGATGGCCGTCGCGAGCGCCTCGACGGTGGCGAGGTGCAGCCGCGCCAGTTCCTCCGCCTCACGCGACTTCGCGCTCATACGCTCGAAGTAAATCTTGTAGGTCATGAACGTCGCGGCGACGACGGGCAGGCTCAGCAGGACGTAGAGCAGGCCGAGCGTCTGCATCGCCTGGTACATCAGCCCGGCGGCGATGGCCGCGGCGAAGAAGCTGAACGACGTCCAGAGGTACTCATCGTGCCAGAATTTCCAGATCGAGTTGCGCGTCTTCAAGGCGAAGAGCCCGCCGATGAGCGCGCCGTTCACGAGGTAGTGCGCGATCGCCATCGCGACGAGCGCGACGAGCAGCTGCTCGAACTTCGGCGGCGCGGAGCCGACCGCCGCGCGCGCAT
This sequence comes from Pyrinomonadaceae bacterium, assembly GCA_045807785.1. GTDB lineage: Bacteria > Acidobacteriota > Blastocatellia > Pyrinomonadales > Pyrinomonadaceae > JAIVGV01. Next base: position 10,364 of record JBJMGS010000320.1, read on the forward strand.
AGCCGTACACGCCGGAGAGCATCGCGTAGAAGGCGGACGAAGAGGCGAGCACGGTGACGCACATCGTCGCCGGGGAGAAGAGCCAGGATGTGGCGCGCTTGTGCGTGCGCAGCGAGTTGATGACGGAATCGACCGTGGCGAGCAGGATAGCGGCGGGCACGCCCAGCAGGATCGCGCCGAGGAAGACGAACGCGTCGCCCGCCGTGATGCAGGCCGAGGTGTTCGGCAGGCGGATGCGGAGGAAGGTCGAGACGACGACGAAGCTCGCCAGCGCGAGCAGCTCCAGTCCCTGCGTCGGTGTATAGACGAACGCGCGCGACAGAGCCCACACTACGATGGCGGCTCCCGCGCAGACGGAGGCGAGCCAGTAGGCACGCGCCGCGCGGTTGAAGTCCGACATCTCGATCATGCTCACCATTACACCCCTCGAAGCGCGAGACGAAGGCGTCGCGCCGAACGTCGTCATCAATAGAGCGTCGTCAACTCAAGTTCGCGCCGGGCGGAGTTGCGAGATCAAGCGCGGCGAGAAGTCGGGCTTTCAAAAAGTGTGCGCGGCGAACTGCGCGCGGTGCGTGCGGCTGAACGTGCGCGCCGCCGCCGAGGTACGAAAAAGTGCCGTCGTTGAAAACGAGGGCGGGGGCAAACCGCTTCCCGTTTTCAACGACGGCAGGGCAAGCAGCGAGTGCGTGGCACTCACTCGCTGTACGGGGGTGAGAAGCTGTGTCGTCGTTCTTTTCAAGTCGGGCACGTCCGCGAGGAGCAAACTGTTGCCGTCAAAGCTGGTGCGGTTGCGGGAGCCCTGTGCGGAGGGTTCCCGCGAAACGCTTGCGCGCTTCATACCGCGCCGTTCTCTTTAACAACCCGCGTGCCTTAACTCGGCGCGGGCGGCAAGGGCGAGAAACGACCGTATTTGCAGGGATATCGGCGCGTCGGAGCGGGACGCGGCGAGTTGCCGATCACGCTCGTCGTCAGGCTGACAGGTCAGTGTGAACGCCGGCGTCAACTTGCCCGCGCGAGTCGCACGCCGCGAGCGACTGTTCACGCGCGTTGACAAGTTTCGCGGGGCGGGCGCACTCTGGCATTCACTTTTTCAGACGGATCGCTCAGGTGAAGAGGACGAATCAAAAGCGCGACGTGCGGGACGCGCCCGTGGGCTACGTCGATCTATTGCGGCGCAACCGCGACTTCCGACTGCTGTGGCTCGGTCAGGTGGTGAGCCAGCTCGGCGACTGGTTCGACACCATCGCCGTGTTGACCATCGTGCAGCACCTGACCGGATCGGGTCGCGCCGTCGGTCTCATTTTCGTCACGCGCTTCCTGCCGAGCGTCTTCATCAGCCCGCTCTCCGGCGTCGTCGCGGACAGGCTCAACCGCCGCCAGATCATGATCGCGTCCGATCTCGTGCGCGCCGTCGTCGTGCTCGGCTTCCTGCTCGTCCGCCGGCCCGAACAGGTCTGGATCATCTATGCGCTGACCGTCCTGCAACTCACCTTCTCGACCTTCTTCGAGCCGGCAAAGTCTGCGGCGATCCCTTCGGTCGTGCCCCCGCGCGAGATCGTCGCGGCGAACGCGATCACTTCCGTCACCTGGTCGGCGATGCTCACGCTTGGCGCGGCGGCGGGCGGCTTCGTCACGGGCTGGGTCGGCACGGACGCCGCTTTCGTGATCGACTCTCTGACCTACCTCGCCTCCGCCGCGCTCATCGCCCGACTCACGCTGCCGAAACGAACGCCGCGACCGAAACAGAAACTGACTATTGCGAAGGCGCTCGGCGTGACCGATATGCTCGAAGGCATCGCTTATGTCCGCCAGCGACCGCGCCTCATCGCGTATCTCGCGGTGAAGCCCGCGTGGGGCATCGGCGGCGGCATCATGACGCTGCTCGCCGTCTTCGGCGAGAAAGTTTTTCCCGTCGGCGCGAGTGCCGCGCTCGGCATCGGCGCGCTCTACACGGCGCGCGGCGTCGGCACGGCGGTCGGCCCAGTCCTCACACGCCGCTTCGGCGGCGAGACGCGGCGGGCGATGCAGGTGAGCATCGGCTTCGGCTTCGTCGTCGCCGGGGCGTTCTACTTCGCCTTCGGCGTCGCGCCCACGCTCGCCGTCGCGCTCGTCGTGCTGGCCGTCGCGCACGCGGGCGGCAGCGTCCTCTGGGTCTCCTCGACGGCGCTGCTGCAACTCTCCGTCGAGGATCAGTTCCGCGGTCGCGTCTTCGCCGCCGAGTTGGCGCTGATGACGCTCGCGATGGCGGCAGCGAACTACCTGACGGGTTATCTGCTCGACCCCGTCGGCTACTCGCCACGTACGGTCGCCGCGTGGACGGGCGTCTTCTTCACGCTGCCCGGTCTCGTCTGGTTCATCACCTCCCGCTGGTGGGACAAGGGGCGCGGCGAAGACACGCGCGTGAGCGTGCCCCGCCCCGAAGAACTCACGGTCGAAAGCCGCATCGCGGAGCAGGTTCACCTGACGGCTGAATGAAGCGGCATCATGCCGCCCCGTTTAACAAATCGCCGACCGATCCGTTATCATGCGACGCTCAAAAGAATCGCCGTGTGCGCTCGCGCCCTCGCCCTTCTTGCTGTCTGTGTGAGAGTGCCCGAACCGCCCGCGGCTCCCTATTCACAATCAGTCTTTAACGGAGATTTCGGATGCGAATGAGGAACTTCTGCGCTTCCCTCGTCATGCTCTCGGCGCTCGCGTGCGCGGCAGCCGCCGCCGACGCGCCGCGCGACCGCCTCTCGATTGATCAATTCCTCGACTGGGAGTACGTCCAGTCGCCGCAGGTTTCGCCCGACGGCTCGCAGATCGCTTACACGCGGCGCTGGACGGACAAGGTCAACGACACTTACGTTGACGAAGTCTGGATCATGAACGCCGACGGCTCGCACAACCGTTTCTTCGTCAAGGGCTCGCAGGCGCGCTGGTCGCCCGACGGTCGCCGCATCGTGTACGTCGCGCCGGGTCAGCCCCAGGGCGCGCAGCTCTTCGTCAAGTGGCTCGACTCGCCGGGCGAGACGCAAGTGACGCATCTGGAGCGCAGCCCCGGCAGCCCGCAGTGGTCGCCCGACGGCAAGCGCATTGCGTTCACGATGCTCGTACCCGCCGTGCAGCAGTTCAAGATCAACATGCCGCAGCGCCCGGCGGGCGCGAAGTGGGTTGACGCGCCGCGCGTCGTTGACCGGCTCGACTACCGCTCGGACGGATCGGGCTGGCGACCCGAAGGCTACACGCACATCTTCGTCGTCGCCGACGAGGGCGGCACGCCCAGGCAGCTCACGCAGGGCGACTACAACGAGTCGGGGGCGGAATGGATGCCCGACTCCGAGACCATCCTCTTCACCTCCCTGCGCAAGCCCGACGCCGAGTACGTCTTCCGCGACTCGGAAATCTACGCGGCGAGCGTCAGGACGGGCGACGTGCGCGCGCTCACGGATCGCAACGGGCCGGACTCGAATCCAGCCGTCTCGCCCGATGGGCGACTCATCGCCTACACCGGCTTCGATCAGACGGACGACACCTACCGCATCAACAAGCTCTACCTGATGAACGCGGACGGCTCGAACAAGCGCCTGCTGACGGGCGACTTCGACCGCGCCGTCGGCGACCCGCACTGGTCGCCCGACGGCGGCGGCGTCTATTTCACCACCGAAGATAAAGGCACGGACAATTTGTGGTTCGTCCCCGTGCGCGGTGGCGCGCCGAAGCAAGTGACGCAGGGCACGCACCAGTTTCGCTTCTCTTCGATGAGCCGCGACGGTCTGGTCGCGGGCACGCTCACCGCGCCGCAGACGTCGGCCAACGTCGTATCGTTCAACCTCAAACAGCCCGCCGCGATCCGGCAACTGACGAACGTCAACGCCGACGTGCTCGAAGGGCGCAAGCTCGGCGCGGTCGAAGAGATTTGGTACGACTCGGTCGGCGGAAAGCGGATTCAGGGCTGGATCGTCAAGCCGCCCGATTTCGATCCGAACAAAAAATACCCGCTCATTCTCTACATCCACGGCGGGCCGCACACGATGTACGGTGTCGGCTTCAACTTCGAGTTCCAGAACCACGCCGCCAACGGCTACGTCGTGCTCTACACGAACCCGCGCGGCTCGACCGGCTACGGCGAGCAGTTCGGCAACGCCATTAAGAACGCCTACCCCGGCGACGACTACACCGATCTGATGAACGGCGTGGACGAGGTCATCAAGCGCGGCTACATCGACGCGAACAACCTGTTCGTCTGCGGCGGATCGGGCGGCGGCGTGCTGACTTCGTGGATCGTCGGGCACACCGACCGCTTCGCCGCAGCGGTCGTGATGAAGCCGGTGGTCAACTGGTACTCGTTCGTCGGCACGACCGACTCCTCTTCGTGGTACTACAACTTCGCCAAGCTGCCGTGGGAAGACCCGGCGGAGCACCTGCGCCGTTCGCCCATCACCTACGTCGGCAACGTCAAGACGCCGACGATGGTCATGGACGGCGAGCTTGATCTGCGCACGCCGATTGAACAGACCGAGCAGTACTACCGCGCCCTGAAGCTGCGGCACGTCCCGACGCTGATGGTCAGGCTGCCCGACGAGTACCACGGCTTCAACGCCGATTTCACGAACCGCCACCCCTCGAACCGCATCGCGCAGATACTTTATTTGCGCGGCTGGTTCGATAAGTATAAGAGGTAGTGGTGAGCTGTTAGCGATTAGCTGTTAGCTGTTAGCTTTTGGCAAGAAAGCTCTGCTTCCTAAACTGCTCGGCAGTTCGATCTTGCCTTCGTCTGGCTAATAGCTAATCGCTAATCGCTAATCGCTCCGAGGCTTTTCATGGACTTTGGTCTCAACGGTCGCGTCGCGCTGGTGGCGGCGGCGAGTCGCGGCATCGGGTTCGCGGCGGCGCGGGAGTTGGCGCGCGAGGGCGCGAGGGTTTTCCTGTGCTCGCGCGACGCGTCGCGCGCCGATGCAGCCGCGCGCAAGATCACGGAGGAGACGGGCGCGGAGTGCGTCGGCGTCGCGGCGGACATCACACTCGACGAGGACGCGGCGCGCTTCGTCGAGACGGCGCGGGCAGAGGCGGGGCGCGTGGACATTCTCGTGACGAACGCAGGCGGGTCTCCGGCTGCGACTTTCGCGAGCGCCGACCTTGACGCTTATCGAACGGCCTTCGAGCTGAACGCGCTCTCAGCCGTCAGGCTCGCGCGCCTCGTCGTGCCGGCGATGCGCGAGCGGCGATGGGGTCGCGTCGTCAACATCACCTCAATCTCCGTCAAGCAGCCGATAGACGGCCTGCTCCTGTCGAACACCGTGCGCGCAGGGCTGACCGGCTGGGCGAAGACGCTCTCGACGGAGGTCGCCGCCGATGGCGTTACGGTCAACAACGTCGCGCCGGGCTGGACGCTGACGGAGCATCAGGACGAACTCGCCGAGACGCGCGGTCGCGCCGCCGGGCTGACGAAGGATGAGATGGTCGCCGAGTGGGCGGCACAGATTCCGGCACGGCGACTGGCGACGGCGGAAGAGATCGCGGCGGCGGTCGCCTTCCTCGCCTCGGAGCGCGCGTCTTACGTCACGGGCGTCACGCTGCAAGTTGACGGCGGCTGGGTGCGCGGCCTGTTCTGACGCGCGCAGAGATTTGCTCGGCGCGGGCACGCGCGCCGGTCGAGATGCGACACGAAAACACGGGCGGCGCGCGCGCGTCGTGCGCGCCGCGTTTTATTCTTCACCTCGCTACTTGCGCCACTTGCGCCCTGCTCGTCGCCGCGTCCGGCGCGCGCGGCGGATCGGGTGCGAGGGCAGAGTCTGGCGTTGTGTCAGGCGCTGTGTCGGGTGCGGTAGCGGCGCGTGCGGGAATTGGTGAAGGGTCATGGTCGGGCGCGGCGCAGGCGGTCGCGCCGCAGAATCAGATGAAGGCGAGCGAGAGCACGGAGATCGAAGCGCGGCGGGCGGGCGCGGATTTCGCGGTCGGGGATTTCGACAACCCGGCGTGGCGGCGCGCGCGCGCGGTGCGGATCGAGCACTATTGGTCGGGCGAGAGAGCGCCGGAGGGGCGCCGCGCCGAGGCGCGCCTGCTGTGGACGGACGCGGCTCTCTACGTGCGCTTCGTCGCGCGGCAGACTGAGCCTTTGATCGTGAGCGACCAGCCGCGCCTCGGCGAGAAGACGCTGGGGCTCTGGGATCGGGACGTGTGCGAGTTGTTCGTCGCGCCGGATGCGGGCGCGCCGGAGCGTTACTTCGAGTTCGAGGTCGCGCCGACCGGCGAATGGCTCGACGCGCGGATTCATCAGCTGCCCGACAAGCGCGAGTCCGACTTCGAGTATCACTCGGGCGCGACCTTCGCCGCGCGCGCGTCCGGTGATACCATCACGCTCGTGATGCGCGTCCCCTGGTCTGCGCTTGGCGGCGCGCCGCGCGCGGGCGCGCGCTGGCGCGCGAACCTCTACCGCTGTATCGGCAAAGACCCGACGCGCGGCTACCTCGCGTGGCAGCCGACGCTTACGCCGGAGCCGAGCTTCCACGTGCCCGCAAAGTTCGGCTGGCTGCGCTTCACAAATTAATTAACATCCAATGAATTAAACGCGAGCCGCGCGGACACGGTTGAGGCCCCGTCACTTGAGTTCGCGCAGGTATTCTTCGTAGAGAGCACGGTCGTCATCGCTCATCGAGATGATGTGGGTGCCGATTAGGTAACCTGCCTCGTCGCCTTCGGACGGGAGCTGTTCGTAGCGAACAGGCTGGGCGACGATCTCTATCGAGCCCGCGGGGTGTTCGAGCATGAGGAGCAGGATCGAGTTTGTTAGATAGTGGCCGCCGATGCGGATGGCAGGCGCGACGAGGGCGATGCCCGTCGAGGAGAGATCGCGCGTGTAAACTTCGAGCGCCTGGACGCGGCGCTGCGCATTGGCTGCGGGTTTGGCCTCGTAGATCGAGACGGCACAGGGCAGGCGCAGACGCTTGCGCTGCGCACGGCGTCGGTTGGCGATGACGGTGCGCAAGTGTGCGGCGAGTGTACGCAACAGCTCCGGCATTCCCACAATGTGAGGCGCACGGCGTCCTCGCGTCAAGAGCGCGGCGCGCCTGAGCCTTGATCCCTTCCTCTTGTCGCCCGCGCTATTCGCGGCCGTTCCCGTCCGGCTCGGCTAGGAATTGGCATGATCACCTTCGGTCAGAGGGCGCAAGGAAGCAGTGAGCGCGAGGATCGAGAGCGCGAAGGCGAAGCCCTTGACGACGGCGACCGTCGCGCCGGAGACGGGCGCGGGGTCTGCCACGCCGTGCGCGTTCGCATACAACTGGCCGAAGAAGCTCGCGTAGCCCATGCCGCACGCGAAGCCCCACGCCGCGGAGAGGAAACGCTGACCGCCGCGCGCGTCACGCCCCACGCGCCACGCACCGTAGATGAGCAGCGCGCCGATGATGTAGTCGTCGAAGAGCAGCGAAGGGTTCTCGCGCCAGGTGCCCCAACGCCTGATCGTCTCGCCGAGCGGCGCGAGCACGCCGCCGACGTAGGCGAGCCAGCGCGCGAGCCTGATCGTCATCAGGATTTTTTCTTCAAGGGCGGCGGGTTGTAGGGCTTACCATTGTTATCCTTCTCCTGAATGCCGGCGGCGTCCATGTAGAAGGAGATGCGACCCGTGCGCCCGTAGCGCGCGGGCTCGGCGTTCGCCTTGTAGCCCTTGCCGTCACCGTTGACGACGAGCGCGAGACGGTAGCCGAGCGTGTTGAGCGCGTCGAGGTCGTCCTTCAAGCCGAGCTTCATGCCCGACTCGCTGCGCGCGAGCGACGCGAGGTCAGCCGCGCGTCCCGCGTTCTGCGCGGCGTAGATGGCTTCGACGTTGGCGAGCTTGAGGAGCACCTTGCGCATCTCCTCGTGGTGCGTGTCGAGGCGCGCCTTGAAGAAGAACTCTTTGCCCTCGCGCTGGACGGTGTCGTA
>JBJMGS010000321.1:0-2055 GCA_045807785.1 Pyrinomonadaceae bacterium
CTGCGGCGCGACGAGGCGGGGGCGGAGAAGGCTTACCGTCAGGCTCTGGCCGTGCGACCCACCTTCGCGCTCGCGCTCATCAACCTCGGCAGGCTCCGCCTGACGCAGAAGAAGTTCGACGAGGCTGTCGAGTTCCTCTCGAAGGCGGTGGAGGCGCAGCCGCGGTCGGCGACCGCCAACTACTACCTCGGCGAGGCGTACCTGCAACTGAAGAAAGGCTCGCTCGCCGTCGGCTACCTCAACGAAGCGATTCGGCTCGACCCGGTCGGGCACGCCGACGCGCACCTGCGCCTCGCGCTCCTCTACAACGCCGTGGGGATGAAAGACAAAGCCGCCGCCGAGTACGAAGGCTTCCTCGCCGTGCGCCCAGACTACCCCGACCGCAAGAAACTGGAGCAGTACATCAGCGAGAACAAGAAGAAGTGAGAGAGCGATTAGCTCTTAGCTGTTAGCTCTTAGCTCTTAGCCAAACCGAAAACGAAGATTTCTGGCTAACAGCTAATCGCTAATCGCTCGTCGCTCTTCATGCTAGACTTCCCGCCGTGAGTGAGCGCATCTACCGCGACCCCGTCCACAACATCATCCGCCTGCGCACGGACACGCGCGAGGGGCGTCTGATGATCGATCTCGTGGACGCGGCAGAGTTCCAGCGCCTGCGCCGCATCAAGCAGCTCGGCCTCGCCCTCTTCACCTATCAGGGCGCAGAGCACTCGCGCTTCACGCACTCTCTGGGCGTCCTCCATCTCATCACGCGCGTCCTCGACCGCCTCGGCGAGACTTACCCGATCGACGAAGAGGATCGCGCCGCCGCGCGCGCCGCCGCCCTGCTGCATGACATTGGTCACGGCTCCTTCTCGCACGTCTTCGAGCACGTCCTCGGCTTCCACCACGAAGCCTGGACGGTGCGCGCCGTGTTAGACGAAGGCACGGAGATCAATCAGGTCTTGCGCGGATACTCGCCGCGACTTCCAGAGCGCGTGGCGCAGATCATCGAAGGCACTTTTCGCCCGGCGTTTCTCGCGCAGCTCGTCTCCTCGCAGCTCGACTGCGACCGCATGGACTATCTCTTGCGCGACTCTCTGATGACCGGCGCGAAGTATGGGCTCTTCGATCTCGAATGGATCATCAACGCGCTCGCCGTGGACGCAGAGGCCGACAGGCTCTACGTCACGGCGCGCGGGCTCTACGCCGTCGAGGAGTATTTGCAGGCGCGCTACTACATGTTCCGGCAGGTCTATTTCCACCGCACGCTGCGCTCGGCGGAGGTCGTCCTGCGCGCCGTGCTGCGCCGCGCGCTCGAACTCGTCGCGGCGGGCGAACGGGTCTGGTGCGCGCCGGGCACGGCGTTCGAGAAAGTCCTCAACCGCACGCCACTCGCGCTCGCCGATCACCTGGAGATGGACGACTCCGACGTGCTCTTCCACCTCAAGCAGTGGCAGCGCGCCGCCGATCCGACGCTGCGCGATCTGGCGCGCCGCTTCGTCGGTCGCCGCCTCTTCAAAGCCATCGATCTCGACATGCCGCCGGACGAGCGCGCAGACTTTCTCGACGCCGCCCGCGCCGCCTGCGAGCGCGCCGGCTTCGACCCGCGCTACTACTTCATCGAGGATCAGGCGGGCGACGTGCCCTATTACAACTACTACACCGCCGCCGGATCAGACTCGAAGGCACACATCTACGTCGAGGACGGCTACGCCCGCCCGCGCGTGCGCGAGATCAGTGAAGTCAGCACCGCCGTGCGGGGCTTGCGACAGGGCTACGAACTGCACCGCGTCTGCTTCCCGCCCGAAGTCAAGACCGAGATTTACACCCTCTACCACGGCTCCCCCGACGCGCCCCGCGCCGCGACGAAGGTCGTGGACTAAGCTTAACGACATCCGCTCGTCAATGCCGGCTCGTTTCAAACTCGCACTCATCCCCGCGCTGTTTTGCGCGCTCGCCTCCCACGCCTCGGCGAAGACGAACGACGGGGCGGCTCGCGTCGCCGTGCTCGACTTCGGCGACTCAGGCTCAGCGCGGCGCATCGCCGATGAGTTGTCGGGCGCGCTCTCGGTC
>JBJMGS010000322.1:0-28637 GCA_045807785.1 Pyrinomonadaceae bacterium
ACGGTTTAGCGCCATCGCGGTCGCTGCGGGCAGAGGACTTGTCCCTGCCCCTACAATTATTCCGTCAGGTTGCGCTCGACCGTCATCGTGCGGATCGCCGCGTCGAGCTGTGCCTGCAGGCGTGCGCGTTCTTCGGCGAGCGTCTGTTTCTCTTTGGTGAGCTGCTCGATGCGCGTCTCCTGTTGGTCGGCTTTGGCGATGTAGCGCTCGATGAGCTGCTTCGCCTCGGCGGTCTTGGTCAGCGCCTCGATGTTCTCGCGCAGGCGTTTCTGATCCGCGCCGATCTCTTCGATCTCTTTGTCAATCGCCTCGGCGCGGGCGTCGAGCGCAGCGACGCGTGTCTTGAGATCGATCAGGCTTTGCAGCGCGGCGCGCGTCGCGTCGTCGATGTAGCGGCGCGAGACGAAGAGATCGAGCTGCGGGCGCGTGAAGTCCGAAAGCGCGTAGGCGTCCATCAGCGCGCGCCGCTCAACGACGGGCAGTTCGACTTTGGCGTGCGGCGCGAGTTCGACGCGGAAGCGGTAGTAGCGCGCGCTCTTGCCTTCGGGCTTGGGCGTCAGCTTGTCGTCGAGCGCCCAGCCCTGCCTGACCGGGTGCTCGACGTACACGGTGCGCGGCTTGTCGGTCTGGTTCGCGAGCGTATAGACCTTCTTCTCCTCCTGATAATAGTGGAGCTGAAAGACGCCGTCGCGGATGCGCACGATGAAGGCGGGGGCGCGCGTCTCGTCGTTGCGCACATTGGCGAGCGTGCCGAGATCGAGCGCGAAGGAGATGAGCCGCTGCTCTTCAGGCTTGAGGCGTTCCATCAGCGCCTCGCCCGCGTAGGCGTTGCCGTCAATGACGGTGAGCGCGCCGTCTTCGAGCGTGAGGCCGGAAGTGTTCTTCAAGAGCATCCCGCTCAAAGGTCTGTCGCGCCGTGCCGACTCGTTGAAGATCGAAACTCTCGTGCCTTCCATCCGCGTCTGCACGATGGGGATCAGCGCCGAGCGGTCGCGCAGCACCGTGACGGGGTGCGCGATGTGATACTCGAAGAGATCGCCGACCTCCGCGCCGTCGGCACTTGCCTCGACGCCGGAGTTGCCGCCCGTGATCGCGTCGCTCAAGCTCGTCGCGGCGGGCGCGAGCGCTGCCAAGCCGTCGATACCCATGTTATTGACGAAATTCCTACCGTTCGACGGGAGTTGCATGATCTGCCGCTGCCGCGCACCGTTCACGACGAGGTCTTTCCTCTGAGCGAGTTCCGCTTCGGTGGTGACGGTCACGGTCTCGCTGACGCTGCCGACTTCGAGACTCAGGTTGAGGTTCGAGGGCGCGGCTGAGTTGACGCCGACACCCCTGACGACCGTCTGCTTGAAGTTCGACGCGCTCACGGTCACGGTGTAACTGCCGGGCGGAAGCGCGGGCGTTTGGAAGAAGCCCTCGCCGTTAGTCCGCGCGTTGATTTCAGAGCCGGTCGCGTCGTTCCTGACAGTGACGGACGCGTTCGCGATGGCCCCCCCACCCTGATCCGTGATCGTGCCGCTCACAGCGCCGGGCGAGCCGAGCGAGCCCGTGAGACTCGGATCGTGTACCTGCGGTTCGAGCCGCAGATCGCTCGGCATCGGGATGACGGGGCGGTAGCGGTAGAAGGGCTGCTGGATCGGCTGGATGAAGGAGATCGGCGTGCCGGAGATTAAGGACAACTCCACGTTGTCCCAGTCCTCGTCGCTCACGTTATCGACAATCGCCCAGCCCTGGAAGAAGGGCTTGCCCGTCGAGTCGAGCACGACGCGATAGGTCGTCTTCCAGATCGGCGCGGCGATGATGTAGCTCACCAGCATCTCTCTAGTGCCCGCGCCGTCGGACGTGACGACGATGGTCTTGGCGTCGCGCCGACGCGCCGAGGCGGTGGCCGAGGCGAACTCCGTGATGTCGCGGCGCGTGCCCTCGTCGGCGAGCTTGACCGAGCGCACGTCCGCGAGATCGAAGCTCATCAGCTCGCCGCTCTCGGTCGAGATGACGAGCGCGTGCGTCTGTGTGGGCGGCTTCTTGTCGTCGGGCTGCGTGTTGCGCTGCTCGACCGTGAGGATCGAGCCCGTCACGGCGCGGTTCTGCTTCGTCGTCACGACGACGCGCGCGCCCTGCAGTTGCATGAGGATCGAGGCGAGCCCGCCGCCCTCGGTTTCCGCGCCGACGGAGAAGGGGATATCGGCCATGCGCGCGGAAGGCGGCGCGCTGGAGTTGTAGCTCACCGCGCCGATGCGCCCCTCGCCGAGGTCGAGTACGACCATCGACTTCAACACGTCGTCAACCTGCGACTGCTTGAACGAGAGCGCGACTTCGGCATGACCCGTGACGGTCCCGCGCCGCTCGACGTAGGCGACGCCGTTGCTGTAGAGGATGACGCGGCGAATGGGGAGCGTCTGCCCCGTCGCGCGTTCTGACGCGTCTGCGTGCGCGTCGGCGCGCGGCTTCGCCGGGGTGGCGACCGTGCGCCTGACGCGTGCGGTCTGTGCGCGCACGAGCGGTGCGTTGAAGTTGAGCGAGAGGACGAGTGCGGTGGCGGCGAGAGCTTTGAGTTTCATCGGTGTGGGTCTCCTTCGGGCGGACGGGTAGCCTTGTCCGCGCAAATACTCGGACGAATTTTGAGACAGAGATTTCCCGAAACGTGGGCGGGAGACTGCTGTGCCCTTTGGGTAGAACGCGCGTGCCTTCTAGTTGATGCACGCGGCGCGAGTCCGGGTTGACCGGGGCGGGCGCGAACACGATCAATTTCTGCTCAAGACCGTCGGTCGGCACGTCGCTTTCGGGCGCGTTTGTGTTAGCTTAGGGACACTCTCCCAACACGTTTTCTTAGCTTCGCGTCATTGCGTCTTTGCGTGAGAAATAATTTCCACGCAATGGCGCGAAGAAGAATTTCAAGAGATGGGACGATCCGCGTTAATTCTGCTGTCGGCGCTGTTGCTTGCGTCGTCGTTCGCCGCGGGCTGCCGGCGGCAAGCGCCGCGCGAGGCGGAAGTGCCTGCGCCCGCCTCGCTCCCGACGCCGCAGCTCGATCCGTGGAAGCAGGCGGCGCTCAAGGTCGAAGAGGATCGCGGCGAGCCGGTGGGCCGGAAGGTGAGCCCGGACGTGCCCGAAGAGTTGAAGCAGTACAAGGAGCGCCGCCGCTTCCTCTCGATTCAGGTCGCCGAGTGGCGCGCGCAGAAGTTCGACACGCCGCACGACTTCGCCGCGCTCGTCGGGCAGATCAGGCGCAATGATCTCGTCGAAGTCCCCGCGCTCGGCGACGACTATATCCTCTACGGCGTCGGGCTGACCGCGACGGACGAGCCGCTGACGCACTACGACAAGGCGACGGGCAAGAGCGTGACGCTCTACGCGACCGATGAGGATTTCGAGCAGGACTACACGCAGCTCAAAGACTCGCTCACGCAGCGCGGCGACGAGACGAAAGAGCTGGCGAAGCAGCTCGCCGCGCTGGCGAAGAAGGAGCGCGAGCAGCGCAAAACGCTGAGCGACGAGATCGCGGAGAAGCGCAGGGACGCCGACGCGATCAAGAGCCGCATGAACGTGCTCGATTCTTTCTACCGCGATGCCGCGCGGCGCAAACTGCTCGCGGACGAGTACGAAGAACTCTCAGGCTTCGCGCACGACTTCGGGGGGAAGGCTTACGATCTACAAGACCCGGCGGCGCGCAAGAGTTTCAAGGCGCGGCTGCTGTGTTACGCGCGCCCGGCGGCGCTCGCCATGTTGAAGGAGATCGCGCACTCGTACCGCGAGAAGTTCGGGCGACACCTGCCCGTCACCTCGCTCGTGCGCACGGACGAGTACCAGCGGCAGTTGAACGCCGTCAACCCGAACGCGACGCTCATCGAGACGGCGCCGCACACGACCGGCCTCGCGTTCGACGTCTACTACCACTTCATGACGCGAGCCGAGCAGGAGTTCGTCATGAATGATCTCGCGCGGCTCGAAGACGCGGGGCGCCTCGAGGCGCTGCGCGAGCTGCGCGATCACTTCCACGTCTTCGCCTTCGCCGAAGGTCACCCGCCGGACGAAAAGCTCATCGAGCAGCAGATCAAAGAGGGAGCAGGGCGCAACGGCGGAAAGGCTGACGCGGGCGACGAGAAGAAAACGAAGCAAGCCGAGCACGCGTCGAAGAAGGCTGGCAAGACGAAGGCAGCGGGCAAGACGGCAGGTAAGACGAAGGCGGCGCGCACCGCGAAGACGACGCGTGCCGCGCCCGCCCGCCCCGCAAAGACGAAGGTGCCAGCGCGTGGCAAGCATTGAGCGCGCGGATTCAGGAGGGCGCACTCAGGTCGTGCCACTCTGAGCCCTTGAAAGGGGCGGAACATTTGTAGCCCACGGCGCGAGCCGTGGGTTAACAATGCACATAAAAATTGAGAGCCCCTGAAAGGGGCGAAAGAATTTTGGCGCGACTTAATTGCGTCGGCATTCTTTCCCCCCTTTCAGGGGCTCTTAAAATTCCTCGTGTCCCCGATCCCACGGCTCGCGCCGTGGGCTACAAATATGTCGCCCCTGACGGGGCTCTGAGTCGTGGTCGGGCTCGGCTGCCTAGTTGCTCACGACTTCGCTCTCAGCTGTCGCCGCCTTGCCGCCGAGATCACCGCCGCGCATCGTGTTCGTCTGATCGATGTAGAAGGAGCGTCGCCCCTGCTTCGGGTAGTTCGTCGGCGTCACGGTCGCCTCAAACTTGTCGCCGGAGACGCTCAGCTTAATCTCGTAGCCTTCGACCTTGTAGAAGGAGAAGCTGCTCATGCCGACGGTCGCTGTGGGCGTCGCCTTCAACTCCTCAAGCGTCGCGTACCTGCCGTTGTTCTGCTTGTATTCACTCTCCTTGTGCGCGATGACCTGTGCGGCGAAGCGTGCCTGCTGCTCGTTGCGCCGCCGCTCGGCGGTCTTCTCGGCGACGATTGAGCTGGCCGACCAGAGCGCGAGCAAGTTCTTCGGCACGTGCAGCTCGTGAAAGAGGCTGCTGCCGTCTTTGGTGAGCGAGTGCGTGACGGCGCCGGGGTTCGGATCGAGGCGCACGAGGTACGCGCGCAACGCCGGATCGTCCACGTCCTCGGCGGACTGGTGGACATCCGCGAACATCTCCTTGAGCAGCGCGTTCGAGACGTAGACGTGGCCGAGCAGTTGCCGCTCTTGCCAGCCCGCGGCGCGGCGGAACTCCTCGCTGTTGCCTAGAGTCTCGCGGCGGTTGTAGGCGTCTGCGACCCAGCGCGCCGTCGCGGCGTCGGGCGAGACGACGAGGAAGTGATCGATGATCGCCGCCGCGCCGTTCGTGAAGGCGATGACGTCCACGTCGCCGTGCTTCTCGATGAGCTGCTGCTCGGTCGCGCCCTTCAGGCCCACGGCTTCGAGCACGCGCGGCAGCATCTCTTCGAGCGCCTTCTTGTCCGTCAGCGAGATGATGAAGACCGGGCTCGAAGCGGCGGACGCATCGTCAGTCTTTCCCTGCTCGCCGCTCGTGGCGTTCGCGGCGTCTGACTTAGTAGCTTTGCGTGGTCGGCTCACGCCGAGATAGCTGCCGGGCACGACGACGGCGATCTCGTTGCCGAGCGTGGCGAGCAAGTCCTCCTTGATGCGGAACTTGCTCTGCTGCTCGAAGGCGGAGATTTGCGACTCGAACAAGCCCTGCTTATTCTGCTCGCCCGTGGCCGCCGCCGCCATGTCGAAGAGCTTGAAGACAGAGGCCACGTAGTCGTACATCTGCGGCAGATCGAGCGACGCGCTGACGAAGATGTCCGCGTCCGCCGGCACGACCGAGGCGGCCTCTGTCGTAATCTGTGGGCCTGAGAGCAGGATCGGGATGAAGGGGATGGGTCGCAGCGGTGAGGCGTCCGAGTCGGAGTAGAAGAGCGAGCGCACGACGAGCTGATCGCCCTGAAGCGACGCGCCGACGCCGATGGATTCAGCCCACGCGCCGTGCGCCGGGTCGCCGCTGAAGATGACCTGACCGAGCTGGTTCTCGAACTCGCGCTGTTGCGCAAGACGCTTCTGCTCTTCTTCGTAGCCGGGCGCGGCTCTGCGCTTCTCCTCCGCTTCCTTCTCCTTCGCGATCTCGGCCTGCGCCCGCGCCCGCTCCTCCGGCGTCATGCCCTCGAACGCGTCTTGCGTCGAAATTTCCTCCACGTCGGGCGACGGCTCGTCATCCGTCTTGCGGCTCGCGCCCGACCGGTTCGTGTTGTCGCTCGGACGTACGACGGAGACGTTCGCGTTCGACACTGTGGCTTCGGGGCTGACGACTGCGCCGGAGTTCATGTTGCTGTTCGAAACGACGATGCGACTCGTGCCGCCGGTGCGCGACCTGATCGTCTGGTTGTAATCCTCGCCCTTATTCCGCGCCGCTTCCGCCTCCGCCTCCATCTGCTTCTGCCGCCGCTCCATCTCCTCCATCTGCCGCTTCGTGTAGCTGCTCATGCGCGTCGTGTTGAAGTAGAGGAAGAGCGTGTCGGCGGCGAGGCGCGAGCGCGCCGCCTGAAAGCCCGGCTCGTCCGCTAGCATCACCGCGCCCGCCGCGCCGCGCAGTCGTCTGAACGTGAACGGCTTGTCGGCCATCACGACGAGACTGCCCGCGCGCTTGATGAAAACGGGTGCGGTGGCTTTTAGCTCGGTCTTTTCACCGGCACGCACGGTCTGCGCCGGCTGCGTCGCCTGCGTCTGCTGCGCGCGCTGCCGCGTCGCCGCTGTTCGCCTTGGTGGCGATGACGCGTTGAGCGTGGCAGTCCGCGTCGCGCCCGGCTGTTCCGTGTCAGTAGTTGCGCCCGCGACGCTTACGTGCGCGGCGTAGTAGTCGTTGAGGAACTGGTGCAACTGCGGCTCGATCTTCGCCGCGTCTTCCGCGGAAGAGAGCTCGACCGCCGCGACCACTTCGGGCAGGCCGTCCACGACGGGCATCGCGCCGAAGGCGATGCGCGAGCTAGCGAGTGGCTCGGCGTGCGCCGTGATGAAATCTAGCAGTTGGGACAACTCCGGCGGCATCGTTCCGGGCTGGCGCAGCGGCTCGATCAGCTCCTTGAAATCCTGCGAGGAGACGTACTGCCCGACCATGCGCATCTCGCCGTAGATGGCGTAGGAGTTGGCCGCGAACAGCGTGTCAATGGTCGCGTTCGACGCGGCTGCCGCATCCTGCGCGGCGTTCGGGGCAGGCGACGCGGGCGTCTGAACTTTCGGCTGCTGCGCGAAGATGACGGAGGCGGCGACGGCGAGCGCGAGCAGCGTCGCTAACGGGCGGCGCAAACTGTGTGGGGGCTTCATCGCTGGCTAAATCCTTTTCTCGCGCGACGCGACTCGCGCCGGACGGAAGACGACCGGGAGACCGTGAGACGAAAGAGATTATGACAGGGCGCGTGGCTTCGGAGAAGCGTGGCGGCGCAGAGAATCCAGCGGCTTAAGCCTTTTCCAGCCCCGCGTACTTCTCGATCAACTTCTTCTGGCCGAAGCCGGGGAAGCTGACCGTGAGCTTCGCCGCGTCGCCCGCGCCCTCGCGCCGCAGCACGAGACCGCGACCGTATTTCGGGTGGCGCACGTGCGTTCCCGGCACGAAGCCTCCGCCCTGCACGGAGTCTGGCGCCGCGGCGGCGCGCGCGGCGTCCGCCTTGCGCCGGACGACGGGCGGCGCGGCGGGTGGGCGCGGCGCGCTCCCGGGCGTGTGCTGGCTGATCTGCTGGCCGCGCTGGCGGAAGAACTCGGCGATGGAGTCGGCGCTGTCGTAGGTCTTGCCCGAAAAAGTTTGCCGCGCGCGGGGCTCGCCGCGCAGGGCGCGCGCCGCGTCGAGGTTGTCCACGCGCGAAGAGCTGCGCGCGAACGAGAGCCAGGACGCGCCGCGCGTCAAATCTTCGAGCATCTCCGGCGGCATCTCGTTTAAGAATTGCGAGGGCTCCGACGCCAGCTCCTCGCCGTACACGCGCCGCTTCATGGCGTGCGAGACGTAGAGGAATTTTTCCGCGCGCGTGATGGCGACGTAGCAGAGGCGTCGCTCCTCTTCGAGTTCCGCCGGGTCTGCCGCCGAGCGCGAGTGCGGGAAGAGCCCGTCCTCCAGGCCGACGATGAAGACGAGCGGGAACTCAAGCCCCTTCGCCGAGTGCATGGTGAGCAGCGTGACGGGCGCGTCACGCTCGTAATCGTCCGTGTCCGAGACGAGCGCGGCGGAGTCGATGAAGTCGCGTAAGCCCCCACCTTCCTCGTTGTCGTAATCAACGGCGGCGTTGACCAACTCCTGCAAGTTCTCCAGCCGTCCCTCGGCCTCCTCGCTGTTCTCGGTCTTCAAATAATCGGCGTAGCCCGAGTCGAGGATCGCCGCCTTGACCACTTCCGAAGCCGGCTCTTTCTGCGCGCGCGTGACGAGGTCGGTGACGATCTTCTGGAAGTTCTTCAGCGAGTTCGCGGCGCGCGCGGCGAAGCCCGGCGTTTGCGTCGCCGGGTCGTTGATGATCGAGATCGCCTCCCAGAGCGAGACGCCAAAGTCTTTGGCGCGGCGATCTAACTCGTCCAACGTCTGCTTGCCCAGTCCGCGCGGCGGCGTGTTGATGACGCGCATCATCGCCACCGAGTCGTGCGGGTTCAGGGCGAGCTTCAAATACGAGATGATGTCGCGCACCTCCGCGCGCTCGTAGAAAGAGAAGCCGCCGACGATGTTGTATTGAAGTCCCGCGCGCCGCATCGCCTCTTCGAAGACGCGCGACTGCGCGTTCGTGCGGTAGAGGATGGCAGCGCGCAAAGTGGGCTCGGCGCGGCGGTGCTCCTCGATCTTCGCGGCGACGAAGCGCGCCTCGGATTCGGCGTCGAGCGCCTGGTAGTAGAAGACGCGCGCGCCCGCCGGGTTCGCCGTCCAGAGGGTCTTCTCCTTGCGCTCGGTGTTGTTTTTAATCACCGCGTCGGCCACGTCCAGGATCGTCTGCGTTGAGCGGTAGTTCTGCTCCAACTTGATGCTCTTCGCCTCCGGATAGACCTGCTCGAAGTTGAGGATGTTCGAGATGTCCGCGCCGCGCCAGCGATAAATTGACTGCGACTCGTCGCCGACGACGCAGATGTTCTGTTGCTTCTCGGTCAAAAAGCGGATGAGCGCGAACTGCAAACTGTTCGTGTCCTGATACTCGTCAACCAGAATGTAGCGGAACTTCTCGTTGTACTGCGCGCGCGTCTCCTCGTCTTTGCGCAAGAGGCGCACGGTCTTAATCAGCAGGTCGTCGAAGTCGAGCGCGTTGTTGCTGACGAGTCTCTGCTCGTAGAGCTTGAAGACGCGAGCGATGGCCGCGCGGCGTTCGTCCGCCGATTCGACGCGCGCGGCGTAGTCGTCCGCATCCAGCCCCTGATTCTTGGCGTGGCTGATGGCGGACTGCACCGCGCGCGCGCCCAGTCGCTCGTTGTCGTAGCCCAAGTCCTTGACCGCCGCCTTGACGACGCGCACCGAGTCGTCCTGATCGTAGATGGTGAAGGCGCGCGTGTAGCCCTCCTGAAGGCGCTCAATGTGGACGCGCAGGATGCGGACGCACAAGGCGTGGAAGGTGGAGATGAGCGGCGCGCTCGGCAGGCGCTCGCCCGCGAGCAGGCGCTGGACGCGCTCGCGCATCTCGCCCGCCGCCTTGTTCGTGAACGTGACGGCGAGGATGTTGTAAGGCGCGACGCCACGCTCCGAAATCAGGTACGCGATGCGGTGGACGATGACGCGCGTCTTGCCAGAGCCCGCGCCCGCCAGGATGAGCAACGGCCCCTCGGTCGTCGTTACAGCTTCGCGCTGCCGCTCGTTGAGTGAAGAGAGTAAATCCATAAGGAAGCGTTTAGCTGTTAGCGATTAGCTCTTGGCAAATCTCAAGCCAAGTCCCCAGCCCCTTGCCGTAAGCTAATAGCTAATAGCTAACAGCTCATAGCTACTTAATCAGTTTCTGCACTGCTTTGAACTGCTCGTGTTTCGCGTCGCGCATCAGCTCGAAGAGCGCGGTCTCGACCGAGGTGGGGAGCGCACCCGCCGCACGCATCTTGGCGAGCCCCGTCCGCCGGTTGTCTTCCGTGCGCGCCGTGATGCAGTCGGCGAGGAGGTGGACTTGCAGCCCACGCGCGAGTAGATCGTGTGCGGTCTGGTTGACGCAGACGTGCGCCTCGATGCCGCACAAAAGAATTTGTCGCGCGCCCGTCTCGTCGAGCTGCGCGAGGAATTCGCGCGCGCCGCAGGCGCTGAACGCCGTCTTCTCGACCGGCTCAAGGTTCGCGGGCAGCACCATACGAATCTCGTTTGCCGTGCGACCCAGGCCCTTCGGGTACTGCTCGGTGACGACGAGGGGCACGCCGAGCAGCCGCATGCCGTGCGCGAGCTGCGCGATGCGCGCTGCGGTTTCGGCGAAGTCCGGGACGGCGTTGCGGAAGCCCTCCTGCATGTCGATGACGACGAGTGCCGTCGTCGCGGCGTCGAGCGTGTTGGCGTGGCGCGCGCCGGAAACTCTCTTGCTCATGACAGATATTTAAGCACACGCGATGCGGCGGGCAAAACGGGGATGAAGAAGAGACGCGGAGACGGGGAGGAGATGAGACACGGAGACGCGGAGGCGCGGCGATGGGTGGCGGAAGATGAGGAGGCGGATTCGTCTCGTCTCACCCTGCGTCACCGTGTCGCCGCGTCTCCGCGTCGGCTTTTCACTGCCGCGTGAAGCGCAGCGCGAAGTCTTCCGCGCTCTGGCAGGGTTGAAGCTCGACGGAAGTTTTCGCGGCCTCGGCGTCGCGGCGCAGGGCGGCGCGCGTTGTCGGGTCGAGCGCGAGCGGGAGTCGCGGCTGCTGCGTGCGCGCGCCCGCTTCGCGTTCGACGGCGCGGGCGACGAGCAGGTAGCGACCGGGCGCGAGGTTCCTGAAGGCGAACGTGCCGTCGGACAGCGCCGACGTCTCGCCGTAGCGCAGCACGTCTTCGGCGCGCTCACGTTCGGCGGGGACGAGATAGACGCGCAACGCTTCGGGCAACTGCTCGCCCTCGGCAACCGCGACGCGACCGCGCAGGGAAGCCGCGCCCGCCGCGACCGTGACGCTCGCGCCCGCCAACTGCTCGCTCGGCTTGAGCGAGAAGGCGACGCGCGCGAGATCAATCGTCGTCGGCGGTGCCGCGCCGCGCGCGCCGGCGGCGGTCGGGGCGGGCGTGCCCGCGGGGAGCGTGGCGGCGCGGACGTAGAGGCGCTCGTCGCGCGGGTTGACGCCGAAGCGCAGTCGCCCGTCGCGCAAGTTGCGGAGCACGAAGTCGCCTTTGTCGTCGGGCGCGGTCTGCGCCGCGGTGAAACGGCTGCGTGGCTCGAACACCTCGCGGCGCGCGGAGACGAGTGTCTCCGACAGGTGGAACGCGCGCTCGCTCTGGCACTCGGGCCTGGCGGCGTCCGCCGCCTTCAACGGCTCGAACGCGACGTGGCCGGCGAGCGAGCCGAGCCGCGCGAGCGTGAGGCGCAAACCCACCACGTCCGCGCCGCGCACGGAGACGCGCAGCGGCGGGGCGAACGAGGCGTTGTCAGACGCGGCGAAACTGTTGGCGATGACGTCGTAGTCGCCGTCGCCGATAGAGTCGAAAGAGAACGCAGGGTTAGCGTCGTTCTGGATGAAACTCTGAGACTCGTTCGCGCCCGTCGTCGGATTGACGAGCAAGACGAAGAGGCTGCCGCGCGTGCCCGCTGCGGGAAGCGCGCCCGCGAGCGTGCCGCTGATCGTGTGGCCGCGCTCGCCGCGGTGACGGATGTCTATGCCGGTCAGCTCCTGCCCCGTCTGCACCTGTACCTCGACCGCGCCGTCGCGCGTGGCGGCGGGGTAGTAGGTCGGCGCGTCCGCGTCGTAAGGCATCGGGCGGGCAACGCCGAACTGCGACTTGCCGCCCGCGAGCACGACGTATGAGCCTGCCGAGAGACCGTAAAGGCGATAGACGCCGCGGTCGTCCGTGCGCCGCTCGCGCGATGCGTTGCCGACCGCGGCGCCTTCCTGCGCGCCCCGCCCTGCCGCGTCGCGCGTGCGCACGGCAACGACGCGCGCGCCCACCACCGGCTCGCCCTCGGCGTCCGTCACGCGACCCGTGATGACGCCGCCCTTCGTCATACGCATCGTCACGGAGTCGCCGGGCCGGTAGAGCGCGGTCGAGTCGGTCGGATCGTTCGACGCGGCGGTTGACTCCAGCACGTAGCCGGGTGCGCCGACCGAGACGACGTAGAGTCCGGGTTCGAGGTTCGAGACGACGTACTTGCCGGAGCTTGCACCGGAGTTGTCGAAGGAGGGGCGCTGGCTCTGCCCCTGCCGGGAAGTCGTCACGAGCGCGTTCTGCACGGGCTGTCCAGCGTCGTCGAGGACGCGCACGGAGATCGAGCCGCGCGTGCGCGTCGCGCCGTTTCGCGTCGCCGCGTCGCCGCCTGCGTTGACGCTCTGCGCGCGCGCCGGCGACGCCGAGAAGAGTGCGCAGACGAAGAGCGCGAGGGCGAGGCGGAAGAAGGCAGACGCGGACGGCTGCCGCCGGGCGCGCGGGTCGAGAGTTCGCGCGTCGGCGTGTAAGGATGAGGGGCTCACGGGTTCGGCTCCGTCTGTCGGTTGAGATCGTAAACGATGGTCACGCTCGTCTCGCCGCTGTCGGGCACGGTGATGATCTGGCGGACGACGGGCAGACGCGCGGGCGGCGTACCGGGCGCGCGCGGCGCGAACGCCGCAATCAGCAATTCGTACTCGCCGCCCATCAGCCCTTCGAGGACGAAACGACCGCGCGCATCGACTTCGCCGTTCATGTTCGGGAGCGGCGTCGCGGCGCCCGCGCGGCGCACGGAGACGTTCATGCGCGCGCCCGCCGGCAGCGCAGCGGGTTGACCGCCGTCGCGCACGTCGATCTGTCCGCGCACGATGCCCGCGCCGTAGCCGATGCGCACGCGCACGCCCGTCACCTGCTCGCCCTCGCCGACATCGATCCCGGTGCCCGCGTCCGCGCCGTTGCGCTGCACGCCGAGCAGGACGAAGCCGCGCGTCTGCCCGAAGTTGAAGATGTTGATGAGCACCTTGCCGGGTCGCAAGCCCATCAGGCGGAACGTGCCGTCGGGTTTGATGCCCCCTTGCCCGAAGCTCGGCGCGTTGACCTGATCGTTCGTTGCCGTGCCCGCCGCGGGGCGCACGTTGGCGCTGATGTTCACCTGCTGGAGCCTGGCGAGGACGGCGCGGTCGGTCGTCCCTTCGAGCGCGACCGTTCCCGAAATCGATGCGCCGCGGTGGACTTTGATGACGAGCCCGGAGACGCTCGCGTCGTCGATCTCGAACTGCACGGCGTCGCTGTACACGTCGAGCGGCGTGGAGCCGAAGTCGTTGACGGCGAAGGCGGCGTAATGGCCGGGCGTCAGGTTTTTCATGACGAACTCGCCATCCTCGTTCGTCAGCCCGCCGTCCGTGCCCCACGCGCCGAGAGACTTCGACTCGCCACGCATCGAGCCGTAGCCGTAGCCGATGCCCGCCACGGGGTTGCCGCGATCGTCTATGACACGCCCGCGCGCCTCGTAACTCTTCGGCGGCTCCGCCAGAGAGATGTCCACGCCCGTCGTCTCGCCGCCCGCCGAGACCTCGACTACTTTCGCCTGCGTGGGATCGACCGAGCCGGGGTAGAACGTGCGCGAGTAGCGCGCGGCGGCGGGGCCGAACATGACGGTGCCGTCGCGCGCCTGCCCGACGCTGACGAGATAGCGACCGGGCGGCACGCCGTAGATGCGGTAGATGCCGCGGTCGTCTGTCTCAAGTCCGGTGTAAGAGCCGTCGATGGGCTGGGCGTTGCCGCGCTGAAGCATCGCGTCGGCGTCGTAGATCATGACGCGCTCTTCGATGACGGGCTTGCCCTCGGCGTTCGTCACGCGACCCGTAATGACGCCGCCACGCACGAGCACGATGTCAATGTCCTCGACCGACTCGCCCGCCGCGACGTTGACGATCTGGCCGCCGCCGAAGATCCCGCGCTGCCGGTTGTCCTGCGACGCGTAGAGCGGCGCGAGCGGCTGGACGCTGTAGCGCCCGGCGGCGACGTTCGCGATCCGGTAGCGACCGTCCGCGTCGGTCTTCGCGCTCCCCAGGGTTTTGAAGTCCGCGGAGGAAGTGATCTGCGCGGGCGTCAGCGCGACGCCGACCGACGCGACCGGCTTGCCGTCGCTCGTCGTGACGCGCCCCGCGATGGTGCTCGTCGCCGCCGGGGGCGTGCCCTTCGTCGCTGTCGTCGTCTGCGCGGCAGTGTTGACGGGGGAAAAGAGCGCGGCAATGAAGAGCAAGGCGGCGGCAGACGCGGGGCGAAATGGGAGGCTCATCTCGATTCTGCTCCTTCGGCTAGTGGGGAAGTGTCGTCGGCGCGTGCGGCTCCGGGAAAACGGCGATAGCCTACTCTCCGCTCGCACTCACACGCAAGACCGTCGCGGCGCGTTCCAAATTCTGCGGCAGGATCGCGCGCCTTGCGCGACCGCGCCGCGTGTCTCTATAATCCCCGCCCGCCGACCTCTTCCCGCGCGGAAAAGTTTCGTCGCGCGCCGCCGATCATTCCCTGACTGGAGAATTCTATGAAGAGAAGTTTGCCCTCGCTCGTCGCCGCCCTGTTCGTTTGCTTCGCGTTCGTCAACACCATGGCACAAGACAAAACTAACCCGATGCCGCCGCCGCCCGTCGCCAAAAAAGTCCCCAAGTCGATCACGACGAACGGCGACACGCGCGTGGACAACTACTTCTGGCTGCGCGAGAAGTCGAACCCGGAGGTGTTGAATTATCTCGAAGCCGAGAACGCTTACACCGCCGCCTACATGAAGCCGACTGAAGGCTTTCAGCAGAAGCTCTACACGGAGATGCTCGGTCGCATCAAGCAGACCGACACGAACGTCCCCTACCACCTCGGCGACTACTACTACTACACGCGCACCGAAGAGGGGAAGCAGTACCCGATCTTCTGCCGCAAGCGCGGGAGCCTCGACGCCAAAGAGGAGGTCACGCTCGACGTCAACGAGCTGGCGAAGGGGCAGAAGTTCATGGCGGTCGGCGCTTATCAAGTGAGCGACGACGGAAATCTCTTAGCCTACACGACCGACAACACGGGCTACCGTCAGTACACGCTCCACGTCAAAGACCTGCGCGACGGGAGCCTGCTGCCGGACCGGATCGAGCGCGTTGACGGCGTCTCCTGGGCGCGCGACAACAAGACCGTCTTCTACGTCACGGAAGACGCCGTGACGAAGCGCTCCGACAAGTTCTTCCGCCACACGGTCGGCACCGACGCGAGCGAGCTGCTCTACGAGGAGAAGGACGAGCTCTACGATCTCGGCGCGTACCGCACGCACGACCGCGCCTTGATCTGCGTCACGAGCGAGAGCAAGCTCACCGCCGAGACGCGCTGCCTCGCCGCCGACCGGCCGCAGGACGCCCTGCGCGTCGTCCTGCCGCGCGAGGAGAACCATAAGTACTACGTCGATCACCGCGGCGATCTGCTCTACATCCGCACGAACAAGGACGCCAAGAACTACCGGCTCGTCACCGCGCCCGTCTCCGACCCGTCGGTGAAGAACTGGAAGGAGATCGTCGCGCACCGCCCGTCGGTCAAGCTTGACGACTTCGATCTCTTCGCCGACCACCTCGTCCTCACCGAGCGCGAGAAGGGCTTGACGAAGCTGCGCGTGATTAACTTCTCCGACCGCAAGGCGGACGAGATCGCGTTCCCCGATCCGGCGTACACCGTGGGGCTCGACGCCAACCCAGAGTTCAACACGCGCACCCTGCGCTTCCGCTACCAGTCGATGACGACGCCGAATTCCGTCTTCGACTACGACATGCAGACGCACGAGCGTACGCTGCGCAAGCGCACCGAAGTGCTCGGCGGCTTCGACCCGGCGAACTACACCTCGGAGCGCGTCTTCGCCACCGCCTCGGACGGCACACGGATTCCCATCTCGCTCGTCTATCGCAAGGGAGTGAAGCGCGACGGCAAAGCTCCGGCGCTGCTCTACGCCTACGGCTCCTATGGCATCTCGACCGATCCGAGCTTCTCGTCGAACCGCGTGAGCCTGCTCGACCGCGGCTTCGTTTACGCCATCGCGCACATCCGCGGCGGCGGCGAGCTGGGCGAGGAGTGGCGCGAGGCGGGACGCATGATGCAGAAGCGGAACACGTTCACGGACTTCGTCGCCTGCGCCGAGTACCTCGTCAAAGAGAAGTACACTTCGAGCGACCGCCTCGCCATTCAGGGCGGTTCGGCGGGCGGGCTGTTGATGGGCGCGGTTGCCAACATGCGCCCCGATCTCTTCCGCGTGGTCCTCGCGCAAGTCCCGTTCGTGGACGTGCTCAACACGATGCTCGATGCTTCTCTGCCGCTCACCACCAGCGAGTACATCGAGTGGGGCAACCCGAACGAGAAGGCGGCTTATGACTACATGAAGACCTACTCGCCTTATGACAACGTCGCGGCAAAGGCTTACCCGACGATGCTCGTGCGCGTCTCTTTGAACGACAGCCAGGTGCCCTACTGGGAGGGCACGAAGCTCGTCGCCAAGCTGCGCGAGCTGAAGACGGACAAGAACCCGCTGCTCCTCAAAGTAAACATGGGCGCGGGGCACGGCGGCGCATCGGGTCGCTACGACGCGCTGCACGACGTCGCCTTCGACTACGCCTTCATCCTCTCGCAGTTCGGCATCACGAACTAAAGGGGCGAGGCGGACACTTCAGATAAAACTATCGAGCCCGCGTCGCACGTGCGACGCGGGCTGGTTAGTTTTTGCTCGCCCACGCGCGCCGTCGGCGCGGGTCGCGTTCAAGTCTCGGCGCGTGAAGTTGTTAGGGCAGCAGGCGGCTGAGGAGGTCGATCAGCCAGTCGAAGTCGATGGGCTTGGTGAGATAGGCGTCGCAGCCGGCAGAGAGCGCGTTGGCGCGGTACTCGGTCTCGTGGTGCGCGGTCAGTGCGACGATGAGCACGTCGCGCATCTCCTCGCGCTGGCGCAGCTCGCGCGTGGCGGCGATGCCGTCGAGCACGGGCAGCCCGATGTCCATGAGAATGATCTGCGGGCGTTCGCCGAGTGCCTTCGCCACGCCCTCCTCGCCGTTGACGGCTTCGACGACGCGGTAGCCACGCTGCTCCAGCTCCATGCGCATGAGATAGCGCGTGTCCTCGAAGTCTTCGACGACGAGCACCGTCTGCGGCGTCAGTCCTGCTTCGCTTGATCCAGAGTTTTCCCGAGCCACTGTCTGTGCCGAACCTTCGCGGGTGAAATGTTAGTCGAGCTTTTGCGCGCGCGTCGCGTCGGGTGTTGAAGCCATCACTAGTGTCAACGATTTTACCGCACGGGTCAACCGCCGCGCCCGTAGCGGGCGCACCGTCACCGCGCGGAAGCGTACACGCCGCGCGATCGACGACGATGTACGAAGAATTTCGTTGACAGTACGAAAGTGTTCGTAGTAAGGTGGCGCGCGTTGGGAGCAGCCGGAGAGAGGGGTGAGCCGGAGATGAAGAAGAGTCAGAGCCCGCGCCCGACCGACGCGGAGTTGGACATCCTGAGCGTGCTCTGGCAGCGCGGCCCCTCGACCGTGCGCGAGGTGCACTTACACCTGAGCGGGCGCAAGGAGATGGTCTACACGACCGTCCTCAATCTCTTGCAGATCATGTCGGGCAAGGGGCTCGTCGAGCGCGACGAGCGGGAGCGCGCGCACCGTTACCGCGCGCGCGTGCCGCAGGAGCAGACGCAGCGGCAGATGCTCTCACACCTCTTGGAGCGCGCCTTCGAGGGCTCCGCCTCGAAGCTCGTCCTCCAGGCGCTCTCGGCGAAGCGGACTTCCGCGCAGGAGCTGGCGCGCATCCGCGAAATGCTCGACGACTTCGAGCGGGGGAAGAAATGACGAGCCTGCGCACGCTGCTCGACGCCGCGCCCCTGCAAGCGCTGGGCTGGACGCTGCTCCACTCGCTCTGGCAGCTCGCGGCGGTTGCCGTCGCCCTCGCCGTCGTGCTGGCGCTGCTGCGCGAAGCGTCGGCGCACGCGCGCTACGCCGCCGCGTGTCTGGCGTTGCTCGTGATGCTGCTGCTCCCCGTCGCCACGTTCTTTGCACTCGACGCGCCTGGCGCGGTTCACGCGAGCCTGCGGCGCGCGGGGCTGGCGAACGTCGAACGTGCGGCGGGTGCGGACGCGTCGGCGGTCGGCTCGCCTGCGGCAGAGGTCGCGCGTGCGGGTGAGGCGGGGGCGTTCGACGAGAGTCGCGCGGGCGAGCCGTGGCGTGTGTGGGCGCGCGAACGCGCCGCGTCGGCGTTGCCGTGGGTGGCGCTCGGCTGGCTGGCTGGTGTGGTGTTGTTGTCGGCGCGGCTCGCGGGCGGGTGGTTTTGGCAACGGCGGCTCGGGGCTGACGCGCGCGAGCCGCTCGGCGGCTGTCAGGTCGCGCTCGCGCGACTGCGCGGGCGGCTTAAGGTTCAGCGCGCGGTGCGCCTGTGTCGCTCGGCGCTGGTTGAAGTCCCGACGGTGGTCGGCTGGCTGCGCCCCGTCATCCTCGTTCCGGCCTGCGCGCTCGCGGGGCTCACAACGGCGCAACTCGAAGCCGTCATCGCGCACGAGCTGGCGCACGTGCGCCGGCACGACTATTTAGTGAACCTCTTGCAGTCGTTCATCGAGACGCTGCTCTTTTATCACCCGGCAGTCTGGTGGGTCTCGCGCCGCGTCCGCGCCGAGCGCGAGCACGCGTGCGACGATCTGGCGGTCGAGGCGACGGGCGACGTGCTCGTCTACGCGCGCGCTCTGGCCGCGCTCGAACAACTCAGGCCGCAGCCCACGCGCGTCTCAAGTCTCGCCCTCGCGGCGGACGGCGGATCGCTCGTGCGCCGCATCCAGCGCCTTCTCATAGTTCAGTCTGTGTCGCCTCCGACGCCGGCGCGCGCCCCGCTCGTCTTGGTGTTCGTCCTGGCGTTCGTCTTCGCGTCCGCGCTCGCCGTCGCGTCGTCGTCTTCGGGACAGCCGAAGCGCGCCTCGGACGGTGTGCGTGGGGCAGGCGCGCGTCGCCGCGTCGCCGTCACCTTCGTGGCGTTGCCGTTGACTTACACCTCATCGCAGGCAGTCGCCGAAAAAGAGTTCGGGCGGCTTTTGTCGAGCCTGCGCGCGAACGACGTGCGCGCCGTCGGCTTCGTCAACGCCGCGCAGTTATACCGCGACGGTGAGGTAAACGAGTGGCAGGCCGGCCTGTTGCGCGCGTGGCTCGACGCCGGGATGGAACTCGGCTCCGGGGGCTTCGCGCACCGGAGCCTCTACGACACGCCGCTCGAAGCTTACGAGCGCGACGTCGAGCGCGGCGAAGAGACGACCGCCCGGCTCGCGCGCGAGCGCGGCGCGCGCCTGCGCTACTTCAGCTACCCATATCTGAACGTCGGCGCGACGGGCGAGACGAAAGGGGCGTTCGAGCACTTCCTCGCCGCGCGCGAGATGAAAGTTCACAAGGTGACGATTGACAACCTCGATTGGCTCTTCGGCAAGGTGTACGCCGACGCGCGCCGCGACGGCGACGAGGAGAAGGCACGTCGCGTCGCACAAGAGTATGTGCCCTACATGGAACGGGTCTTCGACTTCTACGAACAGCTTTCCCGCGACGCACTCGGCTACGAGCCGCCACAGGTGTTGATGCTCACGGCGGACGCGCTCAACTGCGAGAAGTTCGACGACCTCGCCGCGATGCTGCGCCGGCGCGGCTACGAGTTCGTTACGCTCGACGAGGCGCAGGCCGACCCGGCTTATCAACTGCCCGACACCTACACGGGTGCGTGGGGCATCTCCTGGCTGCAACGCTGGGCGATGGCGCGCGGCGCGCATTTCCGCGACGAGCCGTACCTCTCGCCCTACATGGAGCAGTTCGACACCTACACGAAGAAGTGGCAGGGCGTCGAGGTCGTGCGGAAGCAATGACCCCGCGCGTTCTCGGCCCTCTCGTCAGAGTTTTCAGCAAACGACAAAGGAGCGTTCCCGATGACCGCGATTAAACGCAGGCTTTTGCACCCCGTCGTCTTTTTCATGACCGCGCTTGTCGTCCTCGCCCCGGCGACGAGCGCGCGGCGGACGGGAGAGAGCGCGCCGAAAAGCGACCGCGCGTTTAGCGGCGCACAGGAGACGACGGGCGCGCGGCGCGTCGCCGTCACGTTCGACGATCTGCCGATGACGGGCGACGGTGGCCGCAGCAGCGGCGAACAGGTGCGTGAGAGCCTGAGGAAGATCGTGGCGACGCTGGCGTCGGGCCAAGTCCCGGCGACGGGCTTCGTCAACGAGAACAAGCTGAGCGACGCCGCCCAGCGCGAGGCGCGCACCGCGGCGCTGCGAGACTGGCTCGACGCCGGGCTCGAACTCGGCAACCACACCTACTCGCACAAATCTTTCTACCGCACGCCGCTCGCGGCCTTCGAGCAGGAGGTCGTCAAGGGCGAGCCCGTCACGACAAAGCTGCTCGCCCAGCGCGGCAAAAGGATTCGCTACTTCCGCCATCCCTTCCTCAACACGGGGCGCACGCTCGCCGACAAGCGCGCGTTCGAGAAGTTTCTCGCCGCGCGCGGCTACGCGGTCGCGCCCGTGACCGTTGACAACTCCGAGTGGATTTTTGCCGAGGCTTACTCCGACGCGCTCGCCAAAGGCGACGCGGAGAAGGCGCGTCGCATCGTCGAGGGCTACGCGCCTTACATGGAGACGATGTTCGAGTTCTACGAAAAACTCTCGCGCGATCTCTTCGGTCGCGAGGTGCCGCAGGTGTTGCTTGTCCATGCGAACCAGTTGAACGGCGATCACTTCGGCGAAGTGGTCGAGATGCTGCGCCGACGCGGCTACTCGTTCGTCACGCTCGACGAGGCGCTCAAAGACCCGGCTTACCAGAGTCGCGACGATTACGTCGGCGCGGTCGGCATCTCCTAGCTGCAACGCTGGCTCGTCATGCGCGGACAAGCCTTCATCAAGGAGCCGCCCCTGCCCGAATACATGCGGCAGTTCGACCCCGAAGACAGCGGCTCAGACTTCAAGACGAAGAGAGGGAAGTGATGAAAGCAGGATCAGGAGTTGACGGGCGACGGGTGCTGCCCGCCCTCCTGGTCGTCGCGGCTCTCGCCTGCGCCGGAGCCGGGCAAACACAGGACGCGCGCACGCGCGGGGCGAGCAGAGACGAGGCGGCGGTGCGCGCGGCGGATCGCGCGTGGGCCGAGGCGATTGCGCGCGGCGACGTGCGCGCGCTCGGCGAGTTGTTTGCCGACGAGTTCATCATCGTCAGTCAGAACGGCGACCTGAAGAACAAGCAGCAGGAGATCAACAACCTCGCGCCCGCGCCCGACGTCGTGACCTACTACTTCCGCACAGAGGATGTCGAGGCGCGTGTTTACGACGATGCGGCGGTCGTGCGCGGTCGCGCCGTCTGGAGAGTGAAGTGGCAGGGGCGCGACATAGATAACAACCGCCGCTACACGAGCACCTACGTCAAACGGAGGGGGCGCTGGCTGCTCGTCGCGCAACAGATTTCCGGCAACATCTCCGCGGCTGTTAAGTAGCGCGACGACTTTGCCCCGTCGCTCTGCCCAACTCAATAGATGTGCGTAACGTTTATTGTCTCCCGGTACGTCCCTTTGTAAATCCGTCCGCCCTTCATCACGAAAGAGACGCGCTGGAGCGTAGAGATGTCGGCGAGCGGGTCGCCCTCGACGGCGACGAGGTCAGCGAACTTGCCCGGCTCGATTGTGCCGACCTGCTGCTCCATCCTGAGCAGCTCCGACGCGCGCACGGTCGCCGCGCGGATCGCCTCGATGGGTTTCATGCCGTAGTCCACCATCATCCGAAACTCTTGCGCCTGCGTGCCGTGCTCGAACGCGCCCGCGTCCGTGCCGAAGGCGATCTTGATATTCAGGCGCAGCGCCTTCTGAAACACTTGCTTGTGGCTCGCGACGATCTTGCGGCGCAGCTCCGTGTCGTCTTCGGGCGCGCGGGGGACGTACACCATCAGCGTCGGCACCCAGTACGTGCCGTGCTCGACCAGCAGGCGCAGTGCCTCGTCGTCCAACATCATACCGTGCTCGAGCGAGCGGACGCCGCCGCGGATGGCGTTCTTCGCGCCCTCGCCGCCGTAGGCGTGCGCCGCCACGTCGCGGTGCCAGCGCGCGGCTTCCTGCACTATCGCGCGCACGTCTTCGAGCGAAAACTGCGCGAGCGGATCCAGCGTCAAGGGATCGACGTAGCGCATCGGCCCCGTCGCGTAAATCTTGATCCAGTCGGCGCCGTACTTCACGTTGCGCCGGACGGCGGCGATCATCTGCTCGCGCGTGTCGGTGATGATCGAAGGGTCTGGGACGGGGAGGTCCGGGTTGAGTCCGGCGTTGTTCATCGCCCCGCCGGTGATGGTCAGCGGGTCGGTCGAAACTAAGAGGCGGGGCCCCGGGATGACGCCGCGGTTGATGCCGTCGCGAACCGCCACGTCGGCGAAGCCAGCGCCCTCGCTGTCGAGATCGCGCATGGTCGTGAAGCCCGCTTCCAAGTCTCTCTTTGCCGCCGCCACGCCCTCGACCGTGCGCTCGGCCTGCGACTTCGTGATGACGGGCGGCACACCGCGCTCGTCTTCGGGCTGCAACATGACGTGCGTGTGGCAGTCGATCAAGCCGGGCAAAAGCGTCAGGCCGCCGAGATCTATCACCTGCGCCCCCGCAGGGATCGCGAGTCCGGCGCCGACCGCCGTGATCTTGTCGCCCTCGACGATGATCACAGGGTTGTTGACGAACGCGCCCGAACGCACGTCGAGCAGACGCGCGGCGCGCACGGCGACGACGCGTCGCGGCTGAGTCTGTCGCGTCGGTTCCTGCGCGAGCGCAATCGTGTGGAGAGACAACGCGGCGAGCAGCGCGAGTGCCTTCAGACTTCTTTTCATCTTCATTAATTCAGCAGAGCAGAGGTAAGGGGGCTTTCGTTGCGTCTTTGCGCCTTTGCGTGAGAATGATTTTCTCGCAAAGGCGCAAAGACGCGAAGGTAGAGCATCGCGATGAGTTCTAAGCCCTGCCCGCGACTTCGCCGGTGCGTGTATCGACGCGGACGGTTTCGCCTTCCTTGATGAAGAGCGGGACGCGCGCCGTGATGCCGGTTTCGAGCGTGGCGACCTTCGAGCCGCCGCCCGAAGCCGTGTCGCCCTTGACGCCCAACTCGGTCGAGGCGACGACGAGTTCGACGAACGGCGGGAGTTGCAGCGAGACCGGGTTGCCGTTGTACTTCAAGACTTGCAGCGTCGTGCCCTCTTTCAGGTAGCCGCGGTCGTCGCCGATCTGCTCGTCCGAGAGCGTGAACTGATCATAAGAGGAATCGTCCATGAAGTGGCAGCCCTCGCCGTCGGCGTACATGAACGAGGCGGGGACGATCTGCACGTCCGGCTCGGCGAACTTCTCGGTCGCCTTGAAACTCTTCTCCTGCACCGAGCCGGTGAGCAGGTGGCGCAGGCGCGTGCGCACCATCGTCGCCGCGCCGCGCGCCGTCGGCGAGGCGAAGAAGACTTCCAAGACCGTGTAGGGCTGACCGTCCACCGCGATCAGCATTTTGCGTTTCAACTCGTTCGCGCCGATGAGTGCCATTGGTTTATCCTTCGCCGAGAAGTCTGTAAATGAGGCGGCCTTGAAGTTAGCAGGTTTCAGCGCGGGGTTCAAAACCGGAAGCCGCCGCGCCGAAGTGCCACAGAGATGAAGTTCAATCTGCCGAAACTCTACGCGATCACGGACGCACGCCTGTCCGGCTTGTCGCACGCCGAGCAGGTCGCGCGGCTCGCCGAGGGCGGCGCGACTCTCGTCCAGTTGCGCGAGAAGCACGCCAGCCCGCGCGAGTTCTACCGCGAGGCAGAGGCGGCGCTCGGCGTCGCGCGCGCGCGCGGCGTGCGGCTCGTCATCAACGACCGCGCCGATATCGCGCTCGCCTTGGGGGCGGACGGCGTGCACCTCGGACAGGACGATCTCCCGCCAGAGGCGGCGCGCCGCCTGCTCGGAGATGAATTTATCATCGGCTACTCGACGCATGATCTGGCGCAGGTCGCATTAGCCGCACGCCTCGGCGTCGATTACGTCGCCTTCGGCCCGGTCTTTGCGACGCGGACGAAGGAGCGCCCAGACCCCACGGTTGGACTCGAACTGCTCGCGCGCGCGCGCGCCGCGCTCCCGTCCTCGATCCCGCTCGTCGCCATCGGCGGCATCACGCGCGAGACGGCGCGTGCCGCGCTCGACGCCGGAGCCGACGCGGTCGCCGTCATCTCCGCGCTCGTCTCCGCGCCGGGCGAGATCGCGCGTCGGACGCGGGAGTTTTTGGACGAGATGGGGAAGAAATGATGAATGAGGAGCGTCGAACGATGAACGAAAAGCGGCTGTTTTCACTTCATCGTTCGACGTTCCTCATTCATCGTTTTCTTTGCCCGAAGTTTCCTCTTGCCATATCCCGCCCGATTAGAGAGAATGATTGCGGCGCACTGCTCCGGGGCTGACAGCCCGCGATAAGCGCCGCCCCGCAGAAGTCACTCCCTCTCAAAAGCGATCTCCCTTTAAATCTTCCCGGTCGAAAGTGTAACTAACGGCATGAGCTTCTTCGATCTGCCGCCCGTCATCGAGCGAATGCTGCTCGTCTCGGACAAAATCAGCGATCTCAACTTCTCCGTCGGCCAGCAGCCGCAGGTCGAGGTCAACGGCAAGCTGACCTCGGTGCAGCCGCTCGGCCTGCAAAAGCTCTCGCCCTACCAGACCGAGATCATCGCGATGTCGCTGATGGAGGGCAACCCTGACGCCGCCTCGCGACTCGCCAACACCGGCTCAGTCGATCTCTCCTGGTCTTTGCCGACGAAGATTCGCTTCCGCGTCAACATCTTCCAGCAGCGCGGCACCTACTCCATCGTGATGCGCGTCATCCCGACCGAGATTCCGTCGTTCGAAAGCCTGAACCTGCCGCAGTCGCTCGCCGAGATCATGTCTCTGCGCAACGGCATCGTGCTCGTGACGGGGCCGACGGGCGCGGGCAAGACTTCGACGCTCGCCGCCATCATCGACCGCATCAACAACGAGCACCACTACCACATCGTCACCATCGAAGACCCCATCGAGTTCCTCCACATGCACCGCCGCTCGACGATCAACCAGCGCGAGATCGGCACGGACACGCAGGACTTCCCCTCGGCGCTGCGCGCGGCGCTCAGGCAAGCGCCGAAGGTCATTCTCATCGGCGAGATGCGCGACTACGAGACGACCGAGATCGCCCTGGAAGCCGCCGAAACCGGACACCTCGTCCTCTCGACGCTGCACACCATCGATGCCTCCAAGACCGTCGATCGCATCATCGGCCTCTACCCGAAGAACGAGGAGCAGGTCATCCGCACGCGCCTCGCGCAGACCTTCCGCTACATCATCTCGCAGCGGCTCGTGCCGCGCGCCGACGGCACGGGGCGCACGGCGGTCGTCGAGATTCTGAAGTCCACGCCGCGCACGCGCGAGTATTTGCAGGGCGGCGAGTCGGAAGGCAAGACCCTGCTCGACGCCATGCGCGACGGCAGGCTCGACGGGATGCAGGACTTCGACACGGTGATCAAAGACGCCATCGAGCGTAAGATCGTCACGCTCGAAGACGGCTTGGCGTTCGCCACCAACCCGCACAACCTCCAGCTCGCCCTCAAGGGCGTCAGCATCCGCGACGACTATCTCCAGCCCGACAACCTCCCGCGCGGCGGCTCGTCGCGCGCCATGCCAATGCTCGACATCACACAATAGCGGGTGTCAGGTGTCGGGTGACGGGTGTCGGTTAAGAAAAAAGCTGTTACCCGTGAGCTGAGCAGTTAGTTTTAGCTTCGGTTTTACCCGACGCCCGATACCTGACACCTGACACCCAACTTCTGACACCCGACACCTGACACCCGTCAACCGATTTATGGTCATCACCTGCCAGCAGTGCAGCGCGCGTTTGCAGCTCGACGACACGAAGGTGCCGTCGCGCGCCTTCACGGTGCGCTGCCCGAAGTGCCAGCAAATGATTAACGCGCAGCCGCCGACGCCCGCCACGCCCGCTTCAGTCGGGGGGGGCGCGCTCGCCATCGGCGAGATGCCCGCCGTCCACGACTCGCGCTTCGCGCGCCCGATGGCGGCGCCCGCCTTCCACCCTGAAGGGCCGGGCAGCGGGGACACTGTCGCGCCCGCCGACTCCCTGCGCACGGATCGCGAGGAGATCGCGCAATTGCTCTCGTCGCTCTTGCAACGCGCGATGACTTCCGCCGCCTCAGCCGCCTCGCAAGGGACGATACGGCGCGGGTGGGATCACCGCCGGGCGCTCGTCTGCGCCGAGCAGGATCAGCGCTTCGCCGTCGCGCGCGTGCTCGTCGAGAGCGGCTACGAGGTCTTCGTCGCAGAGGACACGACGCAGGCCATCGAGCGGATGCGCGAGGACAAGATGGA
Source organism: Pyrinomonadaceae bacterium (assembly GCA_045807785.1). Lineage (GTDB taxonomy): Bacteria > Acidobacteriota > Blastocatellia > Pyrinomonadales > Pyrinomonadaceae > JAIVGV01. The sequence continues at coordinate 26,381 of JBJMGS010000322.1, forward strand.
CATCGTCCTGCTCGACCCGACCTTCGACGCGGTGGAGCAGGGCGCCGCCTTCATCCGCCGCGAGATCAGTGCGCTGCGCCCCGCCGCCCGCCGCCGTCTCTTCTTCGTCGTGATAGCTCCCGACATGCGCACGGGCGATCAGCACACAGCCTTCATCAACCACGCCAACCTCGCCGTCAGCCACGCTGACCTCGAAGACCTCCCGGCGCTGCTCGACCGCACCGTGCGCGAATTCAACGAACTCTACCGCGAGTTCAACAAGGCGACGCAAGTCGCGGACTTCTGAGAGGAAGCTATTAGCGGTTAGCTATTAGCTGTTAGCCAGAAGAGATCAGCCCACAGCTTTCGCGGCAGCGCTACCCCGACCACGGATTTGGTTTAGCTAACAGCTAATAGCTAACCGCTAACAGCTTTCACCTCATTGACCTTGCCGGACGCCGCTTGTAATCTACACGCCGCGTCCGGCAACTTCTTTTCGCGGGCGCCGAGTGGTTCGATGGCGGCACTCTCTGAGCATCACGCGGAAGGCGCGCACGCGCCCGACCGCCACGAGCATATGCGCGCCGCGCGCAGCCAGCGCCGGCTCCTCTGGGTGCTCGCGCTGACAGCCCTTTACATGCTGGCGGAAGCGGCGGGCGGCTGGGCTTCGGGCTCGCTCGCGCTGCTCGCCGACGCCGGGCACATGCTGACGGACGTGGCGGCGCTCGCGCTCGCCCTGAGCGCCGTCTGGTTCGGCTCGCGCCCCGCGACACCTAACAAGACCTTCGGCTACTACCGTCTCGAAATCCTCGCCGCGCTCGTGAACGGCGTCGTGCTCGTCGTGATCGCCCTCTTCGTCCTGTACGAGGCGTACCAGCGTTTCTACTCGCCGCAGACGGTCGCGACCAACCTGATGATCCCGGTCGCCGTGGGCGGGCTCTTAGTCAACGTCGCCTGCGCGTGGCTGCTGCACGGCGATCACCACGACGATCTGAACATGCGCGGCGCGTGGCTGCACGTGCTCGGAGACGCGCTCGGCTCGGTCGGCGCCATCGCGGCGGGCGTCTTGATGTGGGCTTACGGGTGGTATCAAGCCGATCCGATCTTCAGCGCCCTGATCGCGCTGCTCATCGTCTGGAGTTCGTGGCACCTCATCCGCGAATCGACGAACATCCTGCTGGAAGGCACGCCCGCGCACATCAACCTCGCCTCGGTCGAGGCGGCGATCCGCGAGACCGCGGGCGTGGACGACGTACACGACCTGCACGTCTGGACGATCACGTCCGGCAGGGAAGCCTTGAGCGCGCACGTCGTCCACGCGCAGAATGTGGCGCAGCACGATCTACTGAAGGGCTTGCGCACGAAACTGCACGAGCGCTTCGGCCTCGATCACCTCACCATCCAGATGGAAACCGGGGACTTCGAGGACGACACGTACCACTTCTGCCACGCGGGCGCGGCGTGTTTTAATCCGGGAGACAGAGGTCAGAGATCAGAGGTCAGAGGTTAGAGATCGTTTTCTGATTTCACTAAGCTCTAACCTCTGATCTCTATCCTCTGCTTCGTTATGGAAATCAACTTACTTCTCACCCTCGACCTGCGCGAGCAAGCCGCGCTGCAAGCGGCGCTCGTCACGCACGGCGCGCCCGACCCGCTCGTGACGATGGCGCTCACCGGCGCGTGCCGCATCCCCACGCTCGAAGAAGCGCGCAAGCTCAAGCGCTGGCTCGCCGACGCACGTGCCGCCGACAGCGGCGACTTCGCCGCCCTCGAAGTCATCGAAAAAGCCCTCGCCCGCTACGGGATTTAACCGCCCGCCTCTGACCTTGCCTGTTTTTCCCGCGACGTGTGATGATCCGGCGAACGGGAGGTCTGACATGATATTCAACATCACGATTGACCGGGATGAGGACGGCGTCTGGATCGCCGAGTGTCCTTCGATCCCCGGCTGCGTCAGTCAGGGCGCGACGAAGCAGGAAGCCGTCGAGAACATTAAAGAAGCCGTCGCCCTGTGCCTTGAGGTGCGCGCGGAGAAGGGGCTGCCGCTGACGATTGAGACGCGGCAGATCGAGATTGAGATTGAGGTAGCCGCGTAATGCCGACGCTCCCGATCTTGAGCGGGCAGGAGGTGGTGTGCGCCTTCGAGTCCTTCGGGTGGATCGTCGCGCGTCAGCGGAGCAGCCACATCATCATGACTAAAGAAGGCGAGAACGTGACGCTCTCCGTCCCTGATCATAAAGAGGTGGCGCGCGGCACGCTCAGGAGTCTCGTCCGCTCC
>JBJMGS010000323.1:0-9068 GCA_045807785.1 Pyrinomonadaceae bacterium
ACCTGATTTTGGGCAGCATCCTCGCCTGCCTCGTTGTGCTCGCCTTCATGCGCTCGTGGCGCTCGACCATCATCGCCGGCATCGCCATCCCGTGCTCGGTCATCGCCACCTTCGGCATGATGCGCGCGCTCAACTTCACTTTGAACTCGGTGACGATGCTCGCGCTCGTGCTGATGGTCGGCATCGTCATCGACGACGCCATCGTCGTGCTCGAAAACATCTTCCGCTTCGTCGAGGAGAAGCGGATGCGCCCGATGGAGGCGGCGCGCGAGGCGACCGCGGACATCGGCCTGGCGGTTTTGGCGACGACCTTCTCGCTCGTCGTCATCTTCCTGCCCGTCTCGTTCATGTCATCGATTTCGGGGCGCTTCCTCTACCAGTTCGGCATCACAGCGGCGGTCGCGATCCTCGTCTCGCTCCTCGTCTCGTTCACGCTCACGCCGATGATGAGCGCGCGCCTGCTCCGCGCGGAGGACGCGGCGAAGGGCAGTGGCCACGCCGCCGCCGACGAGCACGACGCCTCGACCTCGCGCGGCGGCTTCTACGGCTACGTCGAACGCTTCTACCTGCGCCTGCTCGCGCTCGCCATGCGCCGCCGCGTCATCGTCGTCGTCATCGCACTCTTGGTCGTCGCGTCGTCTGTCCCGCTCTACCACGCGGTCAAGCAGGAGTACATCCCCTCGGACGTTGACGAGGCGGAATTCGACATTCAGATCAACGCGCCCGAAGGCACGAGCCTCTCCGTGATGGATGAGGCGATGCGCTCGATTGAGAAAGACCTGCGCGAGACGCCAGGCGTGCGCCTCATACTTTCGGGCGTCGGCGGCTCGTTCCTCGGCGGCGTCAATCAGGGCTCGGTTTACGTCCGCATCGCGCCGCACGAAGAGCGCATGCTTTCGTTCACGCGCGTATGGAACGAACTCAAGCGCGGTCACCCGCTCGAAGCCTTCCGCCACAACTACACGCAGCGCGACGTGATGCAGGAAGTGCGTCGCCGACTGAAAAAGTATTCGCCGTTTCGCGCCAGCGTCCGCAACGCGCAGTCGATCAACCTCGGCGGCGGCGGCAACGACATAGACTTCTCGATCCGCGGCCCAGACTTGCAAGCGCTCTACGATTACGCCGAAGTCCTGCGGCAGAAGGCTCTGGCCGGACAGATACCCGGCATCGTGGACGGCGACACGACCTTGAAGCTCGACAAGCCGGAACTGAGAGTCGAGATCGACCGCGCGCGCGCCGCAGACCTCGGCGTGGACGCCGCGGACATCGCCAACGGGTTGCGCCTGATGGTCGGCGGCGACCAGCGCGTGACGCGCTACCACGACAACGCCGTCAACGAAGACTACGACGTGGAGTTGCGCCTCTCGGAGCGCGACCGCTCGGACCGCGAGACCATCTCGCGCCTGCTCGTCCCGTCTTCGCGCGGTGGGCTCATTTCCTTAAGCAACCTCGTCACCATCAAGAACGACATCAGCCCGTCGAGAATTGATCGGCTCGACCGGCAGCGGCAGGTCTCCTTCCGCGCCAACGTCGCCCCCGGCTACGCGCTCGCTGACCGCATCGCCGCGCTGCGCGGTGAAGTCGCCGCGATGCATTTGCCCGCCGCCTACACGACCGCGATTTCGGGCAAGGGGCGCGAGCTGGAGAAAACTTTCTACGAGTTCATCTGGGCGTTCATGCTCTCCATCGCGTTCATGTATATCATCCTCGCGGCGCAGTTCGAGTCGGTCGTCCACCCCGTCACGATCCTCTTGAGTCTGCCGCTCGCCGTCCCCTTTGCGCTCCTCTCGCAGTGGGGGATGAACGACACGCTGAATCTGTATTCGGCGCTCGGCGTGCTCGTCCTCTTCGGCATCGTCAAGAAAAACTCGATCTTGCAGATCGATCACATGAACAACCTGCGCGCCGAAGGGTACGAACGCCGCGAGGCGGTGATGCTCGCCAACCGCGACCGGCTGCGCCCGATCCTGATGACGACGCTCGCGCTCGTCGCCGGGATGCTGCCGCTCGCGCTCGGCACCGGCCCGGGCGCGGAAGAGCGTCGCTCCATCGCCGTCGTCGTCATCGGCGGGCAGACGTTGTCGCTCCTGCTGACTCTCATCGCCACGCCCGTCTTCTACACCGTCTTCGACGATCTCGCCTCGCGCGAGTCTTGGCGCGGCGCGGGTGCGCGGGTGCGCGCGATCACGCGGCGCAGGCGACGCGCGCGAGCCGCCGGGGTAGACGACGCCGCGCCCGCGGGCGTCGCGCTCGGAGAGGTGTTGGCCGGGGTAGAGTCTGAGCCTGAGCCGGAAGGGATCGAAGTCGGCGTGGGCGGCGGCGATTAAATCTACTCTTCACGCGCGCCGTCGGGACGCAGTTGCGGAAGGTGACGGTCTGCGCCAGCCTAAAAGTTTAAGAGACCAACGGCGGGCGGTTATCTCAGGTCGCGGATCAGCACCACGTCTCGGATTTCTGCGCCGCGCGTGAAGGCGAACTGCCGGGCGTCGCGCGACCATCCGTAGGCGTAGAGCTTCTCCTCGGGCAGGCCGGCCAGTCTCTGCGGCGCGCCGCCCGCGAGCGGCTGACGCCAGATGCCGTTGAACCAGTCGCGGTAGGTGACGGCTGCGCCGTCGGGCGTCCAACGCGTGCCGTATCTGAAATTCGCCGAGTCCGGCACGTCGAAGAGCTTGACGGGAGGGCCGCCGTCGATCGGGATGAGGGCCAGCTTCGTGTGCCCCGGGCCGTCCGGCGCGGAGTACTCGCAGGCGATCAGCTTGCCGTCCGGGGAGACGCGCGGCCAGCCGGCCGACCTGTCGCTCAGGCGCACTGGCTCGCCGCCCGAGGCTGGGACGCGCCACAGCGTCGTCAGCCGGTCGCGCGTCGAGACGTAGACGACCCACCGGCCGTCGGGCGAGACGCTCGGCTGCACGTTCGCGCCGCCGGTCGTGAGCTGAAGCAGCCGGCCGCCGTCGCCGTCCGCGCGCCAGATTTCGGTGTCGCCGCCGCGGTTCGATTCGAAGACGATGAAGCCCCCGTCCGCCGTCATGCTTAGATCATTGTCCACGTGCCCCGCCGAAGTCAGCTGCTTCTGACCGCCCCCGTCCGCCGACATCTCCCAGAGCATCTCGCTCCCGTCTTCCGTCGCCGGAAAGGCGACGCGCCCCTCGGGCGTCCACTCCAACCCATGCAGCCCCTCCCTCCGGCCCACCGATCCGAAGGTCACTCTTCGGGCCTGACTGAGATCGTCGGCGGGCGCCACCCAGATGTTCGTCAGTGTCTGCGTCTGGATCGCCAGCAGGCTATCGCCGTCGGCCGACAGGTCGATGGAGTAAGAGTAGTCGTACTGATCCGGGTTGATGCGCCGCACTTCGCCGCCGGGGAACGAAACGTGCCAGAGCTGCGCGTCGGCCTGCGGGTAGGCGATCGCGCTCAACACGAGCCCGCTGCCGTCGCGCAGCCACACCAGGTTCCGGATGAAGCTGAAGTTCCGCTTCGTGAGTTGCGCCGTCCGCCCGTCCGCCGCCGTCACGACGAAGACCTCGTGGTTCGCCTCGCCGCCCTCGTCGCTCGTCGCGCCCAAGGCGATCCGCGCCCCGTCGGGCGACCACGCGGGTGAAGACGCGACGAATGGCCGCGCCAGCGTGCGCACGGAGAGACGGCGCGGCTCGCCACCGTCCGCGCCGAAGACGGCGAGCGCCGACTCGCCACGCGCCTCGTCCGTCAACACGCCGGCGAACTGCTTCATGTCGGGCGAGAAGCTGATCTTCGTGCGGACACCCTCGCGCACCTTCTCGGCTGCGCCGCCGAAGACGGGCACGCGGAAGAGTGCGCCGCGCGGGTAGTCGGAATTGGTGAGGACGAAGTAGAGGCGGCTGCTGTCGGGCGCGAAGTTCAGACTGCGGTAGGTGTCTGCCCCGGGCGGGCGCAGCAAGATCGGCTCGCCGCCGTCCACATGCCCCACCCAGAGGCTGCGCCGCCACTCCTTGTCCGCCGTGTAGGTGTAGGCGAACAGTTTGCCGTCGGGCGAGAGCGCCGCCTCCCGCACCGTGCGGTTGTTCGTCAGGCGCTTGAAGGTGATCTCCTGGAAGTGAGCTGCGGGGGACTGGTGCTGCGCCCGGCGGTAGAGCCCGAAGACGGCCGCCAGCATGGCGACGACGAGCGCCGCGCCGACTCCGGCCCGAAAGCGCGCTCTCGTCCGCCCAGCGCGCGCGCCCGTCTGCGGGACGGCTGGCGGCGCGGCGGGCGAGAGTGCGCCAGCCGAGAGCGCGCCCGCACCGTGGGCGGCGGTCGGCGCGAACGTGACGGCGCCCGCGCCGTTGCCGCCGGGCAGGAGATACGGCGCGGCGAGTTCGATCGCGCTCCCCGCGGCGACGCCCCCGTCTTCCGTCTCCACGGTGACGCGTGTGACGGTGTGGTGCTCGATCAGTAACTCCTCTTCCTCTGCGTCGGGGCGCAGCAGTTCGCCCGCGAAGCGGTAGCCGTGCCCCGGCACGGTGAGGACGTAGCGCGGCCTGTCTCTGCGCTCGCCCAGCGCCCTGCGGATGGCGGAGACCTGCACGGTCAGGTTCGACTCTTCCACGATCTGATCGGGCCACACGCGGCTGAACAGCTCGTCCTTACTCAGCAGCCGCCCGGTGTTTTCAATCAACACCACCAGCATGTCGAAAGCCTTCGCGGGCAGGGGCACGCTCCGCCCGTCGCGCAGCAGTTGGCGGTTGGGTACGTCCAGCCTGAAGTCGTCGAAACCGTAAATCTGTTGCTTTTGCTCTTGCATCGCCGCGATTCGGGGCTTCGGAAAAAATTCGGCGCGGGTTAAGGACTTTCGGAAACGCGCGCGGGCAAGATGTGTGGCGTCAGGGCGGACTCGGGCGAAGCGTCCGCGTTCACAAGCGTTGCGGCGGATTCTAGCAGAGTCGTGGGGGGCAGCCAACGGCGCGGGAGGGCGATGGCGGAGAAGAGGAGAACGGTGGTGTTGATTGAAAGCCACGAGCGCACCATCGTCCGCCGCACGCGCCGCACGTCGGGCGCGCGGGCCGGGCAGGCTTTGACCGTCGCGCCTGAAGGCGTCGCCGAAAAGGCGCGCGACCGTCTCAGCGCGTGGTGGCGCGCCGTCGCGCAGAGATTGATCGGCACGAAAAGGAGCAGGCCATGAGAACGAAACGCACATTGACAATCACAGGCGCAATCGCCGCGATAGCGATCGTGACGGCCTTTGGAATCTTCCGCCCGGCCCAGCCGGCGCAGGCCGCCGCCGCGACCGCGACGCCGCCGCCGGATGACATCATCGCGTATGACCCTGTCCTGCCCAGCGATACCGACGGAAGCGTCAGTCCCGATGACTGTCAGGACCGCCCGAACCTGGCTATCGGCTGCGAGACCCAGTGGCCGGACTCCGCGAACAACAATAAGCACTTTCTCTTCGTCCCGTCGGCTTCACCGCAAACGGGGAAGCTCATGGTCATTCTCTGCGGTGGTGGTGGCAATTCTGAGGGCTGCAGCACTACCCTGGGGCCGGCCGCGGCCCGGCAGGGCTATCACGTCATCGGGCTCACGTATCCCGCCGCCCGCGCCAATGCAGTGTGCGCGAAAAACAGCCTGACTGCCCGGGAGCAGAGGGACTGTTACGGGAACGCGTTCCGCGAGGTCGTGACCGGGAAGGATAGTAGCCCCGACCCGGGAAGCGACATCTCGACCATCGGCGAACACCGGCAGGACTCCGTCGTCAATCGCCTCGTCAAAGTCTTGGAATGGGCCGACGCCAATCACTCAACCCACGGCTGGAACCGATACCTCGTCGGCGGGGACGTGGACTGGACGCAGGTTCACCTCGCCGGCCATTCAAACGGTAGTTCACACATCAGCTTTATGGGCTCGCTCGCCCGGTTCCGGAACATCGGACGGGTGGCGCTCTTCGCGGGTCCCGACGACGGGAACGGAGGGACGACGGAGGAGGCGTGGCACCCGGCTACTTACATACAACAACCGGAAGTGTCCACCGCCGACCGCTACTACGGGCTGGTTCACGTCTTGAACAAGGCAAGAAGGCTGGACAGCGGGGAGGAGGTCGACCCGCCCCCGGTCTATCAGGTGATTAAGAACTGGCACACGTTCGGGATGGAGGAGCCGAATAACCGGGGGCGCTTTGAGTTTGACCCGGAGCCGGGTTACACGCCGTACTTCGGCGATGCGCACATGTTGATCAGCATCGATCCGTTCCGGCCCGAAGCAAACCATACCGACCTCGGCACCACTAAAGGTGAGGCGCACAACTCTGTCGTAGAGAACCTCTACTGCACCGCAGAAGATTCAGCCGACTTCCATTGCAAGAAGCACGGGAGTGACAAGATCGGCTACGAGCCTGCCTGGCGCTGCATCCTGGGCACCGGCGATAGCTATGCCAGCAGTCGCCCCGTTGCCGACGCCGGGCCCGACCAGACGGTCGAGTGCCAGGGCAACGGCGGCGCCAATGTCCTGCTCGACGGGTCGGGTACCAGAGACTACGACTGCGAACTTCTAAGTTACGCTTGGACCTGGCCATTCGGCTTGGCGGGCGGGCAGAACCCGACCGTCTTCCTGCCGCTCGGGGCGAACGCCGTCACGCTTTCGGTCTGGGACGGCTGGTGGTGGTCGGCGTCGCCCGACACGACGCACGTCACGGTGAGCGACACGCAGCCGCCGTCGCTCCAGTTGACGCTGACGCCGACGCTGCTCTGGCCGGCCAACCATCGCCTGATACACATCAACGCCGCAGTCACCGCCACCGACTCGTGCGGCGGCGCGCCGCCCACCATCGCCCTCACTTCGATCACCAGCAACCAGCCGGACGACGGCCTCGGCGACGGCGACACAAACGGCGACATACAGGAAGCGCAGTTCGGCACCTTCGACCGCAGCTTCCTCCTCCGCGCCGAGCGGGCCGGCGGCGACCGGCGCGGGCGCACCTATACCATCACCTACACGGCGACGGACGCGAGCGGCAACCAGACGCACGCGAGCGCGACGGTGCAGGTGCCGCACTCGCGTTAGAGAGTCTCCCGCGCCCCGCCGCGCGGGAGCGGCAGATGGACTTCGGATATTCCAATCCCGGAAAGGGGAACGACATGAGTAGAACGAAACGCGCAACAGCATGGTTAACGCTCGCCGCGCTCGCGGCGTTGGTGACGCTCGGAATCTTTCGCGCGCCGCGCCGCGTGCAGGCGCAGACGGATCAAATCCCGCCGGCTACTGAGCGCATCTCTTTCGGCCTGATCGGCATCACGCGGGGCGAGACCGTCCGCCTCAGCGTCGCCAACACCCTGCCGCCACCTCGGCCTGACCTGGGCGAATTTCCGCCCGGACCGACCCGCGTGGTGCTAACCTTCCTGAACGGCGACGGACAGCCCTTCCACGGCCGCGACGGCGCAGTCGTCAGCCGCACCGCGCAACTTGAACCGGGGCGGTCAACCTTCCTCGATCTCGACGCCGACGATCTGCAATTCCCGCCGGGACCCACCCGCTTCCAACTCCGCGCGGTCGTCACCGTGATCCCGCCGTCCGCCACGGCCGGCAACGGGACGCCGCCGCCCATCGGCGACAGAACCGTCTCGTCCGTCGAGGTCTTCAACAGCTCGAACGGGCGAACCGTCGTCTTCATCGGCAACCCCGGCGTGATCCGCGGCTTCAACCCGCAGCCCGACCCGCCGCTCGGCAACTGACCCCGTCTGTGAGTTGAACCCGCGGCTTCGGCCGGGGGCGGGCAATCGCGCCTGCCCCCGGCCGAAGCCGTTTTCCCGCGACGACCAGACCCGGCCCCGCGCGCCTCACGACAGCGACTGAGGTTGACACGGGCGGCGGCGCGCCCGATGATGTCGCTCTCGAAGCAGCGGGCGCGCCGGCGGCGGCGGTCAACTTTTCCGAACCCTGATGCCGGAAGCTCAAAAGCAGAAGACGCTCGTCGGCCGCCCCGTCCCGCGCAAAGAGGGGCGGGCGAAGGTGACGGGCGCGGCGCGCTACATCGACGACATCGCGTTCCCCGACATGATCTATGGCGCGACCGTGCGCTCGACCGTCCCGCGCGGGCGCATCACCGGCATCACCTTCGGCGCGGGCGTCCCGTGGGACGAGTTCACCATCGTCACGGCGAAAGACATCCCCGGCGCGAACGCCGTCGCGCTCATCCTATTAGATCAACCCTATCTGGCCTCTGAGTTCGTCAACCACCCGGAAGAGCCGATTCTGCTGCTCGCGCACCCCGACAAAAATCTGTTGGAGCGCGCGCGCCGTGCCGTCCGCGTAGAGATCGAACCGCTCCCGCCCGTCTTCACGCTCGACGACTCGCTCGCGCGCCGAGAGATCATCTGGGGCGACGACAACACTTTCAAGACGTACCTCGTCGAGAAGGGCAACGTCGAAGAGGTCTGGTCGCGCGCGGACGCAGTGATCGTCGAAGGCGAGTACCGCACGGGCGCGCAGGAGCAGCTCTACATCGAGACGAACGGCGTCATCGCCGTCGCCAACGCGGAAGACGGCGTGACCGTCTGGGGCTCGATGCAGTGCCCCTACTACGTCCACAAGGCGCTCTTGAAACTCTTCGACCTGCCGCAGGAAAAAATCCGCGTCATCCAGACCGAGACCGGCGGCGGCTTCGGCGGCAAGGAAGAGTACCCGTCGATGATCGCCGGGCACGCCGCGCTGCTCGCCCTCAAATCCGGCAAGCCCGTTAAAATTATTTACGACCGCGCCGAGGACATGGCGGCGACGACCAAGCGCCACCCTTCGCTGACGCGCCACCGCACCGCCGTCACACGCGAAGGGAAACTGCTCGCGCAGGAGATCGACTTCGTCGTGGACGGCGGCGCCTACGCCACGCTCTCTTCCGTCGTGCTCTCGCGCGGCACGATCCACGCGGCGGGCCCCTACTTCTGCCCGAACGTGCGGATCAACGCGCGGGCGGTCGCGACGAACTCGCCGCCGCACGGGGCGTTCCGCGGCTTCGGCGCGCCGCAGTCGATCTTCGCGCTCGAACGTCACATGGATAAGATCGCGCGCGCCCTCGATCTCTCGCCGGAGGAGTTCCGCCGGCGCAACTTCGTGCGCGAAAACGAGAC
>JBJMGS010000324.1:0-7480 GCA_045807785.1 Pyrinomonadaceae bacterium
CAAGGCGAAGAAAGATCGCCGCGGCATGATCTATGATGACCTGACGGAGACCGGGCGGTACAGCTAAAAGCCGTCAATCGTAAATCGTCAATCGTGAATAGACGAAAACGATTTACGATTAACGATTTACCATTTACGTTCTTATGAAGTTCATACGCTATTCAAAGTTCAAGGGCTTCGACGTGGCGGGCGTGTCGCTCGGCGATCTGATGGACGCGTTGCAGGACTCGCTGTTGCAGTCGGGCTATGATGACGATTACTACTGGACGCGGCAGCGCCGCCAGCAGGACACGTCCATCGACGCGCTGAGGCAGGCGCTCTTGCAGGCGCTGCTTGAGATGGGCGAACTCGGCGAGCAGGACGTGGAGCAGATGCTCGCGGAGAACAACGGACAGTTCAAGGGCTCGCAACTCGAGGAGTTGCTGAACCAGTTGATCGAGCGGCTGGTCGAGGAAGGCTACCTGAACCTGCGCGAGGAGCAGCGCGAGCAGCAACGGCGGCGGCAGCGCGGGGGCGGGAAAGGGAAGATCGAAGAGCCCTTGCCGCGCGACGTGAAGTTTGAGGTGACGGAGAAGGGCCTGGACTTTCTCGGTTACAAGACCTTGAGAAACTTGCTCGGCAGCCTCGGTAAAAGTTCCGTCGGGCGTCACGACACGCCGCATCTTTCGACGGGTGTGGAGGCGGCGCAGGCGGCGAAGCCCTACGAGTTCGGCGACACGATCAACCTCGACGTGAACGCCACGCTCATGTCCGCCATCAAGCGCGAGGGCTTGACCGTCCCGCTCAATCTCGAATACGGCGACCTCTACGTCCACCAGCAGGACTATCAGTCGTCGTGCGCGACGGTCGTCATGCTCGACTGCTCGCACTCGATGATCCTCTACGGCGAGGATCGCTTCACGCCCGCGAAAAAGGTCGCGCTCGCGCTCGCGCATCTGATCCGCACGCAGTATCCCGGCGACAGCTTGAAGATCGTCCTCTTCCACGACGGCGCGGAGGAGTTGCCCTTAGCGAAACTCGCGACCACGCAGGTCGGCCCCTACCCCACGAACACCGCCGAGGGCCTGCGCCTCGCGCGCCGCTTGCTTCAAGCACAGCGCAAGGAGATGAAGCAGATCGTGATGGTGACGGACGGCAAGCCAACGGCGTGTTTCGTCGAAGGCGCGGAGGCACTCGCCGCAGGCTTCGGTCGCGCGGCGCATACGCGCAGCGAGTTCGGTGGCGGGCGACCGCTCTACAAGAACTCGATGGGCAACGATCCCGTAGTCATGGACGCGACTTTTAGAGAAGTGCAGGCGTGCCGCAAGGCTGGGATCATGATCAACACGTTCATGCTCGCGTCGGACTATTACCTCGTCGAGTTCGTCAAGCAGATACAGGCAATGCAACACCCAATCCGGGCCTTTGCGGTTTTCGCTAGAGTTGTCAATGGACACCTAGAAGTGTACGAGACCATGCGCGGCAGCAAGAAGCTGACGCTGCGCGCTCTGATGGGCAGGGAGAAATAAGCTAACTTACCAGCGGTTTCCGCAGCGAATATTCGGCACCTACGTGTCTGGAAGCCCGTGCACAGGTCACCACAGGTGGTGATCACGCTTACTTCTTCAGCCGCACACGAACTACTGGACGCTCGACTTCGACAAGCCGCTCTCGACTCGCACGGTGCAGAAGATCGACAAGCGGTGGTCCGACTACTCGCGCCTCGGAGACCTCTCGCCGCACGACCTGCGTAGGACGGTCGTCATGCGGGCGCTCGAGGATGGCCTCAGTCATCGTCGGGCGCAGATGATGAGTAAACATCGTAGCCCGAAGACCGTCATGCGCTACGACCACGGTAGGGAGAATTTAGACAATACCGCCGTCAATTTTCTCGGCTATGATGAGGAATGAAATCAGGCGGATGAAATCGGCCATGCGGCGCTCACGCACGGTTGCCACCTCCGCAGGCGGTGCCGCGATCGCCTAAACCCTTTCCGGTGCCGCATAATAAAATGCAAAGCCGAGCCCTCCTGACTTCGGGGTCACATCTGGCATATAGTCGGTGCGACCTGCACAGGGGGACAGGCGAAGTTTGTTACCTCGCTCTTTCAGACGGGTACCTGAGAAAGAGTTGCCGGTGGCCTTTCGCGCTTGAAAATAGCTTTCGCAAACACTGCCCACCCTTGTGCGCCTTCTCAACGAGACTTCACTTTATTTCTATCTTCCATAGTGTCTTGTCATCGAGGGGCAGACTGAACACTTCCTTCCCAGTCTTAGGATTCGAAACCACAATACGCTGGAAGGGCGCGATATTTGGCTCAGAGGTGACCGAGAACTCACCCCTTTCTTCCGCATTCTTCTTGTAGGCTGTAGGAAGCTTGATCTTAACCATCTGGGCACCGCCATCGAGGATAATAGGTTCCGCCATTTGAGTTCTCCTTATCAAGGTTGAAGTCTGAGTAGTTGACCGAGCTGTTTGCGAGAGTGCTGAACGTCCGGCCTGGCGAGATAGCTGTGGTAAGCTTCCGCCCCCCATTTCTGCGTTAAGTTGGAAAGCACGGTCTCAGCCTGCGTGGCGTATTCACGTCCGGCCGTCTCTTCGCCCGACCGCCCTGCGGCACGTGCGGCCGTCAACCACGCGCGCCACTCCGAGTCTTGCTGCCCGAAGCGCGCAAAGCGCGCCTGCGCCTGCAACGCGGTTACTAATGCGCCCTGCGGTTCGCTGTTCTCAAGCATCACCTCGGCGCGTGCGAGTAACGCGTCCGAGAGTAACTTCGGGTCGTCCGTGCCCTTGGCCATGTCAACTGCTTCTTCACACAGAAGCTTTCCTGCACGTGGTTCGCCGGAGCGGGCCAGCGCCAATCCCAGCGTATACTTGGCCTGGACGGCTATGTCCCGGAATTGTGTGCTGGCCAAGCCGAGAGCCCGACGGCCGTTGACTTGAGATTCCCGAAAATGCCGAAGGCTCAATTCCAGCCGGGCCCTAGTCATTTCGATCTCGGCGGACAACCCCTTAAAGCTGCTGCCGGGACGTTCCGCGATAGAGGACGCTAGGTCGAGCGCCTCCCTAGCCTCTTCGTTACGTCCTAGCTGCCAGAGTACGCTGCCACGATGCATCAGAGCATACCCGACAGAAAATTCGTTATTCAGAGACTTGTTGCCCTGATATCCCTCGTCGAAATAGCGGAGCGCCTCCGGGTACCTCTCTTGAACGGCAAGCAGGCTACCGATTTCCCCCTGTGAGAAGGCTATCTGAGACAGATCGTCAACCTGTTTTGCGAGCTGAAGTTGTTCTTCAAATGCTTGCAGTGCAGCTTTGTAATCGCCCTGGGCAATGTAGACGCGCCCGAGTAAGTTCATGCCTTGCGCGAGGTATTTACGATAGCCCCCCTCCCGATAGAAGAGGAGCGCCGGTTCGATGTAACGTAACGCTTCGTCCGCGTTGTGCTGTTGGTCTCGTAAGCTCCCGAGTTGCATCAGCGCCCACGCCTCATTCTTGTGCCCGTTGTTTCGGCGCGCAAGTTCGAGTGCCCGCGTGTAAAACTTCTCGGCCTCAGCGCCCTCGCCGCGACGCAGAAACAAATTGCCGAGCCAGATGAGTCCTTCGGCGGCTAGATTCTCCATGCCGCCGGCCCCGGCTAATTCTATCGCATGGTTAGCCTGCTGCTCCGCCTGCTCCGCTTCGCCTTCGGCGGCGGAGACGCTGCTTAGGACTAATAACACTCTGATTCGCTGATACTGGTTTGACGTGACTGTCGTCACTTCGAGAGCTCGTTCCAACTGCGCCCGCGCTTCGGGGAGATGATTCAGCATCTTGAGGCCGAGACCGCGCTGGTACAGCACCTCCGTCACCCCTTCAGGGTTACTCAACTCCGTGTACAGCGTTTCAGCCCTCCCGAGCGCTTCCCGCGCTCCCTCCGGCTTCTGTTGCCGGCCGTAAAGAATGCCGAGGCGAAGAAATGCCGCCGCGTCTGTCTGAGTAAGTCTGATTGCTTCTTCGTAGCTTTTGATGGCCTTCTCTATCTCATCGTTATTTTCATATGCGCGTCCCAGATCAACATAGACCTGCGCTTTTTCGTTCTCCGGCGTTTGCCGGGCGATCAGCTGATAGCTCTCGACGGCAGGCGCAAAATCCCGGAGCACCGTGTTGGTGATCGCTCGCAGGTAGAGCGCCTCTAACGGCCGCGTGGGCGGCTGTTCGGACGTGAGCAATCCGGCGCGAAGGATTTCATCCTTGGCCTTATCCGAATTGTCCAGCTCTGTGTACGCTTCGGCCAGACGCGCATGCGCCAGGGCGAACCCGTCATCGGCGACGACGGCCTGCTCCAGCGCTTTGCTCGCTCCATAGTATCCGCCGTCGCCCAGGGCGCGTGTGCCCACGTTGTACCAGTACACGGCGTCGGATGGTGGGCGGTGTGGCGTGCGGTTCGGAACTATCAAGAAGAACAGTAGGATGGCGAGCGCCGCAACAATAACCGGGATGAAAACGCGAGGCCGCTTCACGGTGACGGGGAGGGTCGCCTTAGCCCAAACCGCCGAAGTGCGAGATTTGATATCCCGTGATCTGCCCGCCACTTGGCCTTCGCCCGGCAAGGCCGCAGAGACGGCGCGAAGCGCGGAGAGGAGTTCGCCCGCCGACTGATAGCGCCTGCCGGGCTCTTTCGCGAGCGCTTTAAGTATCACCCGGTCCAGTTCCGGCAGGACGTGCGAATTAAGGCGGGAGGGCGGAGGCGGGTCAAACTGTATTACCTGCGCGCAAATCTCCATCGGGGTGGCACCGGAAAATGGGGGCTCTCCGCCGACGCATTCATAGAGCATCGCCCCGAGCGAGAACAGATCGCTGCGCACGTCGACGGGCTCTCCCTTCGCCTGTTGCGGAGACATGTATGGGGCGGTGCCTATAACTAGGCCGGGCAATGAAATCCGGCTTTGCGTCTGCGTTACGCTATCTGCCCCTACGGTCGGTGCCAGCTTAGCCAGTCCAAAATCGAGCACTTTCACCTGCCCGCGAGGGGTGATCATAATGTTCTGCGGCTTGATGTCGCGATGAATAATGTGGTGTGCGTGAGCTTCCGCCAACGCCTCGACCACTTGGGTCATGATCGCCAGAGACTCACACACTTCCATCGGTTGACGCTCAAGCCTCGTCGCCAGAGTCTCTCCCTCGACGTACTGCATGACGATGAAGTCGATGTCGTCCTGCCGTCCGACCTCGTAGACGGCGCAGATGTTCGGGTGGTCGAGTTCGGCCGCCGCCTGAGCCTCCCTGATGAAACGCTTCTGTGAGTGCGGGTCGGCGTTCGAACGGAGGTGTAGAAACTTGATAGCTACGTCGCGGTCGAGCAGACTCATATCCTCGGCCAGATATACCGCCCCCATCCCGCCCCCCCCGAGCAGCGAAACGATCCTGTAGTGGCCGACGTGTTGCCCGATTAATGAGCCCGACTGCTCACCCGCGATTAGCGCGGCCGCCAGCTTGATGGCGGGCGACTCGATGAAACTCCCGGCCCGCTCCGCGGAGGCGATGAGCGAGGCGACCTCTCGTCGCAGTGACTCGTCGCCTCCTGAGGCTTCGTCGATGAAGGCGTCCCGCCGCCCGGGTTCGAGTTCCATTGCGGCGTGGTAGAGGTCACCAATGTGCCGATACCGCTCAGGAGTCATCGGCGTCCTCGTTGTTCAACTCACGGTGGAGCCATGCCCTCGCAAGGCTCCAATCTCGCCTGACCGTGCCCTCAGAGACGTGGAGCACTTCGGCGGTCTCCTCAACGCTCAGCCCGCCGAAGAAGCGCAACTCCACCACACGGCTCTGCCTCGCATCCAGGGAGGCCAGAGCTTTCAACGCGTCGTCGAGGGCCACCACATCGGTGCTGTTCTCGTGTGAGACCAACAGGGCTTCGTCGAGCGAGACCCGGCGGACATCTCCGCCGCGCTTGAGGTTGTTTCGGCCGCGTGCGAAATCGACAAGGATCCGCCGCATCAACTGAGCGGAGACGGCAAAGAAGTGTACGCGGTCCTGCCAACGAACGTGGCTCGAATCGACTAGGCGCAGGTAGAGCTCATTCACCAGTGCCGAGGTTTGCAGCGTGTGGCCCGGGCGTTCACGGCCCATGTAGCGGTGGGCCAGACGACGGAGTTCGTCGTAAACCAGCGGAGTCAACCGTTCGAGTGCCGCCTGCTCACCTCTCCCCCAAGCCATGAGCAGTTGTGTGATCTCCATCGGCAAGGGCTTAAGCATTGAAGCCTCCTTTGGTAAGGCTCGCTTGACGGCGGGTTTGGGGCTCGCAAGGTATCACATCCGCGACCAACTTCCTACAACTTCCTATAAAGCCGGTGCGGCGGGATGAAAATATTCCGCCGGCCTTAGCGCTCTCGCCCTTACATTCCGCCTTAGTGAGGTGAAGGCGGCAAAATCGGACTGCCTTCGCAAGGCTCGGGCGTTCCGGGCCACCAACAATCATCCGCCAAAAAAAGGAGAAAGATCATGTCAGAGCTTAACACCAACTCTCAGGTGAGCGAGGTCGCCGACCCCAAGTTGCGCAAGGTGCTCGCGCGCGTCGCGCAAGAGATGGAACTGACCATCGAGAAGGTCGCGGCCAACCACGCCAGGCCGAAGGAGTTCCCCCTCCCGGCCGACCCTAATTCGACGGAGCACATCCTGGCCGCCCGGTTCAACGCGCTGCCCCAGGAGTTGAAAGCTAAGGCCGGGGCCACGGCACTGGGTCGCATCAGCGCCCCGGCGGCGGCGCGCAAGCAGAAATTCGGCGATCTCGCCGCGGTGAATCTCAAAACCGGCGTCGCCGTCGGCGAACAGGTCAGGGCGATGCCGGTGCCTGCCGCCTTGAAGCTCACGGGGGCAGACTTGGCGAAGATTACCGGCACCAAGTCTGCCGTTGTAGAGGCTGCCGGCGCGAACGTTGCCCTTGCAGGGGCCACGGGCGTCGGCAGTGTCTTAACGGGAGGCATCGTAACCGCCCTGCCCAAATTGACCAAGCTGGAACTGCGCATCCAAAGGGTGAAGTGTGTTGACGAAACAGGCAGCGGCCCCTTTGGCGACATAGGCAACGACGAGATTGACCTCGGCGGGGTCGGGGTGGACGAAACGGGAGACACCCACGCAATCGCCAAGTTCCGCGTGGGCAGCAATTTCGACAGCGGCGAGCAGGTCGACTTCACGCCTCCGCGGTCATTCACGATCTTCGATCTGACCGAGGGCACGGCCTTCCCGAAGAAGTACATCGTGACGCTGATTCTCTCCGAAGCGGACAATGGCGGACTCTCGACCTTCATCAACAATCTGGTTCAAAAAGTGAAGGATAAGGTGAGAAAGGCCATCATCGACGCGTTGGGAGGCGCGATCGGAACGAGCGGAGGCCCGATCGGAGTGATCATCGGTCTGGCCGTCGCGTCCATTGTCAACAGGGTTTTCGATCTGCTCGGCCGCATCTGGGGGGACGACATCTTCCCGCCGGTGAGCGCCGAAGTCAGCATCCCGTCGTTGACC
>JBJMGS010000325.1:0-18634 GCA_045807785.1 Pyrinomonadaceae bacterium
GCGAGTCGGAGTATCGCCGCATCGAGCCTGAATCTCTGAAGCTCGACGAGGGCGAGCGCGTCGCCGTCATCTACGCTTCGGGCGCGATCGCTTCCGGCAGCTCGCACGACGGCGGGGCGTTCGGCGGCGAGTCGATGGTCGGCTCGGACACGGTAGCGAAGGCCCTGAAGGACGCGGGCGACGACAAGAGCGTGAAGGCGATCATCCTGCGCGTGGACAGCCCCGGCGGGACGACCTTCGCTTCTGACATCATCTGGCACGCCGTCGAGGCGGCGAAGAAGAATAAGCCGGTCGTCGTCTCGATGGCGGACGTGGGCGCCTCAGGCGGCTACTACATCTCGACGGGCGCGATGAAGATCGTCGCCGAGCCTTCGACCATCACGGGCTCCATCGGCGTCTTCGCCGGGAAGCCCGTGATGAAGGGCTTCTACGACTGGATCGGCGTCAACAACGAGTACGTCACGCGCGGCAAGTTCGCGGCGATGTACCGCGAGACCGAGCCGTTCACCGATGAGGAGCGCAAGAAGTTCCAGTCGATGCTCGACGACTTCTACTGGAAGGACTTTCTGCCGAAGGTCGCCGCGGGGCGGAGGAAAGAAGTGAAGGACGTTGACGCCATCGGACAGGGTCACGTCTGGACGGGCACGCAGGCGAAAGAGCGCGGGCTCATCGACGAGTTCGGCGGCATGGACAAGGCTCTCGAGATCGCCAAGCAACTCGCGAACATCCCGGCAGACCACGGCGTGCGCCGCGTCGTGTACCCCGCGCCGCGCACCTTCCTCGATCAGCTCTTCGGCACGGGCGGCGACGAGGCGACCGTCGAAGCCGAGCGGCAGAACGCCGCCATCGCCGCGCTCCCCGAAGACGTGCGCCGCTCGCTGCGTTATCTCTCACTCTTCGAGCACGTCCGCCGCGGCGAGACGATGGCGATGATGCCGTTCGATCTGCGGATTAAGTAGAAAGCAACCAAGAGAAGCGATGGTCTTTCTGATCGAGTACGAGCGCCCGACCGGCAAGCTCATCACGTTTATGAAGTTTAACGATGCCGAGCGTGGGGCTGCGGAGGACGCTCGCCTCGAGATGGAGCTTGATCTCAATCGCAGAGGAATCGAGCGCGAGGTCGTGCTGCTGATCGCAGAAACCGAAGAAGCCGTGCGGCGAACTCACAGCCGTTATTTTGAGAGTTTGCCTGAACTCATGGCATCCTTTGAGAAATTGCTCGGCGAGAGATTGAACGACAGGCTCAACCGTTCAGTTAAGCGATGATAGACCTCTGTCAGGTAGAGCGTTTGGCGGAATTCACGTCTGCGAGTTGGGCGATTTGGAGCAATGAATTTAATCAGCTTAACTGCCTCGAAGCTCAGCCGCAGAACATCCTGCCTTTTATACTGCGAAATACTGATCGCCTTAACCCGGCAGTCGTGTTTCTAGGGCTGAACCGATCACGGAGTGGCGCAAGCTACAGTTTTCAGAACTTCCACGCGATGCGCCATACCGGCGACTTCACATTGAAGCGTTACATTCAGGAAGGCAATCCCGTTAACTTGCGCGGCGGATTTATGACGGACATCAATGCGCGAGACGTCAGCCCGACGGGAAGTGATGTGGCGGTGAGCGTAGAGGATGTAGAACACTTCAAGGAGCAGTTTCAGGTTCTTGACCAATCATCCTTCAAGGTAATCTGCTTCGGCAACCAAGCCTTCTCCGCGCTCGTCAACGGGCTAGGTTGCGAGCGTAAAGAATTGTTATGCCTTGATGCGAGCGTTCTCATGTTGCGCTCGCGACTTTTAGGTCGCACGCTCGACATTTTCAGGGTATGGCATTACTCGAATAGAGGCTATAACAGTAAGAACGTCGCAGAATTAAAGCAGCAGCTTGCTTATCTTAATGAGAGAATCAGTTGAACGATTCCAAACTTTGATCTATCTTCCGGCTCCAATCCTCTTGTCAGTAATCCAGTAGCTTCGTAAGAACCAGATGCCTCCGACGAACACACAGACGCGGCGCGGCGCGCGCACGCTCGTCGTGTTCGTGTTGTTGTGCGGCATCTGGGGCTCAACGTGGGCGGTGATTAAGGTGGGCCTGCGCGACCTGCCGCCCATTACATTCGTCAGCGTGCGGTTCATCGTCGCCACCCTGGTGCTCGTCCTGATTGCGCGAGTGCGTCGCGCGAGGATGCCGCGCACGGGCGGGGAGTGGTGGCTGCTGGCGGCGTCGGGCGTGCCGACTTTCACGATCAACTATGCGCTGGTCTTCTGGAGCGAGGAGCACATCTCTTCGGGGCTCGCGGCGCTGTTGCAGGCGACGATCCCGCTCTTCGGCCTGCTCATCGCGCACAGGGTCTTGCCGGGCGAGCCTTTGACGCCGGCGCGCCTCGCGGGTGTCGGCGTCGGACTGCTCGGCGTCGCCGTCATCTTCTCGGATCAGTTGGGCGTGGGCGACGTGTGGGCGCTGTGGGGCGGCGCGGGGATCGTCTTCGGCGCGCTCGCCGCCGCGTACAGCAACGTGCTGGTGAAGCAGCGCGCGACTGGGTTCGATCTCTCGGTACTGGTGGCGGGGCAGATGGCGTGCGGGCTCGTGCCGCTCTTGGTCGTCGCGCTCTTCGCCGAAGGGAACCCGCTGCGGATGCACTGGACGCCGACGGCGCTCGCCTGCGTGCTCTACCTCGCGCTCGTCGGCACGGTCGCGGCGTTCATCCTCTACTACTGGCTCGTCCGCCACATGGACGTGACGACGACGCAACTGATCTCACTCGTCACGCCGGTCGTCGCCGTGCTCGTCGGCGTCGCGTTTTTGGGGGAGCGTTTGACTTGGCGCGTCGCGCTCGGCGGCCTCGGCATCTTCGTCGGCATCGCCATTATTGTCCTGCGCCGACGCAGACCGCCGCGCGAGACGCCGGAGACAGCGCACGGATGAGCGCTCACTCTGCGGCTGCGATCTTCTCCAACCCGTGCATGTAATGCTGTAGAACTTCGGGGACGCGGATTGAGCCGTCCGCCTGTTGATAGTTCTCTAAGATCGCAAGCCACGTGCGCCCGACGGCGAGGCCGGAGCCGTTGAGCGTGTGGACGTATTCGGGCTTGCCCTTCGCGTCGCGGCGGAAGCGTATCTGCGCGCGCCGCGCCTGGAACGCCTCGCAGTTCGAGCAGGAGGAGATTTCGCGGAAGGTTGCTTGCGACGGCAGCCACACCTCGATGTCGTAGGTCTTGGCGGCGGAAAATCCTAAGTCGCCGGTTGAGAGCACGACGACGCGGTAGTGCAGGCCGAGGAGTTGCAGCACGCGCTCGGCGTCGCGCGTCAGGGACTCCAGTTCGTCGTAAGAGTCTTCGGGCCGCGTGAGCTTGACGAGTTCGACCTTCTCGAACTGGTGCTGGCGAATCAGGCCGCGCGTGTCGCGACCGTAGGAGCCGGCCTCGGAACGAAAGCAGGGCGAGTAGGCGACCGACTTTAAGGGAAGCACGGCGGCGTCGAGCATCTCGTCGCGGTGGATGTTCGTGACGGGGACTTCCGCCGTCGGGCTCAGGTAAAGTTCGCGCGCATCGGTAAGCTTGAACAGGTCTTGCTCGAATTTGGGAAGTTGCCCCGTGCCGAAGAGCGAGTCGCGGTTGATGATGAAGGGCGGCAGCACTTCCTCGTAGCCATGCTCGCGCGTGTGCAGGTCGAGCATGAATTGGACGAGCGCGCGCGAGAGCATGGCACCCGCGCCCTTCAAGATGGAGAAGCGCGAGCCCGCGATCTTCGTGGCGCGTTCGAGATCGAGGATGCCGAGCTGTGCGCCGAGATCGACGTGATCCTTCGGCTCGAAGTCGAAGACGGGCGGCGCGCCCCAAC
This sequence comes from Pyrinomonadaceae bacterium, assembly GCA_045807785.1. Lineage (GTDB taxonomy): Bacteria > Acidobacteriota > Blastocatellia > Pyrinomonadales > Pyrinomonadaceae > JAIVGV01. The sequence continues at coordinate 3,832 of JBJMGS010000325.1, forward strand.
GCCTGACCTCCGCGTTCGCCGACTCGTCCGCGCCGACCGGCACAGACGCGTGCGGCAGGTTTGGGAGCGTGGACAACAGCTCACGCATCTTCGCCTCGGCTTCGTCGCGCCGCGCGTCAAGCTCCGCGATCCTGTCTTTCAACTCGCCGACGGCTCTGCGCTGTGACTCTGCTTCGTCCTTGCGGCCCGACTTCATCAGCGCGCCGATCTCACGGCTCGCCGTGTTGCGCTCGGCGTTCAGGTTGTCGGACTCAGAGATGACGCGGCGGCGCTCGGCGTCGAGGTTGGCGAACTGATCGAGCGGTATGGTCGCGTGGTTGCGCGATTCGAGCGCGGTGCGCACCGTGTCTAAGTTGTCGCGGACGAAGTTGAGATCGAGCATCTGTTGTCAGAACCTTTGTGGTGCGTCGTGTCATCAGTCAGCCGCACGGCGCGTCGTCGTCACGACCATCGTGGTCAGTTCGCGGTCGCCTTCTTCGCGAAGATGCGGTTCGCCTCCTCCAACATCTCCTTCGAGCCGATGTCGTACCACAGCCCCGGCACGCGCCACGTGTAGAACGGCGTGCGCTGGTACATCCACTGCACGAGCCGCCCCGGCTGATCCGGGTTGTTGCCCTCGGCGATGTAGTGACCGATCAGAGGGAGCACGGACTGCGGGTAGTAATAAAGCGCGATCCCCGTGAGCGTGCTCTTGGGCTCGGCGGGCTTCTCTTCGAAGAACGTGATGCGCCCTTCGCCGTCAACCTCTATCGAGTTGTACTTTTTGATCTCTTCGAGGCTGCCGACATCATAGACCGCCAGCACGGGCGCATCTTTCGCGCGACCGAACTCGGCGAAACCTTCGAGGCCGTCGCTGAACAGGTTGTCGCCCGCGACCACGATGATGTCGTCGTTTATCCGCTCGCGCGTCAGCACGAGGTTGAGATCGCCGATGGCGCCGAGCTTGTTCGAGTCGTCCGTCGAGTTGTCGTTGACGATGGTGAAGTCGAGCGCGGACTGTCGTGAAGCGCGGTAACCTTCGGCCCAGCGCTCGAAGTGGCCGGCGAACTTCGCGTTGGTGACGACGATGATGCCATCGATCTCCGGCACGCGCGCGAGGTTGTCGAGCACATGCTCCATCATGGGCTTGCCGGCGACCTCCAGCAGAGGCTTCGGCTGGTTGAGCGTGAGCGGGTAGAGGCGCGTGGCATAACCCGCGCCCAGAACGATTAACTTCATGCGAACCCCCTTTTGCTTAATCTTTACAGTAAAACCGCGGCGGCGGCAAACGCCGCCCCGTCGGCTACCGCGCGCGGCGTCGGCTCTGTTATCCTCCCGCCTCAGTTTAGCCGAACGGAGGACAGTGATTTTGCCTAATGAGTCGAAACCTTTCGCCGGGCGCGTCGGGATCGTCACCGGCGCGACGCGCGGCATCGGTCGCGCCATCGCGCTCGAACTCGCGCGGCGCGGCGCAACGGTCGCCTTCAACTACGCGAAGAGCGCAGAGGCCGCCGAACAGTTGAAGTCCGAGCTGGAAGGCTTGGGCGTCGCATCGTTCGCCTCGCAGTGCGACGTGGCGCAGACGGAAGCCGCCGCCGAGATGGTCAAACAGACGAAGGAGGCCTTCGGTCGCATCGACTTCCTCGTCAACAATGCCGGCATCACGCGCGACGGGCTCATCCTGCGCATGAAAGAGGGCGACTGGGACGCCGTGGTTGACACGAACCTCAAGGGCGCGTGGAACTTCTCGAAAGCCGCGCTGCGCGTCATGCTCCGGCAGGAAGAGGGCGGGTCAGTCCTGAACATCTCCTCGATCAGCGGCATCGTCGGGATGGCGGGGCAGTCGAACTACTCTGCGTCGAAGGCCGGGCTCGTGGGTCTGACGAAGGCATTAGCCCGTGAGGTGGCGAGCCGGCGCGTGACGGTCAACGTGCTCGCGCTCGGGCTGGTCGAGACGGACATGTCCAGCGCGCTCGACGAGACGTACCGCGCGAAGCTCGTCGAACAGATTCCCCTGGGTCGCTTCGCCAAGCCGGAAGAGATTGCAGAGATCGCCTGCTTCCTCCTGTCGCCCGCCGCGCGTTACATCACGGGGCAGGTCGTTCAGGTGGACGGCGGGCTGGCAATGTAACACGCGAGACCTTCCGCGAGGCGAGAATCTCGAGCCGAAAAACCTTCGCATAAAAGGAAGAAGCCTCGTTAGCTTTGGCGGCTAACGAGGCTTAAAACTTTTGGAAGGCTCGGAGACTCAGGGTGGCGTTGACGGGCGCTGGAGATCGTCACTTACGGGCGATCCGGACGTTTTGGTGTGCGTTTTGGCGGGCGAGAATAAAATTGCGTGACCAATAGAGCGAAAAACCAGGTCTCCAGCCCGCTCGCACATCCCAACCGCGATTCAAAAAGCTATTAAGAAGTTCACTGTCTAAGTGATGTGTGAAATTACACTAAAACTTTGTGAGCTGTCAAGCACAAAATTCAATGTTTCTACACAATTTTGTGACAAACGCGTCTGAGCTATCTAAACTGTTGAAAAATAGAGGCAAAAGCGCGCTTAAGTTTTTTGCGGCTAGGTCCCCAAAACGCCGTCCGGGGGAGTTTGTGTGTGCGACGCGGTGAGATTTTGCGTGCTCGCGGCGGTGCCGTAGAGGTCTGGCTCGCCCGCGGGACGCGTCTTCCAGCGCTTGTGAATCCAGAGCCACTGGTCTGGGTACTTGCGGATTTCGCCCTCGATGGCGGCGGTGAAGCGCGCGGTGTTGATCTCGACGTCGCGCTCATGATCGCCCGTGCGGACGAGTTCGACGATGGGGCTGCCGTGGAAGACGTAGCGCCTGCGCTCCTCGTGCCACGGCGCGACGACGGGGATGACGGCGGCGTCCGTGCGGAGTGCGAGGACGGCGATGCCGCTCGTCGTGCAGGCGGGGATACCGAAGAAGGGGACGAAGACGCCCTCGTGCGGCTGCGTGTTGAGGTCTGCGAGGATGCCGAGCGTGCCGCCCTCGCGCAGGAGTCTCAGGGCGGAGCGCGCCGCCATTTTTTTGTCGATAGACTTATTGCCGAAGCGAGTCCGCACGCCGTCGATTAACTCTTCGACGCGCGGGTTGTCGAGACGGCGCACCATGAAGCTGATCGGGTTGTAGAGCGCCGAGTGGGCGAAGGAGAGAATCTCCCACGCGCCGAGGTGGCAGGTGAGGAAGATCACGCCGCGCCCGCGCGCCCGCGCCTCGTGGAGAATCTCGATGCCGTCGTACTCGACGAGGTCGCGCAGGGATTCGGGCGTGGCGCGCGGGAACTGGCTGAACTCGCCGAGCTGGCGGCCCAAGCCGACCATCGAGCGACGCAGGATGCGACGTCGCTCTGCGTCAGGCATTTCGGGGAAGGCGAGTTCGAGGTTACGCAGCCCCGTGCGGCGCAAGCCTCCGGCGAGCGCGTAAGCCAGGCGTCCGAGCCCGCGCCCCGTGGCGACCGCCGCGCGCCGCGGCATGACGCCGAGCGCGCCGAGCAGCAGTCGCACCGCCGCGTATTCCAGATCGGTCTGAAGTTTCCCGCGTTGTTTCGCCATTTCATCCGTGCGGAAGAGAACGTGAAGTTTAACCGCGCCGCCGCGCGACTGGCAAATGGGCGAAGCGTCGTCAGTCGTCCATGGTCACTTGTCCGTTGTTAGTAGAAGGGTTGACGCATCGTCAGGTATCATTTCTGGCAAACGGCGACGAAGCCTATCTGACAACTGACGATGGACGACTGACAACTGACCAATTTCATGCCTTCCGGTAAAACCCACGACGCGATCACGATGCTGCTGGCGGCACCGACGTTCGTCGCGGCGTGGGTTGCGACGGGGAGCATCGTCCTGGCGGCGGTCGCCACGGCGGCGACGCTTTTCGGCGGGCTGATGTTCGGCCCCGACCTGGACATCCAGTCGCGGCAGTACACGCGCTGGGGCGTCTTCCGCTTCGTCTGGCTGCCCTACAAGATGATGTTCCGTCACCGCTCGCGCTGGTCGCACGGCATCATCTTCGGCACGCTCATCCGCGTCGTCTATTTCGTCTCGGTGCTCGCGCTCGCCGCGGCGGGAGGCTTCTACCTCTACATGAGTTACGTCGTCGGCAAGCCGCCCGATTTCGCCGAGTACCTCAGCGCGTGGCGCGGGTTCGAGGCGGGCTTGCGCTGGCAGGGCGCTTTCAAGCAACTCACGCTCGCCACGCTCGCCGGCCTCTGGTGGGGCGCGGCGAGCCACACCCTCTCCGACGTCACCTGGTCGGTGCTACGCAAAGCCGCACAACTCTTCTAACGACGTGAATCGTGAATCGTCAATCGTAAATCGCTAGGCGTGGTTCACCGCATCGCACGATTCACGATTGACGATTGACGCGCTTAGTGCCCGCTGCGCGTCTGGATCAGTCGGTAGGCCTGGCGGCGGACGGCGTCGGGGACGTTGCGGTTTTGCGAGAGGGCTTGCAGGTCGCGGTTCTGGAGGCGCGGGAGGATGGTGACGGCGGTGGCGAGGGGCGTGCGCGGGTTGCGCGCGAGGTTGTGGATGATCGGGTAGTTGCGCGCCCACGCGCGGTTCATGCCGATCTGCCGGAGCACGTCCTCGCTGACCGAGCGCATCGCGGCGACGCCCTCGACTTCCTTGTCCGTGATGCGCGGGTTGTGGACGACCGCCGTCGAGACGATCTTGTTGCCGTCGCGCACGAGAATGCCGCGCGCCTCGCGGTCGCCCTTCATCGCGAGCTTGATGCGATCCTTGACGCTCATCACCATGATGCGGCGGATGAGCGAGATGCGTTCCGGCGCGGCGTCGCCGACTTCGGCGGACGCCTCCGAGATGATGCGCTCCATGTTCGCCGCACGCTGCTCGTCGCTCTCCGCCAACAGCTCCTCGTACCGCTCCAGCGGCAGCCACGACTCGTCGATGTCCGCGTCCGAGACCTCGATGTGCGAGGCGATGAGCCACGCGTCGTCTTGCGTCAGACCCGACGCCGCGCCGAGCGACTCGGCCGTCTCGACGAACTCGGCGGCGGCGGCCATCCCGCGCGCGCGCAACTCTCCGGCGATCTGCTGTGCGCCGCGCTCCTTCTCGAAGAACTCCTTGCGCGTCTCGGCGGCGCGCCGCTCAGCCTCGCGCGTGCGCGCCGGGTTCGAGAGCACGGCGTCGATGATGGCGGGCGCGCGGATGAGTCGCTGCTGGTTGACGGTCAGGAGTTCGAGCAGCGCGCCGTCGTCGGTCGTCGAGGCGAGCGTGGTGATCGCTTCGTCAGGCGTCCGCGCGTGCGTCGCGACCGCCTCGTGCACCTGCGGCCCGGCGTCGGCGCGCGCGGCGAGGTAGAGCAGCACCCGCGGCGACGCACCCTCGGCGGAGGCGGCGCTCAGGAAAACATCTTTCGGCTGCTCGGCGAGCGAAGCCTCGGCGGCTTCGGCGACCTCGGCCTCGCCGTCGGCGCGCAGGCAGACGAGCACTTCGAGCAACTCCTCCGCCGAGAGCGGCAGCATCCCGCGCGCCGCCATCAGACGCGCCGGCTGCGGCGCCGTGCCGCCGACAATCGCCTGCACGACCGGGTTCGTCGAAGAAGTAGTGTTCGCGCTCATCAGGAAAGAAGAGTCTCGCCGCGACAGGGCGCGGGGGCTAAAAGATGTCGAAGTTGTAATCAATCGTGACGAACTGCGAGACGGGATGACCGTCTTTCGTCGCGGGGACGAACTTGACTGAGCGCGCGGCGCGGATCGCCTCTTCCGTCAGCCCGTCGGGGAGTCGCGTGAGGGCAAAGATGTATTTCACCGTCCCGTCCGCCGCGAGCACCATGCGGAGCCGCACCGTCCCCGTGACATTATTCATGCGCGCCCGCTCCGTGTATAGCGGCTCGGGTCGGGCGGTGACGGCGGCTTTCGTCGTCAGGTCGTTGGCGGCGTAGGTTTCGCCCCCGGCGGCGGGCATCTTGCCGCCCAGCCCGCTATAGACGCGCATCACGTCGATCTGATCGCGCAAGTCTTTCACCGAGTCGGCGTCTTCACCGCGCGGGTTGAGCTTGGCGTATTTTTCCAGCGTCGCTTTCGCTTCGTCTATGCGCGCGCGATTCTTTTCCAATATCGCGTCATGCGCGTATGGTTTCTTACCCACCGACGCGGAGAGCACCTCGCCGCTTAGGCCGAGCAGCGATTCTATCTTCAGGTAAAGCGCAGGCGCGTAGTCACCCGCGAGTTTCAGTGAAGTCTCGGCTTCCGCCAGCGACTTGTCGTAGGCGTTGGCGCGCAGATGTATGACGCCGAGCAGGTAATGCGTTTCGGCGTTCGCGGGCTCTAGCTTGAGCGACGCTTCGGCGGCGCGCCGGGCGTCTTTGGGCTTGCCGGTCATGATGAGCGCGTAGGCGATGCCGTTGCGGGCGGCGACGAACGTCGGGCGCAGCCGGATCGTCGTCTCGAATGCCTTGCGCGCCTCTTGCGGCTCGTGATGCTTGATGAGCGCGAGACCGAGGTAGTACCACGCATCGGCGTCCGCCTTGTCCTTACCCGTCGCGTCACGCAGAGCTTTGATCGCGCCTTCCGTGTTACCGCTTCGAAAAAGGTCGATCCCGACTTTGGCATCCGTGGACGCTGGGATCGGCTGCGGCTGAGACGCGAACGCCCCTCGCGTACTCCCGATGAGAGAGCACGCGAGGAGCGAGATGGTCAGCTTGCGGGAAGTGCGAGGTCTCATCATCCGCCATCTCCTTCGAGCCGCGGCGCGTCATGCGCCGCAGCACTTCTTGTACTTCTTGCCGGAGCCGCAGGGGCAGGGGTCGTTCCTGCCGACTTTGGGCTGGCTGCGCGTGACGGTCTTGGTCTTGCCCGCCTCTTCGCCGGCGGCTGCTGCCCCCTGATTCGGCCCCGTGAACTGCATCGCGGTCGGGCGGGCGCGCCTGCGCTGTTGCAGTTGTTCGGGAGCTTGCTCGGCGACGACTTGCAGGTTGAAGAGCGCGCGGATGGTGAAGGTGTCAATGCGGTCGAGCATCGCGCGGAAGAGATCGAAGCTCTCCTTCTTGTACTCAACAAGCGGGTCTTTCTGCCCGTAGCCCACGAGGCCGATGCCCTGCTTCAGGTGATCGAGCGCGAGGAGGTGATCCTTCCACTGCGCGTCGATGATGTTGAGCATGATGATGCGCTCGTAGGTGCGCATCGCCTCGACGCCGACCTGCGCCTCCTTCTCGGCGTACTTCGTCTTCAACTTCTCCCAGATGGCCGACTCGATCTCCGGCGAGGTCGCCTTGGCAAAGTCGATCCCCTCGGCGTCGGCGTCGAAGTCGAAGATCGACTGCAACTGGATTTTGAAGTTCTCCACGTCCCAGTCATCCACGTTCGCCGCCGGATCGATGTACTGCTGCGCGAAGTCCGCGAGCAGGTCGTGCGCGACGCCGCCCTCGCCGAGCAAAAACTCGCGCTGGTCTGGCTCCTCCATCAACTGCCGGCGCAAGCTGTAGACCGTCTCGCGCTGCTTATTCATCACGTCGTCGTACTGAAGGAGGTGCTTGCGCGACTCGAAGTTGCGCCCCTCGACCGACTTCTGCGCCGACTCGATGCGCTTCGAGACCATCTTCGACTCGATGGAGACGCCCTTCTCCATCCCCAGACGCTGCATCAACGCCTTCACCTTGTCGCCCGCGAAGATGCGCATCAGATCGTCTTCGAGCGAGAGGAAGAACCGTGACGATCCGGGGTCGCCCTGCCGCCCGGCGCGACCGCGCAACTGGTTGTCGATGCGCCGCGACTCGTGCCGCTCCGTGCCGATGATGTGCAGGCCGCCCGCGCTGACGACCTCCTGGTGCTCGCCCTCGACGATCTGGCGGGCGCGCTCAAGCGCCGCGTTCATCTGCTCCTCGGTCGCCTCATCGGGATCGATCTCGTCGAGCTTCAGGAACTCGCGCGCCATGAACTCGGCGTTGCCGCCGAGCAGGATGTCCGTGCCGCGCCCCGCCATGTTCGTCGCGATCGTGACTGAGCCTTTGCGCCCCGCCTGCGCCACGATCTCCGCCTCGCGGTCGTGGTATTTGGCGTTCAGCACGTTGTGCGGCACGCCCTCGCGCTGGAGTTTTCGCGCGAGCAGCTCGGAGTTCTCGACCGAGACCGTGCCGACCAGCGTCGGCTGACCCTTCTCGTAGCACTCCTTGATCTCTTCGACCACGGCGTCCCACTTCTCTTCGATGGTGCGGTAGATGGCGTCCGGGTGATCGCGGCGCACCATCGGGCGGTGCGTCGGGATGACGGCGACTTCGAGCTTGTAGGTCGAGTCGAACTCCGCCGCCTCGGTGAACGCCGTGCCCGTCATGCCGGAGAGTTTTTCATAGAGGCGGAAATAGTTCTGCAAAGTGATCGTCGCGAGCGTCTGGTTCTCGCGCTCGATCTTGACGCCCTCTTTCGCCTCGACCGCCTGATGCAGGCCGTCCGACCAGCGGCGACCCGGCATCGTGCGACCCGTGAACTCGTCCACGATGATCACCTCGCCGTCGCGGATGATGTACTGGTGGTCGAGCTTGTAGAGCGTGTGCGCCTTCAGAGCCTGCTCGACGCAGTGCAGCATCTCCATGTTCGACGGGTCGTAGAGGTTGCCGACGCCGAGCAGTTTCTCCGCGCGGTCAACGCCCTCTTCCGTCAAGACCGCTGAATGCTGCTTCTCGTCAACGACGTAGTCGCCGGTCATCGTCTTCTTAGTCGTGCCCGGCTCCATCTCTTCCGTGCCGCGCTTGAGGTGCGGGATGATCGCGTCCGCCTTGTAATACTTGTCGGTCGCCTCGTCCGACGGCCCCGAAATGATGAGCGGCGTGCGCGCCTCGTCGATCAGGATCGAGTCCACCTCGTCCACGACCGCGTAGTAATGCCCGCGCTGGACGCAGGTCGCCAGATCGAACTTCATGTTGTCGCGCAGGTAGTCGAAGCCGAACTCGTTGTTCGTGCCGTAGGTGATGTCTGCGGCGTAGGCGTCCTTGCGCTCCCAGTCGTCCATGTCGTTCTGGATGACGCCGACTGAGAGGCCGAGGAAGCGGTAGATGCGCCCCATCCACTCGGCGTCGCGCGAGGCGAGGTAGTCGTTGACGGTGACGACGTGGACGCCGCGACCCGTCAGGGCGTTCAGGTAGACGGGGAGCGTGGCGACGAGGGTCTTGCCCTCGCCCGTGCGCATCTCGGCGATCTTGCCTTCGTGCAGTGCCATGCCGCCGATGAGCTGCACGTCGAAGTGGCGCATCCCCGTCGCGCGGATGCCCGCCTCGCGCCCGACGGCGAAGGCTTCCGGTAAAATCTCGTCGAGCGCGCGCCGCTCGCGCCGCTTGCGATCCTCGGGGCTCGTCGCGTCGGCGGTGGCGCGCGCGACACGCTCTTTGAACTCGGCGGTGCGCCCGCGCAGCTCGTCGTCCGAGAGTGCCTTGACCGACGCCTCAAGCTCGTTGATCTGGACGACGAGCGGTTGCAGCGTCTTCAAATAACGCTGATTCTGGCTGCCGAAAACTTTAGTTAGGAATTTATCGATCATGACTCTTTAACCCTTCCAAAACAACTGACACGCGCGGCGAGTTAAAACTCAGCCGCCACGGCGCACAACCGCGCGAGAGCAGCGCAACGTGCGATTTTAAGTGAGCGGGAATGAAACGGGCAAGCGAGCCGCCTTTGAGGCGATTAGAGCCCGTGCGTGCGGGGGTCAGGGAAGGGATAAGTTCTGGCGGATGAGGTTGCCCGCCTGCTCGCGCGACATGCCGGGCTCATGCGACAACTGCTTGCCGTTCGCCGAAGCGATCATGTCATTGTGCGGCGGCGCGGAGATGGCGTCGAAGTGATCGGCGCGCGCGTTGACAATGCGCGCGCCGCTTGCGTCAGCCGGGCGACCCACACGCGCATGCGACTTGAACGCCACAGATGCACGGACGAGTGCGATGTTCGCGTACTGACCGCAGGCGCGCGCCGGGACGTGCGCCGCGCCGAGCGTGGCGCAGAAGACGAGCGAGCCGACGAGCGCGCGCAGCACTAGCTGCTGCGGCGCGGGCGTCGTCGTGTGTGCGGTCTGTGTGTGAGGCTCGTGTGCCATCCCGTTTCAGTTTAGCTTAGACGGCGCGCGGGTGGCAAAACCAGCGGCGCGCGCGGCGGTCGCCCGCCGTCAGTCGCCCGGCGGCGTGGGCTTGTTCTTCGCCGCGAGTTTCGTCAGCAGGGCGGACGCGTCGGCGCGCGGCATCCGGAGCGTGAGCACGATCTGCTTCGCCTCCGCGTTGACGCGGATGCTCTTGAAAATCTTCTCTTCGTCCTTGCCTTCCTTACTCTTCGCGCCCACGAAGAGCAGCATGTTATAGCCGTTCGACTTCTGCGACGCCTCCTCAGCGTCAGCCATCTCCGTCATCACGCGCGCTGAGATTTGCTTGTCGTCGAGCAGCACCTTCATGTGCAGATGGCGCGTGCCCTTGAGTACGACGAGCGCCTTGCTGTCGCTGAGCGCCGCGATGAAGTCGAAGGCGAGCTGCTTGAGCTTCGGGTTGCTCGCCGAGCCGCCCGTGACGACGACGTTCGTGATCCGCCCGTCTTCCTCGCGGTCGCCTTCGGCAGCGAGGTCGAGCGTGCCGTTCAAATCAATCTCGCCCGCGTCCTTCATCTTGCGCCCGCTTTCGAGCAGGTCTGTGAAAGGCTTCGTGTTGATTTCGGGAAACTCCTCGACCTTTGACTCTTTGGCGATCCGCTGCGCCTCCTCGACCGTCTGCGGCGCGGCGGGCGAGGGCGACGCTGACGGCTTGCCGTCCTTATCCGCGTCGTTCTTCGCCGCCTCTTCCGCCGTCGCGGGCGAAGCTGTGGGCGTGGGTGTCGGCTTGATCTTCACAGGCTTCGGCGTCGGGTCCGGCGTCGGGTTCACGGTCGCGATGAACTTCGGATCGTCCGGCGACGGCGGCGCGGGCGCGGCGGTCTGCGAGGCGACCTCGAAATACCCGGCGGGGTAGTAGAGCTTTTGCGCGGCGAGGTTGATGAGCACGGCGCGCTCCTGAATTTTCGTCTTCTCGTAATCCTTGCTCACGACGCGGAAGCCCGACAGCTCGTTCGCCAGCGTGAACGTGTCGCGCAGCGCCGGGACATAGACGAGCGACGCGAGCACGACAGCGTGGACGAGGATCGACCCGCCGAGCCAGCGCGTGAACGTGCGCTCCCGCACCGATGCGTAATTCCCTAACTCCTCGTGCGTCTGAAAAATTGCCGCCATAAAAATTTTTGACCCGCGCCCGGCGCGTCCAGCGTAAATGCGCGCCGAATGCCCCCGCAACACAGTTAGACGTTTGACCGACGCCGATCGTTGCGGACGCGCGGCGTAAAAGAAACCCGCGCGCCGTTACAGTTTTGCCAAAGCTTTGGTTTAATGGCTTCATTATGCCACGTTCGGGAGGCGGTGGACGAGGACGCAGTAGCAGCGGCGGCGGTCGCGGTCGCAAGGGCGGAGCGCGCCGCGACGACGGGCGCGGTCGAAACATTCAGGGCAGGCACGGCGACGGTCGCCCGCGTCCAGATCAAAATGCACGCACAACTTCCGCAGGCGGCGACTCAATCGAGCGCGCGGCTCTGCGTGCCTCGCGGCAGCGCGACGTGCGCCGCCTGCTCGCAGGGATCGGCACGCCCACGGCTGCGGAGTTCAAGCCCGACCCCTTCCAGCTCGAAGCCCTCGCCGCCGTCGAACGCGAGGACGTCCTCGTCACCGCGCCGACGGGCAGCGGCAAGACCTGGATTGCGCGCGAGGAGATTCGGCGGCTCCTCGCCGCGGGCAAGCGAGCGTGGTACACGAGCCCCTTGAAGGCGCTGACCAACTCGAAGTATCAGGAGTTCTCCGCGGCCTTCGGTGCGGAGAACGTCGGCGTCCTCACCGGCGACCGCAAGGAAAATTCGGACGCGCCGCTCGTCGTCGGCACGACCGAGGTCTATCGCAACCAGCTCTTCGACGCGATGCGCGAGGGGCAACAGCTCCGCACAGACCTCGTCATCCTCGACGAAGCACACTACCTCGCCGACGCCGAGCGTGGGCACGTCTGGGAGGAGGCGATCATTCTGACGCCGCCGCGCGTGCGGATGCTTTTGCTTTCGGCGACGGTCGGCAACGCCTCGGAGTTCGCCGCGTGGATCGAGGAGGTGCGCGGCGTGCGCTGCACGGTCGTCGCACGCCCCGGCGCGCGCCCCGTCCCTCTGCGCGCCGCGTTCCTCTACCCCGAAGGCGAGATCGCGCCGCTCTACGACGAGTCGGGGCACTTCAACCGAGAGATCGCGAACTTCCTGCAACACGCCAACGAGCGGCGCGAGCACTCGCGCTGGGGCGAGCGGCGCGAGTCTCGCGGCGGTCGGATGAACCTGCCGGAGATGCCACCCGCTTCTCTACTCGCCGCGCTCGGCACGTATGACTTGCTGCCTGCGATTGTGTTCTTGCCAACGCGCAAGCGTTGCGACGAGGCGGCGACCGAGGCGGCGCTCGGTCGTCGCGGCGGCGATGAAGAAAGACGCGAGGCGCGCCGCGCGCTGATGCGCGAGTTCGCCGCAGACCACCCGGAGGTGCGCAAGCACCGGCACTTTGACCTGACCCTGCGCGGCGGCGTCGCGTCGCACCACGCCGGGCACCTGCCGCCGTGGAAACTCCTGATCGAAAAACTGATGAGCGCGGGACTGCTCGACGCCATCTTCGCGACCGCCACCGTCGCTGCGGGAGTCGATTTCCCGGCGCGCACGGTCGTCGTCACGAACGTGGACGCGCGTACGGGCCGGGGCTGGCGATCTCTGAGCGCCTCGGAGTTGCAGCAGATGACGGGGCGCGCCGGGCGGCGCGGGCGCGATCACGTCGGCTTCGTCGTCGCCGCGCCCGGCATGCATCAGGAGCCGCAGAAACTCGCCGCGCTCCTTCAGTCGCCGCCCGACCCGCTCGAAAGTCAGTTCCGCGCGACCTACACGACGCTCCTGAATCTGCTCGACGCCTACGGCGACTTCGCGCACGTCCGAGAGATCGTCTCGCGCAGCTTCGCGCACCGCGAGACGCTGGATCGCGTCGTCAAACTCGAACGCGAGCGCGACGAGGCGGAGCGGCGCATCGCGTCGAAGCTGAAAGAGGCGGGCTGCGATCTCTCGCCCGAAGTTGCGCGCGGGTTGGAACGGTTAGCCTCCGCGCGCGACCGTCTGCTGACGAATGTTCCGCACACGCGCTTTGAAGTTTATCTGGGCTGGCTGGACGAGGTGGTCGTGCCCGGTCGCGTCGTCGGCGTGGGGCGCAGCAGCCGCCGGCTCGTCTTCGTCACGGAGCGGCGCGAGGGGAGTCTCGTCGGCGTGCGCGACGACGGTCGGCGCGCGAACGTCTCGCTCGACCGCGTGGGGCGCGTCTATGAGGAGGTTTACCCGCGCACCGAGAACGCGCGCGACGCCGCCTTCGCCGACGTTCACGCCGGGCGCGCGACCTTGATGCCAGAGCCGAAACTCCGCGACGCACGCGCCGAGTCTGACGAGGCGGTCGCCGTCATCAACGATCTGATGGACGAGTTGACGGGCGCGGCGCGCGGGGAAAGAAAGGGCGCGGGCCGCAAGCGCGCCGCGCGGGGCGACGAGACGAGCGACGAGAAGCGAGCCGTCGCGTTGAGTGAAGACGAGCGTTCGCGCTGCGCCGACGCGCTGTGGTCGGTCGTGCAGGAGGCGGCGTCGGTCGAGCTATTGGAGCGGCGCGCGGAGATTTTGCGCGGTGAGGTGTGGCAGCCCTTCGAGCGGCGCGCTAGGGTGCTCGCGCACTTCGGCTATCTGGATTTCGCGCGCGAGAGCGTGACGGAGCGCGGGCGCTGGCTCGCAGACCTGCGGCTCGATAGACCGCTGCTCGTCGGCGAGGCGATTGAAAGAAAACTGTTCGACAAGCTCGACGCGGCGCGCTGCGCCGGGGTGGTCGCGGCGCTCGCGGCGGATTCTGATCGCGACTTCGGTCAGCTCGAACTGGACGACGCGCTCGTGCGCGCTCTTTCGGAGTTCGAGCGGATCGCGTTCGACGTGGCGAGCGTCGAGTGGCAGCAGGAGCTTGAGCCCGCGGAGGAGTTCAACTTCTCGGCGGCGGCGACCGTGGCGCGCTGGGCGCGCGGCGCGGAGTGGGCGACGCTCGTGCGCGAGACGCGCGCCGAAGAGGGCGATCTCTTCCGCCTCATCTCGCGCGCGGGCGAGTCGCTTTTGCAGATCGGAAATTTGAGAGGGTCGCACGCTGCTGCGGCGCGCGTCGCGGCGGAAGCGGCTGCGGCCATCCTGCGCGAGCCCGTGCGGACGGACGAGGCGTTGTGAGCCGGCACGAAGCAATCCCGAAGTGCCCTTCCAGGCTGTATCAGACTGGTAATACTGACAGTATGCCGCCGCTTACCCGAGGAACTAAGATTCACCCGCTCGACTGATGTGACTGACATGCCGCCGTTGCCGTGCGGGGAGGCTGTCGGGCCGTTTAAACACGACAGCGTCCTGCTAAGGAGACTCGGGTATGCGAAAGTTTCATTTCGGAATGGTCATCGGTGCGCTCATCTTGATGGCCGCCGGGGCACGGGTCAGCGCTCAAACTGCTGCGCCAAAGAATGAGATCGAAGTTAACGGAATCTATGCGATTCCGGGCGGCGCCGCGAGTTTCTCAGGCACCACCGCGGCCGGTACGGCGATCTCTTTCGATAACGATTTTGACTTCAAGAACAAGCTCGGTTTCGGCCTACGTTACATCTACAGGTCGGAAAACGGCAAACACAAAATCATCCTGAACTACGCCCGCACTTCTTCCGACAACACCAGGGCGCTCAGTCGAACGATTATCTTTCGGGATCAAATCTACACGGCCAACCTGAACACGAGGGCC
>JBJMGS010000326.1:0-2235 GCA_045807785.1 Pyrinomonadaceae bacterium
GACTCGAAAATGGAGCGCAGAGCGCACTCCACCGGCATACGCACACGCGGGCCCGGTGGGAGTCGGGGAGGAGCCTCGGATCTCGGCGGCGTCCTCGCCAGGTGTAGGCGCTCGCGTCCTCGACGCCGAAGCCGCCGTCCTCGAACCGCCGATCATCGCCGACGTCAGCGACGCGGCCGCCGCCCTCACCAACTTCGCACTTTTCTGGGAGCGAGACCGACCACGCCGAGCGGAACAAGATCCTCCGCCTCATCTTCGAAAGCGTCACTGTCGACTAAGGTCAGATCGTCAGCGTCACCCCCTGAGACGCCTTCCTGCCCTACTTCAATTCGGGCAGGAAAAGCGGCGGTAAAACACGGGAACGACGGGACTCGAACCCGCGACCTCCGGCGTGACAGGCCGGTCATGGCGCTTCCGGGCTGAGCGGGGATAGGCGGGGATTACGGGCCAGAGCAGGGTCTTTCGACCGTGGCGTTGCGGGGATCGGCGGGTGTCGGCGGGAGCTTCCGGCGACCTCCTGCGGGATATGTGCGGGATGCTCCGTTGCCGCAGCAGCAAACAGAGCGTGACCTGCGCGGAACATCGCCGGGCCGCGCGTTAGTCCGTCGAGCGCGCCCGCGACGCCGCCGGCCTGCGCGCGCTCCGTTTCCACGATCTCCGCCACACGTACGGATCGCTGCTCGTCGCCGGCGGCGTCGACCTCGCCTCGGTGAAGACCGCCAGGGCCACTCGCGGATCACGACCACCGAGCGATATCTGCACGCGCGCTCCGCAGCGAGCTGGCTGAGCGCTTCACGCGTGCGCTCGCACCGACGCAGGCGATGCCCGCTACGGTGCCGGCGGTCGCGGACTGACCCCGGCTGGCGCTGCCCGTGACAACTTACTGGCGATCGACTCGACTGAACCCGGCGTGCAGTGCGTGTACCGCGACCCCGTTGCCGCCGAGCAGACTCGCCTTTTCGCGGAGCCTGCGCAAGGCGTCGTCCGTAGGCTGGCTGTAGACGTCGATCGCTTTGAGCGCGAGGAGCTCCGCGAAGCGCTCGAAACGCGATCCCGCGAGCGTCATGAAATCGTCGAGCGAGGCCGCGTCGGGATGCACGTGTACGACGGTCATGCGCCGCCCGTCGTCGCAGAAGAAGGCGCTGTAGGCAAGCATCCGGCGCTGAGCGTTGCCGACGTAGGCGGCGAGTTCCTCGATTGCCCACTTTAGTTCCGCGAGCGCGCCGTCGCGTACGTCCGACGTGTCGACGTAGATCAGCACGTCAGTGCCGAGGTCCGTCCGGGGAGATGTTCTGGTTGAGGTGGAAGAGGTTATGCGGGTCGTAGCGGCGCTTGAGCTCGACGAGCCGCTCGTAGTTCGGCCCGTAGGCCTCGCGCACACGCGCCTCGTGGTCATCGGCCGCGAGGTAGTTGGTGTACGCGCGCTTGGCCATATAGGGCGCCAGCGCGTGGAACGTCTCGCGCGCCCAGGTAATGCCGGCTTCGGTGTCCGACGCGTCGCGCCACGACGAGATCAACAGGAAATTGAAGCCGGCCTGGCGGTGCGGGTAGGCGGTGTTCGTCGGATCGACGCGCGTGACCGCGCCGTGGAAATCCTCGAGCACGAGCGCGCACAGGTCGGATGGCGCCCGTTCAAAGGCGGCGATCATCACCGCGATCGCCTCGTCGGAGAGCTCCTCGAAGAAAGCGGACGTCCAGTAGTCGAACGTCCCCTTGGGGAACAGCCAGTCCATGCCCGTGTTGATCGCCGGGTAAGGGACGCGCGCGACCATGTCGGCGACAGGCGCGCCGAAGTCGCGCACCGGGCGCGTCTGTGCCTCGGCGCGCTGCGCGTCCTCCCCGCAGTGGCAGACCGCGATGCCGCAGAGCTTCGCGCCCGACCCGTCCGGCGCGTGGAGGAGCGCGGCTTGGGTGCCGAGCTCGTCCGGCAGGTCGGCGGCGTAGTCGCGGTAGAGGGCGAGTAGCTCGGGCCCGGCGGCGAGCGGGTGCAGCACCGGTCCGCCGAGCACGGTGGCGACACGATGCGCGCGGAACTCAAACGACGCGACGACGCCGAAGTTCCCGCCGCCGCCGCGCAGCGCCCAGAACAGCTCGGGATCCGCGTCCTCACCGGCTGTGACGATCTCGCCCGACGCGAGCACCACCTCGGCGGACAGCAGGTTGTCGACCGCCATGCCGAACCGGCTCATGAGCCAGCCGAGCCCCCCGCCCAGCGTCAGGCCGGCGATCCCGGTA
>JBJMGS010000327.1:0-9633 GCA_045807785.1 Pyrinomonadaceae bacterium
GACGAACATTCCCAGAATGCCGCCGCTCGCCATCCCGCCCAGCGCGCCGAGCAGGATCACGGGCATCGGCGCTTCCACGCCACGACCGAGCATCAGAGGTTTCAAAACATTGTCGGTCATGCCGGTCAGCAGCAGGATGATCGTGAATGTGATCGCCGCCGGAGTCCCGTAAGCGCCGCTCGCCCAAATGTAAACGATGGCCGGAAGCGTCACCACCAGCGCCGGCACCTGTGCGATCCCGAGGATGAGCGCGATGATCGCCAACACGCCCGCCGCCGGGACGCCCGCGAGCAACAGCGCCAGCCCGATGAGGGTCGCCTGAATGAAGGCGACGCCGATGACGCCCAGCGCGACGGCGCGGATCGTCGCCGTCGAGAGTTTAACCAACGCCTCGCCTCGCGCGGTGCCGGCGACACGCACGAACATCGCCCTGCTGCCGCGCGCGCCTGATTCGCCGTACGCCATCAGGATGCTGGCGACGATGAATGAGGCCAGGAACAGCAACAGCCCCGTGCCGATGCCGGCGACGATGGCGACCGCCTTCTGGGCCAACGCGCCGAGCTTCGGCTGCATACTCTGCACGAACCCGGGCAGGTCTGCATGAGCCTTCGACCAGACCTCATGAATCTGTGGGCCGACGAGCGGCAATTTCTC
Organism: Pyrinomonadaceae bacterium; assembly: GCA_045807785.1. Classification (GTDB taxonomy): domain Bacteria; phylum Acidobacteriota; class Blastocatellia; order Pyrinomonadales; family Pyrinomonadaceae; genus JAIVGV01. The sequence continues at coordinate 655 of JBJMGS010000327.1, forward strand.
GATGCCCTCGCGCGGGGCGGGCAGTTGCAGCGTGTTCTGTTGTACCCCGCCGACGAAATGACGGACGGAGTCGGCAAAAGAGTTCAAGAGCAACGCCATCGGGGTAATGATCAGGAGCAAGCCGCAGACGACCAGCAGCGTCGAAGCGAGCCATTGCTTACCCGCCAGCCTGCGGGCGAGCCGTTGATGCAGCGGGTAGAGCGTGACCGCCATGATGATCGCCCAGACCATCAGCGGCAGGAAGGGCGAAAAGACCTGGTAGCACAGCCACGCCAACGCGCCGAGCAAGCTGGCACGAATCAACACGTCCAGCAGCGGGGATGACGCTCGATCTTCAAATGCGGAATCTGTCTGAGGCAGGGGGTTCACAGTGCTCTCCTCTCAAGCGAGGTAGAACCGGGTTGCGCTTAGTTTACTCCGTCGTGATGGCGAATAACAGTTGTCTGAGTCGTCGGCACCTGTTTGATCTCGAACAGCTTAACGCCCGACATCCTCCCTAGAGAGGATGTAAAGGCAGAAAGGCGACCGCTTGGAACGGTCGCCTTTCCAGCTTCGGGGTGGCGTGCGCCGCGTTAGTAACTGTAGAGTCCGGTGATGGCGCGCAGCACGTCCTCGACTTGCGGGAGGATCACGTCTTCGAGCTGCGGCGCGTAGGCGACGAAGGTGTCGAGCGCGGCGACGCGGCGCACGGGCGCGTCCAGGTGCTCGAACAACTCGTCGGCCACGCGCGCGGCGATCTCCGCGCCGAAGCCGTGCGTCTTGGTGTCTTCGTGGACGACGAGGAGCTTGTTCGTCTTCCTGACGCTGCGCGCGATGGCCTCCCAGTCGTAGGGTGCGAGCGTGCGCAGGTCTATGACCTCGGCGTTGATGCCCTGCTGCTCGGCCTGCTTCGCCGCGACGACGGAACGCTGCACGAGCGCGCCGTAGGTGATGATCGTGAGATCAGTTCCTTCGCGCACGGTGCGAGCCTTGCCGAACGGGATCATGAATTCGTCGGGCGGGTACTGCGACTTGTTGTAAGCCTGCCGGTAGAGGTGCTTGTGTTCGAGGAAGAGCACGGGGTCGTCCGAGCGGATCGCCGTGCGCAGCAGCCCGTTGGCGTCGAGCGCGTTCGACGGATAGACGACGCGCAAGCCCGGAATGTGCGTGAACAGCGTGTCGCCCGATTGCGAGTGATAGACCGCGCCTCCTTTCAGGTAGCCGCCGACCGGCACGCGCATCACGATGGGGCATTTCCAATCATTGCCCGAACGCCAGCGCATCAGCGCCAGCTCGTTCCTGATCTGATGATACGCAGGCCAGATGTAGTCGAAGAACTGTATCTCGACGACGGGCTTTAGTCCGCGCGTCGCCATGCCTATCGCGCGACCGACGATGTTCGCCTCCGCCAGCGGCGAGTTGAAGACGCGAGCGCCGCCGAACTTGCGCTGCAAGTTCGCGGTGACCTTGAAGACGCCGCCCTTGCCCTTCACCTTTTCCAGATACTCTTCGCGCGAGACGTCCGCCACGTCCTCGCCGAAGACGACGACGCGCACGTCGCGCGCCATCTCTTCGTGCAGGCAGCGGTTGATGTTGTCCACCATCGTGCCCGCGTTGCCGGAAACTTGCGCGCCCGCTTCCGTGTCAAACGCATCGGAAGTCGGATCGACATCCGGCGAATAGACGAACTGCTCGGCGGTCGCCGGCGCGGGCTGCGGGCTCCCGAGCGCCTCGTCCGCCGCACGGCTCACCTCGGCGTCAATTTCGTCCTTCAACTTCTGCAACTCTTCCTGCGTCGCCAAGCCTTCCTGCACGAGCAGCGCGCCGAACTTCTTGACCGGGTCGCGCTCGGCGTCACTGGTTCGCTCCTCGTCTGGGCGGTACAGCTTCTCGTCGTCCGAGAGCGAGTGCGAGTAGGGGCGGATCACTTTCGCGTGAACTAACGCGGGGCCTTTGCGCGCGCGGCAGTATTCGACGGCGCGCCTCATCGTCTCTAAGGATTCGACCGGGTCGGTGCCGTCGCACTTCTGGACGTAGAGGTCTGGGAAGCCAGAGACGAGCCGCGAGATGTCGCCGCCCGCCGTCTGCACCTCGACGGGCACGCTGATCGCGTAGCCGTTGTCCTCGATCAAAAACAGCACGGGAAGTCGTAGGTTCGACGCGGTGTTCATCGCCTCCCAGAACTCGCCTTCGCTCGTCGTGCCGTCGCCCGCGGAGCAATAGACGATCTCGTCGCCGCGGAATCCCGTCACCTTGTCCTTGAGTTCTTCGACGAGAGAGGCGCGGTAACTAGCCTCGGCGCAGCCCACGGCCTGGATGAACTGCGTGCCTGTCGGCGACGACTGCGAGACGATGTTCAGTTTTTTATGACCCCAGTGCGAGGGCATCTGCCGACCGTGTGAGTTCGGATCGTCCGCCGCGCCGACCGCCGAGAGGAGTTGTTCGAGCGCGGTCATGCCCAGTTGCAGACACAGAGCGCGGTCGCGGTAGTAAGGGTAGAACCAGTCGTAAGACGGTTTGAGGGCGAGCCCAGCGGCGACGAGCACCGCCTCGTGACCCGCGCCCGAAATCTGGAAGAAGATTTTGTTCTGCCCCTTGAGCTGAATCTCCTTGTCGTCCACGCGCCGCGACAGATACATCGTGCGGTAAATGCCGAGCATCTCCTCCGCCGACAGCCCACGATACTCACGCGCCTTCAACTCAGTCGCCATCGTCTTGAATCCTTCGCTCTAAAATTTCAGTCCTCGTACTCGGTCTCCAAAGTCATCCGGTAGTCTTCCGCCATCGAAGGGTGGCCGTGCGCGGTCGCCGCCTCGATGCCGCGCTCGTAGGTGCGCCGCGCTTCTTCGCGACGTCCCTCGCGTTCGTAGGCGCGCGCGAGCATCCCGTAGGCGTTGCCCTCGTCGTTGTGCAGGCGCAGGTATTTGGCGAGCGCGTCGATCACTTCGCGGTCGCGCCCGACCTTCTCGTACTCCTTCGCCAGCCCGAAGAGCACCATCGCGTTATCGGGATCGCCGGCGAGCATCTGCTCGAACGCTTCAATGCGCGAAGTTGACATTCTACTCTCCCCGGCTCGGACGCGCCGCCGTTAGACGCGGCTCAGGAAATTCTCCAGTACGAAAATCTTCCGCAGACGAAAGCGCAGTGGACTCTCGACGATGGAGATGGCTTTCAAATTCTCCAATTCGCCGACGAAATAAGGATCGGGACACGACGGCACTCGTGTCAGCCATTCCGGCAGTTCCAGCCCTACCTCGTCGCACAGAGTTTCTGCCGTCGAAGCCAAGAGCGCATCCACTTTCCTGTCGGATGGCACGAACGGTTCGGCTACTGAGCGCGGGTCTCTGTGGCGACGGAAGTCGTCAACGAAGTCCATCAGATAGACGCGCCAATTCTTCGGGTCGGCACTGATCTGATCTTTCACTTCTCGCAGACTGATCACAGACCGAATAACTCCTCGATGAAATACTGCGTCGCCGGTTTGATCTGCTGGCGCGGGTAATACTTCTCAACCACCGCAAAAACTTCCTCCGGCTTTTTCAAGCCGAGCGTTCCGATCAACAATTTCACGTCGGTCGCGTCGGAGGTGTCAACGCGAGCCGCAAGAACTTTCATCGCCAGCAGGTAGTCGGCATCGGGCGCGAAAACTTTCAGGTTCGACAAGTCAAAGAGCACGCGCTGCGAATGTGGCACAACGAAGCCTTTCACCGCGTCGTTTAGCCAATCCTCTGGCAAATCGTGCGCAGCAGCGACGCGCGCGGCAGCTTCCCTGATCTCCCGCGTCGGCTTGAAGACCGCGTCAACGTCCTTCGTGCTCGGTCGCGCGTCATAAACTATGCACATCACCGCGCCGCCGTAGAGACAGACCTCGCCCTTGACGTTCATGGCGCGCAGCTCGTCGTTCAACTCTTCCAGACACTGTCTGATCTCTTCCCGTTCCACGTCGCGCGCCCGCCGCTACTTGCCGCTCGTGATGAGCTTGGCGATGGTTTGCAGTTGCATGTTGGAGGTGCCCTCGTAGATCGCGCCGATCTTCGAGTCGCGCCAGAACTTCTCTACGGGGTAGTCCTTGACGAAGCCGTAGCCGCCGTAGAGTTCAATCGCTTTGGACGAGACTTTCTCGGCGACGCGCGAAGAGAAGAGCTTGGCCATCGCCGCTTCCTTGACGAAGTTGAGGCCCGCGTCCTTCATGCGCGCCGCGTTATAGACCATCAGGCGCGCCGCCTCGATCTCGGTCGCCATCTCGGCGAGCTGGAACTGCACGCCCTGAAAACTGTTGATGGGTTTCCCGAACTGTGTGCGCTCGGCGGTGTAGGAGAGCGCCGCTTCCAGAGCGCCGCGGGCGAGGCCGATCATCTGCGCGCCGATGCCGATGCGCCCCTCGTTCAGGGTCTCGATGGAGACCTTGTAGCCCTTGCCGAACTCGCCGAGCAGGTTCTCTTTCGGCACGCGGCAGTTGTCGAAGATGATCTCGGTGGTCGAAGAGGCGCGGATGCCGAGCTTGTTCTCCTTCTTGCCGACCGAGAAGCCCTCGAAGCCCTTCTCGACGATGAAGGCGGTGATGCCCTTGTAGCCCTCTTCGGGCTTGGCGTTCGCGAAGACGACGAAAATCTCCGCCTCGTTGCCGTTCGTGATCCACAACTTCTGCCCATTGATCCGGTAGTGGTCGCCCGCGTCCGTCGCGGTCGTGCGCATGGCGAAGGCGTCGGAACCCGAACCGGCTTCGCTCAGGGCGTACGCGCCGACCGTGTTCGCGGCGAGGCGCGTCAGGTATTTTTTCTTCTGCTCGGGCGAGCCCCAGCGGATGAGCGCGTTGTTGACGAGCGTGTTCTGCACGTCCATCAGGACGCCCACCGATGGGTCGACGCGCGACAACTCTTCGACGCCGATGATCGCGGTGAAGAAGTTCGCGCCCGCGCCGCCGTACTCTTCCGGGGTTTCGACGCCCATCAAGCCGAGGTCGAAGAGGTGCTTGATGATCTCGGGCGACATCTTGGCGTGCTCGTCCATCTCCTCGACGCGCTGGCGTATCTCGCCCTCGGCGAACTCGCGCACCGAGGCGCGGAACATCCGCTCGTCCTCGGAATAGACGGTCAGCGGCGAGCCGCTCGACAGTTCGGTTGCTGCTGTGCTCATAACTTGAAGCCCTTCGCGAAAATAAGTGTAACGAGGTAGCCGGTTTGTAAGCGTTAGCATCGCTCACGGACGCGCCCGCGGTCAACCCTCCAAAAGCCGTGAATCGTAAATCGTAAATCGTGAATAGAAAAACGGTTCCCGCGATTGACGGTTTACGATTCACGATTCACGCGCCTTATGCCATGTGTCGCATTTTTGCGGCGCGGCGGGTGCGTCGGGGCGCGTCGCGTGGTGAGTTTGCCCTTGCGCGGTGCGCGTCGCCGGGCGGCGCGAGAGTTGCTGTCGATGATGCGCACACGTCGGACGGCGGAGCCCGCGCGTGCCGTAGTTAAGTTTGAGATGGCGGGCGGAATGACGTATCTTGCTGGGAAAGATTCCGGCGGACGCATGATTAACGACGAAAGGTTGAGGCACTCTCGCCCCGCGGCTCGCGGCATGGACGCACAGACGACAGGACAGGGGGCAGCGCGCAGGTTCACGGGGGTGGGCGTCGTCTTCTCCCTGCTCGGGCTCGCGCTCTTCGCCTACTTCGTCTGGAAAGCCGGCCCCGCGCTGATCTGGGCGCAGATGAGCGCGCTCGGCTGGGGCTTCCTCGTCATCCTCTGCGTCTCTGCCGTGCGCCCCGTCGTGCGCGCGTTGACCTGGACGCGCTGCTTCGAGACGACGCACACGCTCAAGTTTCGCGACGCACTCACGGCATATCTGATCGGCGACGCGCTCGGCAACCTGATGCCGCTCGGCATCGTGGTGAGCGAGCCGGCGAAGGCGGCGCTCGTGCGCGAGCGAGTGCCGCTCGTCGCCGCGGCGTCGGCGCTGACGGTCGAAAACCTCTTCTACATGCTCTCGGTCGCGCTCTTCATCTTCGCCGGGATGGCGGCGCTGCTGCTGAGCTTCCCGCTGCCGTCGAAGATGCGGATCGTGAGCTACGCCACGCTCGGCGGCATCGTCGTCGTGCTGCTGGCGGCTTACGTCGTCATCCGCCGGCGCTGGAAATTTTTGAGCGGCGCGGTCAACTTCTTCGCGGCGCGCGGGGTGGGGCGGAGCTTCGCCGAGCGGCGCGGCTCGTCGTTCGTCTCGCTCGAAGATCGCGTGTACGGGTTTTACGGGCGACATGGCGCGCGCTTCCTGCCGATCCTGCTGCTCGAATTCTGTTTCCACCTCGCGGGCGTCGTCGAAGTCTTCGCCACCGTTTACTTCATCACGGGCTCACGCCCGACGTGGCTCGCCGCGTTCGTGTTGGAGTCCGTCAACCGCGTCATCAACGTCGTCTTCAAGTTCGTGCCGATGCGCTTCGGCGTGGACGAGGCGGGGACGAACTGGTTCACCAAGCTGTTCCGGCTCGGCGAGAACGTCGGCGTCACGCTCGCCATCGTGCGCAAGGTGAGGGTCGTCGTCTGGACGGCGGTCGGCGTCGCGCTGCTCGTGCGGCGGGGCTTGACGGTGCGGGGCGCGGCGCGCGAGGCGCAAGCGGCGGCGCGCGACGTTGCGGCGGGGCGCAAAGGGGCGAATGACGTCACAGCGCGCGTCGCAGTCGCCAACGAATCTTTTGCCGCGCGGAATCCGTAATGCTTCGTTAATACTTCATCTCCGTCGCGCCGTCCGCGTGAAAACGAGTTCAACGAGGGGACGAGGGGTTGGAAAGCTCAGTCGAGTTAGCGCACGAAAACGCCGCGACGAAAGTCAGTGGCCGCGCGGCCAGCTTGCCGGGCGAGCGGCGGCGCGAGCGGGCTCGGGCGCTGGACCGGACGGTCGTCGCGGCGCTCGCCCTCCTGTTCGTCGCGGGACTGACCTTGCGCCTCGTCGGTATCGGCGCGGTCGGCTTCGCCGAGGACGAGATCAACAAGCTCGAAGCCGTGCGCGCCTACTCGCGCGGCGACATCACGCCGAACGCAGAGCACCCGATGCTGATGAAGACGCTCGTCTTCGTCTCGCTGCAAGCGGCACAGACGTGGAACGAACACGCTTCCGCCGAGACGCAGATCAGCGACGAGGCGGCGCTCCGTTTTCCCAACGTCCTCTTCGGCGCGCTTACCGTGCTGCCACTCTTCCTGCTCACGCTCTCGCTCTTCGACCGGCACACCGCGCTCACCGCCGCCGCGCTCTGGGCTTTCGGCGTCAACGCGATCACCTACAACCGCATCGGTAAGGAAGACACGCTGCTCGTCTTCTTCATGCTCTTTGCGTTCTACTTCTATATTCGCGCCAAGCAGACGAGCGGCTTCGAGCCCTGGCGCAAGCGCTGGTTCTACCTGCGCAGCGGCGCGTCGTTTGGCCTGATGCTCGCCTCGAAATATTTCCCGCACTACTTCGGGCTCAACATGCTCTACCACCACTTCGCGCGGCTCAGGCGGCGCGAGCCGGGTGAGCCCGCCGGCCATACGCCGCTCAGTTTCTACCTCGTCATGCTGGCGGTGTTTCTCGTCGTCAACCCGGCGATCCTGCTGCCGCAGACGTGGCACTACATCAACACCTATTCGAGCGAGCAACTGCTGACGCACCATGGCTATCTGATGGGCACGACGCTCTACGCGAACCATGTCTCCTCGACGCCCTTCGGCACGCCCTTCTACTTCTACCTGCTCTTCCTCGCGATCAAACTGCCGCTGCCCGTGCTCGCCGCAATGGTCGGAGGCTTTGTCGTCTGCGCGCGGCGCTGGCGCGAGCCGGGCGCGGCGTTCGTGCTCTTGATGTTCCTGCTCTGGATCATCCCCTACTCGATCTTCGGCGCGAAGTGGCTGCGCTACACGCTCTCTCTGATGCCCTTCGTCTACATGCTCGCGGCGGTCGGCGTCGTCGCGCTGCTGCGCCGTCTCTCGATGCTCAGGCAGGGCGCGGGGCTATTCGCGCCCGCACGCGCCGCGTCCGCGCTCGTGCTCCTCGTCGTCATCGCGCTGCCCGCGTGGTCGGCGTACCAGAGCCGCCCGCACTTCGCGATGTACACGAACGCGCTTGGCATGGATCGCGCGGGCTACTACTTCCCGCACGACGAGTTCTATGACGACGGCCTGCGCGAGGCGCTCAAGTTCGTCTCGGAGCGCGCGCCGCAGGGCGCGACCATTGTCCACGAGACGCCCGGCGTCGTCGGTTACTATCTGCCACAGTTCCAGCGCACGGACATCAACTCGCGCGTCCTCTCCGACACGGAGTTTAAGCTCGAAGACGCCCCGCGCCCCGCCTATTTCATCATCCAGCGCGGGCGCACCTACTTCGAGAACCGCGACAAGATGGACGAGGTGCGCGCGCGTTTCCCCAAAGTTTACGAGGGCACGGTCGCGGGCGTTGCTGCCGTCGAAGTTTACGAAGCCCGCTGAAGACGGCCCGCCTTCACTTTGCGTCTTGGCATGAGAAATTAACCTCACGCCAAGACGCCAAGACGCCAAGTTTTTAAGAGCCATCGTTCATGACCAGACACAACACATCGAAGTTACTCTACGTCGCTCTTCTCGTCGCGCTCGCTTTTCTCTCGACTCCCGCGCCCGCGCAAAATCAAACCAGCCCGACGAAGCGCGCGTGGGTGACGATCCTCGCGACGACTGACCTGCACGGGAACGTGTTGCCCGTTGACTACTACACGAACAAGCTGGACGCGCGCGGCTTGGCGAAAGCCGCGACGATCATCCGCGCGGCGCGCAAAGAGAATCCGGGGGGGACGCTGCTCGTCGATTCTGGCGACACGATTCAGGGGACGCCGCTCGAATACGTCCACAACAAGATGGACAACGCGCCGCCCGACCCGATGATGCTCGCGATGAACGCGCTCTCATACGACGCGATGGCGGTCGGCAACCACGAGTACAACTTCGGTCTCCCCGTTTTGGAGAAGGCGCGGCACGAGGCGCGCTTCCCCTGGCTCTCGGCGAATAC
>JBJMGS010000328.1:0-2126 GCA_045807785.1 Pyrinomonadaceae bacterium
CCTTGACGCCGCGCTCGAAGAGGCCGACGGCGCGGAAGAACGTGAAGCTGTCGCGCACGGTGTCCTCCGTCGAGCGGGGCTCGTAGCCGAGCTCGCGGCGGGCCTTGTCGTCCTTCGCCCAGTAGGTGACGCCGTCCGACGCCGAGATCAGCTCCTTGAAGTTGGGCGGGAAGCCCATGAGCTTGCCGAGCACCGGCCCGAACCTGCGCGAGCTGATCTCGGCGTCGGACGGCGTCACCTACTGGGCGACGGACGCGAAGGCCCGCCGCGACCTCGGCTACGAGCCGCGGGATCTCGAAGCGGGTCTCGCCACGCTGGGCTGAAACGCGCCGGCGGCGCAGTGGCATGGTGGGGCAATGGCCGAGACCGACGCCTCGCTTCTCCGCCGCTCGCGCCGCGACCCCGACGCGTTCGTCGAGGTCTGCCGGCGACATTCGGAGGCGCTCGCCGGCTGGCTCCGCGCGACCGTGCACGACGACGCGCTCGCGAGCGAGCTCCTCGCCGAGACGCTGTCGGAAGCGTGGTTCTCGTGCCGTCGCTTTCGCGACCCGGGCGACGGCGACGCGCGCGGGTGGCTCTTCGGCATCGCGCGCAATCTCGTCCGCCGCGTCTACCGCGACCGCGCGATCGAGCGTCGCGCACGCCTGCGGCTCGGCCTGCCCGTGCCGGAAGAGGACACCGCGGCCGCGGTCGTCGACCGCCTGGCAGCAGAGCAGCAGGTTGCGGAGTTGGGCCCGATTCCGGAAGCGCTCGAGCTGCGCGTCGTCGACGACCTCGAGTACGCGGAGATTGCGGACCGCCTCGACCTGACGCCGGAGGGAGCGCGCACGCGCGTCTTCCGCGCACTCGGAACGTTGAGAACGCAGATCGGAAGGAGTGCACCATGACGATCGACACCGCTGCACTACTCGACGAGCTGCGCACGGCCGTGCACCGCGACGCCACGCGGCGGCGCGTGAGGCGCTTCGCAGCCACGGCGGCGGCTGCACTGGCCGTGCTCGTGACCGGCGTCGGCATCGCCGGGACATACGACGACTGGTGGACAGGAGCCGCGCCGGTGGTCCAGCCGGACCAGGTGCGGAGCGCGATGGACGAGAACAAGGGCTTGATCGACATCGATCTCTCGAAGAAGGCGACGGTCGCGCGCAACGACGACGCGGCGCTCGTCGCGGTCGCGACGAAGAGCGGCGGCTTCTGCATGAGCCTCTTCCTCGCGAACGGCCGCGGCATGGGCTCGTCGTGCGACAGCACCCCAGTTCGCGAGGACGGCACCGGCAGCGCGTACATGACGCGCGCCGACGATTCGCATTGGATCGCCTACGGCCGGATCACCGATGCCGGCGCGGCGGCGCTCGATCTCTCCGGTGTCGGCCTCGGCCGCGTGCCGCTCGAGCGCGGCGGCTTCTATCTGCTCGACGTCCCACGGGCGAAGTGGGCCGCACTCGACAAGCGCCACGGCGACGTCGCGATCCTCGACGGCGCGGGCGCCGCGATCCGCCGGGCGTGCGTCTACGTCGGCATCGCGCCCGGCAGCCAATGGGCCGGCGGCGGGGACCTCGGCGAGCCCGGAGGATGTGACGAGCCGTCGCCGGAGGAGTACCAACCGGAATTGGAGAAGGCGCACCAGGTCGCCAGCCTGACGTTGACGAAGGCGTTCGGAACGTTCGCTGCCGGCGACACGATCGCCGTCTGGCAGGCGCCGAATCCGCTCGGCGGCACGTGCACGTTCCAGGCGCCGGCAGGCACGCCGCCGCAGCAGATGGGCGGGGGCCAGTGCGCAGGGCCGGACGAGTGGCGCGGCGGCCCGTTGCTCCGTTTCGGCCGTGAGTCGGCGCTGCACGACGGCAGCTACGACAACCTGCTCGAAGGCGCCGTGAGGCCCGGCAGCGGTGTCGTTCGCGTCGCGCTCGTCGCGGCCGACGGTCGCGCGACCGACGCGGCCCTCGGCGGCGATGTCTTCCTCGCAGAGCTGCCGCCGTCGGCGAAGATCGGCAAGGGGCCGGGCCCCGTTCCGGGTGCGCCGTACCGCGTCATCGCCTACGACGCAGCGGGAAACGAGGTGGCCGACGCCGGCGTCCGCGGTCGCTAGGGTGGGCCGCGTGGACGTGATCTCCTTCGCACGCGGC
>JBJMGS010000329.1:0-5058 GCA_045807785.1 Pyrinomonadaceae bacterium
CCTCGCGCGTTTGCAATTCCGCCGGGGCGTGTGTTAGGGTTCAGCCCCTTGTACAGGTCAATCGGCGTGCTGAAGGGTAAACGATCCTCAAGGTCAATGCCGCCGACTGCCATACTTCAGGCAGGTTCAGCTAAATAAGAAGCCCCCAATCGTGGTTTCATTCGCACCGTCGCCCACGGGCTGGCAGTGCCTTTGCACGCTTTCTCTGCGCGCCGTCCTACTTATTTTTTCGGGCGCGGACGAAAGCCGGGAGACACTTCCCCGATGAAGAGAGACGACAGACTTTATACTTTCATCGTCGCACACACCTCGCGCTCACGCTCTCGCATCCGTCGCATCTGCATTCATAAACGCTGGCTCAAAGTCGCGCCCGTGCTCGCGGCGCTCGTCCTGTGCGCCGCCGCCTACGGACTCATCGGCATGTACCGCGAGGCGACGCACCTGCGCGTCGAGCGCGAAAACGCCCGCCTGCGCGGTGAGAACGAGCAGCAGCGACAGAAGCTCGAACAGCTCAAGGATCGCGTGGACGCCATCGAAGACGCCTCGCGCCGTCTCGCCGAGATGTCGGGCGTCACCGAAGAGAATATTTCCGGCGAGCGCGGCGCGGGCGGCCCGCTGCTCGTCATGGACGAGGCTTCGATCGCGTTGGTCGAAGCGCGCGCCGTGCAGCTCGAAGCGCAGTTGAAGACCTTCGAGAGCGCGATACGCGAGAAGTCGCGCATCCCCTCGATCTGGCCTGTCACGGGCGAGATGACGGACGGCTTCGGCGGGCGGCGGAACCCTTTCGGCGGCTCCTCTTTCGAGTTCCATCCGGGTCAGGACATACGCGCCGAGCGCGGCACGCCGGTCGTCGTGGCGGCGAACGGCACGGTTGTTTTCGCGGGCACGCAGAGCGGCTACGGGCAGATGGTCGAGGTCGCACACGGCGACGGCTTGACGACGCGCTACGCGCACCTCTCGAAGCTCGAAGTCATGGTCGGGCAGGAGATCGCGCGGGGTCAGCTCGTCGGTCTCGTCGGCTCGACGGGTCGCTCGACGGGCCCGCACCTGCACTACGAAGTGCGCATCAACGGCGAGTCGGTCAACCCGCTGGCGTACCTGCCGGGGCAGGCGGAATCAGCAGTCGAGGACGCGGCGAAGCCCTAGAATTAAAGTATTTTCTCCTTGACAGTCTCACGGGGCATCGCTTAGTATGCGCCGTCGTTTTACGCAGGCTTCGGTTTAACCTCAGTCCTGCGACCGCTTTAGAAGTAAGGCAATGAGTTTTCCATAAGTAGTAGGGCCCGCGTTCGGTGATCACAGCGCTTCTCTAGAGAGTGCGGTTCGCCGGGTGCGGGCTCTTTTCTTTGGCAGCCTCTACGGGGCGCGTCTTCCCCAAGAACCAACGCAACCCGGCTCAAACGTCAACTCCGGCGCGGAAGGACGCTGTTTCTCTTCCCCAGCCTTTAACCGAATCGTTAGGAGGATTCGTCTGCTATGTCTAGAATTACCGGTAAGGTCAAGTGGTTCAACAACGCGAAGGGCTACGGCTTCATCGAACAGCCCGGCTCTTCGGACATTTTCGTCCACTACTCCGCCATCCAGGGCGACGGCTTCAAGACGCTCGAAGAGGGTCAGACCGTCGAGTTCGAGGTCACGCAGGGTCCGAAGGGGCCGCAGGCGGAGAACGTGACGAAGGTGTAGATCTCCCCAGCTTTCGTTTGGAAAGCCACTGACCGCTTGCCGGACTGCTACGGAGCCGGGAAGCGCAAGACTAAGACCTCGCGGGCGGCGAACGCCTCCGGGGCAAAAAATCCGAAGGCGCGGCGTTGTGCATCAACGCCGCGCCTTCGGATTTTAGCTGCCTAACGTCTTCCGCTAGCTGTCCGCCTTCGCCTTGAAACTGACGTGCCCCGCCTCGGTGTAGATCGAGTAGCGCACGCGCTCGCAGCCCAGGCGCTCTTTGAGCGCGTCGGTCTTCGACGCGATCATCCGGTGAAACTTGGCGAAGGAGAGATCTTCCACCGGCTCGCCACAGTTCTTCTTCGCCTCCAGCAGCGCGTCGTAGAGATTCTTCACCGCCGCTTTGTCGGAGCGCGCGTCGGCGCAGACGAAGCTGGCATGCCGCTTCCTCTCAGCCTGCTCGCGCGGCTTGCCGAGCGCGGCGCGCGCGGCGGCGAGCGGGTCGCGTCCCTCTTCGCGCTCCTGCACGTTGCGCCGCCAGAGGTCGCGCAGCGCGACGTAGCGGGCGACGAGTGAGTTGTAGCGGTAGCGCTGGGCGAAGGTCAGCTTGCGCTCGTCGCCGACGCGCTTGATGAACATCTCGACGCGGCTCTTCGTGTCGAAGGGCGGGCGCTTCGCCGCGCCGTTGAAAAAGATGTCGTACTCGATCTTGAGCCGGCGGAGGTCTTCTTCGAGGTGGATGAGTTGATCGTCAATGGACGGCGGTAGCTCGTGCAGGAGCACAGTTTTCTTCTGTCCCTGACGCGCCTCGGCAGCGTGCCGCACACGCTCGCTCTCCCTCAAGCGCCGCCCGAATGCGTTCTCCCTCGCCACGGTCTTCCTTTAAGCCTCCTTAGACGCGCCCCCTGTAGGCTGAGCGCCTCATTTCGACCATAAAGGTTCGGGCGCGAGGGTGTCAATAAAAATAGCTGTTAGCTGTTAGCTGTTAGCTGTTAGCTGTTAGCCAGACAGCTTGACTAACGGTTCGCCCGCGCTTGGCGTAGAATGGCACGCGACGGTCACACTTTTGTCCTCCTAGCTGCTAAGAGCTAACAGCTAATCGCTAACCGCTAATGGCTCACAGTTCTTCCCCATCGAACCCGCTGCGCGCGCTGCCCTCGATTGACGAGGTGCTGCGCGCCGCCGAAGCCGACGCTCCCGCGCGCGGGCGCGCGAGCCACGGCCGTCTGACGATGCTAGCCCGCTCGGTGACGGAAGAGTTACGCGAGGAGTTGCGCGCGCGCGCGCCGGGAACTTTGAACGGCGGGCATTCTCGCGCGTCACTGCTGGCTGAGGCCGTGAGGCGGCTCGCGGCGCGGGTCGAGCGGGACGGGGCGGCGGGCTTGCGCCGCGTGATCAACGCGACGGGCGTCATCCTGCACACGAATCTGGGGCGCGCGCCGCTCTCCGATCCCGCGCGTCGCGCCGTCGCAGAGGAAGCCGCGGGCTACTGCGCGCTCGAATACGATCTCGCGTCGGGCGCGCGCGGTCGGCGCGGCGCGCGCGCCGAACAACTCCTCGCCGAACTCACAGGGGCGGAGGACGCGCTCGTCGTCAACAACTGCGCGGCGGCGGCGCTGCTCGTCCTGACGGCGCTCGCGCGCGGCGGCGAGGCAATCGTCTCGCGCGGCGAGTTGGTCGAGATCGGCGGCGACTTCCGCGTGCCGGAAGTGATGGCTCAGTCGGGCACGACGATGGTCGAGGTGGGCACGACGAACCGGACGAAACTCTCCGACTATGAGCGCGCCATCTCGGAGAGCACGCGCGCCGTCGTGCGCGTCCACCCTTCGAACTACCGCATCGTCGGCTTCACCGCGACGCTTTCCCTGTCCGAACTCGCCGCGCTGGCGCACGCACGCGGGCTGCCGCTCTACGAAGATGCCGGATCGGGCGCGCTCGTCGATCTCAGCTATCAAGGTCTGGACGGTGAGCCCGTCGTCTCCGACTCGATCAAAGACGGCGCGGATGTCGTCAGCTTCAGCGGCGACAAGCTGCTCGGTGCGTCGCAGGCGGGCTGCGTCGTCGGGCGGCGCGCGCTCGTCCGGGAGTGCCGCTGCCACCCGCTCTACCGCGCGCTGCGCGCCGACAAACTCTCGCTCGCCGCCCTCGAAGCCACGCTCGACGCGTACCGGCGCGGCGCACACTTGCGGGAAGTCCCCGCCCTGCGGATGCTCGCCGCCACGCGCGAAGAGATCGAACGGCGGGCGCGCTCGCTCGTCCGCCGCGCGCGACGCGACGCGGGCGAGTTGTCGCTTGAGATCGTCCCCGGCGAGTCGGCGGTCGGCGGCGGCTCAGCCCCGACGACGCACCCCGCGACCGCCCTCATCGCCCTCACGCACGCGCGGCTGTCGGCCTCGGCGCTCGACGCGCGGCTGCGGCAAACAGACCCGCCAGTGGTCGCGCGCATCCTCGGCGAGCGCGTCGTGATTGACCTGCGCACGGTCGCCGCCGCAGAGGAAGCAGCGCTGCTCGAAGCCTTAGCCTCGCTCTGACCGCGCGCGCCGCCGCGAGAAGCGAAGATTTAACTTGCCACGGGCGCAAGCCAATCGGTTATACTGAAATCGCGCTGCGCCCGCGGCTCAAACCTGAAGACAGCCCACCCGCCCCTTTCGAACCTTGAAACCATCTTCGAAACAGTTCGTCGTTAAACTGCTCTACGTCTGCGTCGCGGTCTTCGTGCTCGCGGCGCTCGTGCTGCAAGTTTTGGGCAACCTGGGGCGGTTGCCCGCGACGCTGCCGCCGACGCTGCCGATCTTCATCTCGGTCGCGGCGCTCGTCGTCGCGCTCTTTGTCCTCGTGCGCCGGCTCTGGATCATCGACCGGCTGCTCACGCGCCAGGGCGTGCAGCGCGCGCCGTCGTTCTTCCCCGACCATCCCTTCCACGAAGTCATGCGGATGTATGAGGCGGAGACCGAGCGTGCCGAGAAAATTTCCAGCCTCTCGCATGAGCTGCGCACCCCGCTGACGAGCATCAACGGCTTCTCCGAGCTGCTTATGCAGGACGACTCCGTCTCCGGCGAGGCGCGCGAGTTCGCCGCTTTCATCCACACGGAGGCGCAGCGACTCACCCTCATGGTCAACAACGTGCTGACGGAGGCACAACTCGCCGTGCAAAGCCGTGAGTCGTGAGCCGTGAATCGCTAATCGTGAATCGTGAATCGCGGTTAATGAGCTGCCTGGCTTGAATGATCACGCTCAAGCCGCGCCGTGATTCAACCACGATTGACGATTGACGGTTGACGATTTACGACTTACGCGGATCGTTGATCGTGCCCCTGCAAGTCTGAGCCTTGCAGCGGCACTTTTTTTTGTCGGAGTGGAGCGTGTACTCGTAGTCGAGGGTGATCTCTTCGCCAG
>JBJMGS010000330.1:0-9736 GCA_045807785.1 Pyrinomonadaceae bacterium
GAGTCTCTCGCGTAATGACATACTGTTCGTTTCCGCCCTGCCGGTGTGAAATCTGAAATCTCAGATTCGTGATGTCAAATCTCAGATCGTCGCCGTCACACGGCGACTTTGCCGATGCGCGCGTTGAGTTCGCCGGTCGAGGTCTTGCCCACGGCGCGACCGAAGATCGACTGCCAAGCCGTGCGACGCGGCGCGGTGACGGTCGCAGGCGCGGCGACGCCCGTGATGCCCGCAGCGATCTGGCGAATCTCCGTGGCGATGCGCGACGTGGGCTCGCTCTCGACGAGCGGCTGGCCGAGGTTGATCGAATTGACCGCCGTGTTGTAGTCGCTCTGCACGTAGCCGACGACCTGCTCGCCCAAAAATCTTTCGACCTGCTTGATGTCAAGCTCGATCTGCTTCGACCAGCGGTTGACGACGATGCGGATTTTATGGCGCGGGTAGCCGAGCCGGTCGAAGATTTGCAGCGCGCGCTGCGTGCTGCGCACCGCCGGGATGTCGAGCGTTAAGACGAGCACGATCTCGTCGGACTGATCGAGCGCGGCGAGCGTGATCGAGTCGAAGGTGTGCTGCGGGTCGATGACGACGTAGTCGAAACGCTCGCGCAAGATTTCCATCACCTCAAAGATGTGCTCCGGCTCGATGTCGTCGGCGAGGTCGGCTTCGCGCGGCGCCGAGAGCAGCGAGAGCTTCGAGTTGTGCGGCGCGAGGTAACTCTTCAGTAGCGTGTCGTCCACACGCGCGCGGTTCTCGACCAGGTCGGCGATGGAATACTTCGGCTCGACGCCGAGGAAGAGCGAGAGGTCGCCGGCCTGTAGGTTGAGATCGACGAGCACAGTCGAAGCGCCCGTCGCGGCGGCGAGGTTCGTCGCGATGAACGAAGTGCCGCAGCCGCCTTTCGACGAGAAGACGCTGACGGCGCGACCGCGCTTCTTCGGCGCTTCCACCTGCGCGGCGCAGAACTCCGCGGTGCGTTCGAGCACGGTGCGGAACTCTTCCGGGCGGACGGGCAGGCGCAAGAAGTCGCGCGCGCCCGCGCGAAGCGAGCGCAGGATGAGATCGGGCGAGGCGTCGCGCGAGGCGCAGATGATCGCCGTGCGCGGGCATTCCGCCGCGGCGCGCTCGACGATCTTCAGATCGGCTTCCGGGTGCGCGCCGAGCGTGACGACCGCCGCGTTCGGCTTGAGCCGCGCGATTTCGGGATAGACCTGTTCGGCGTCGTCGCCCGCGACCAGCAGGCGCGTCTCTTCGCAGGCCGAGAGCGTGCCGCGCAGTTCCTTGAGCGAGTCGAGCCCGTCGCTGAGGATGATGAAGGTTAGGGGGTTCATGATTAGCTCTTAGCTGTTAGCGATTAGCTGTTAGCTCTTTTGTCGTTGGCTTTTAGCCTGTTGGTTGTTGACTGTTGCTTGTCGGTGGTTGCTGTCGGTTGTGAGCGACTTGCTATCGGCTGTTAGCTAATGGCTAATCGCTAACAGCTAACAGCTATCTTCAAATCGGATTGGGCACCCAGCCGGAGTTCTCGCCGGTGAGCGTGGTGCTGTAGGCGGGCATCCGAATGGTGGTGCCGACGAAGGGCAGGACGAAGCGGAAGTCGTAAGCCTGTACCTCGACCTTGACCGTGCCCGTGCCGATCCCGAAGCCGCTGTAGGTGACGTTGACCTGCGCGGGCGTCAGATCGCTGACGAGGGGCGTGCCCGTCCCCGCCGTGTTGCCATAGACGGTCATGTTCTTGATCGCGTCCACGGCGGTCTGCGGCTGGTTGACGGCGTAGCGCGCGCCGCGCCGCGTGGCGTCCGTCAGCGCGTTGTGCACCCAGAGGAGGCGTCCGAGTTCGAGGACGCCGAAGGTGAGCGTCAGGAAGACGGTCGCGGCGACGGCGAACTCGACGATGGCCGCGCCGCGCTCGCTTCGTCTCGTGTTCATCACTCGTCTCATCGTCAGCTCCTCCCCGTTCGAGTCTGTGCCGTCAACTTCACTGAACCAACTGCCGCATCGTGCTGCTCGGCGCGACGTTGACGGCGAGCGAGAGCGTGGCGCTCTTCGTCAGCTTGCCGAGATCGAAGACGGGCTGGTAGCCGTAGCCGCTGATGCTCACCGAGACGGTCTGCACCGCGCCCCCTGCGTTCTTGTTCTCGACGACCGAGACGTTCCCGGTCGTCAACCCGGTCAAAACCGGCGTGCCCGTGCCCGCCGTGTTGCCATAGACGACGAGGTTCTTCGTCAGAGCGAAGTTCGTCCCCGGCGCCTGGCTGATCTGGTAGCGCGCGCCGACGCGCGTCGCCTTCGCGAGTGTCGAGTAGGTATAGAAGAAGCGCCCGAACTCGGCGGTCGCGCCCATGAGCATCAGCATGAGCGGGGCGACCAGCGCCAGCTCGACCAACTGCGTGCCGCGCTCGTCGCGCCGCAGGCGCTTCGTCAGGCGGAACATCGTGAACGTCCCCCAGCCGCGTCTTGTCTTCACACGCACGCGCATCTCTTCACCTCTCTACTTGTAGAGCACAGGGATGGTCAGTTCCGGGCTCGGCTTGCCGCCGGCGGGGTCGTAGCCGCCGCGACCGAGCACGGTGCGCAGACCGATGTACTCAGCCTGTATGTCGCCGCCGTTGCCGTTACCGACTTCGGTCTGGAGGAAGAAAGCGGCGAAGCGGTCGATCATCACCGAGTCGCGCCCGTTGTTGAACTCGCTCTCCTTGATGATCGGGATGAGCACGACGCGGCGGTTGCGCACGGGCGTGCCGCGCGACGGCGCCTGGAAAGTGAACGCGTTCGGGCTCGCGCCCGCGTCGAGCTGCTGCTGCGCGTCGAGGTACTGCTGATAGGTGATGTTCTCTTTGACGTTCTCGTCGGGCGGATAGTCTGTCGGGTCGAGCCCCCCGCCGTAATCGCCGAAGCGCGTGTTGATGCCCTGACGCACCGCGCCCGCCGAGACGCCCGGCTTCGTCTGCACGTAGTTGCCCGCGCCGATGCAGTTGCGCACGCCCTTGCCGAGACCGATGCGGTCGTCCGACGCGCCCGCGCCGTCGATGGCGAGAATCTGATAGTTGCCGGGCGAGACCGCGCCGCCCGGCGGTCGGCGGATCGTGTAGGTGTTGCCGGGCGTGAAATAGACCGCATCGGCGTCAATCGCCGTGACGGGGATGTAGTCGCAGAAGGTGTTGAGCGCGACGCTCATCCCGGCGGTCGCGTCCGCCGTCAGGTTGCGCGACGTGCCGAGCACGGGCGCGGCGAAGGTCGTGTTGACGGCGACGGGCGGGATCGAGACTTTGACGAAGCGGATGTTGGGCGCGTCGAGCTTCGCCGAAGCCTCGTCAACGTAGGTGCCGTTCAAGTTGCGCGAGAAGGTGACGCTCGTGCGCGGGATCGTGATGTTCGTCTTGTTGAACTCGTACTTGTTCAACTGCTGGACGGCTTGATCAACCGCCTTCTTGACGCCGCCGTCGTCGCCGTTCAAGGCTTGCGCCCCGGCGAGTGAGGCCGCGTCCGCCGCGTTCTGCAACTCCGTCTTGACGAGGTAGAAATGGCTGATGTCGATGCACAAGCCCGTGGCGAGGAGGAAGGCAAGCATTCCGAACGCGCTGATGGCGAGGACCGAGCCACGCTCGCCCCACCGCCCCTGCTGTTGACTGCCGGATGAAATTCTCATCTCTCCCCTCCTTCTCGTTCGACGCTCTTCGATCAATCAGTTTTTTTTCGGCGGGGCGGGCCGCGCGCCCGGCCCCGCCTGATTCACACGCGCCCGAGTCAGTGCTGACTCGGCGGCGGCGCGACGCGCGCGACACTTGGCATGGACAGCAGATCGTTGACGCCTCTGCGGACGGGGAGCTGCGCGGCTGAGTTCGAGCCGTCGGTCTTCGTCGCCTCGCTCTTGGTCGCGTCAGCCTTCGGCGCGTCCTTCGGCGCGGCAGTCACGGGCGCGACCGTCGTCGTCGCGGGCACAGTCGTCGTCGCGGCAGGCGCGACCACGTTCTGCTCGGACGCCTTCGTCTCAACCTTCGCGGCGTCAGCCTTCTCGGCGTCGGTGGCGTTGGTCGCCGCCGCGCCGGTCGAGTAGCCGCTCGCGCCCTTGATGCCTTCGCCTTTGGGCTCGATGCCGAGGGGTGACGAGCCGCGCAGGCCGTCGATGCCCTTCATCTGCGGCAGGTCGTCGCGGTTGACGGGCTTCACGAGCTGCGCCGTGACGAAGAACATTAGCTCGGTCTCTTCCTTCGAGAACGACTTCGACTTGAAGAGGTTGCCGATGATGGGCAGGTCGCCGATGCCGGGAACTTTCGAGAACGTCTGCGTCTCGTTGTTGTCCAGGAGCCCGGCGAGCGCGAACGACTGGCCGTCGCGCAGTTCGACGCCCGTCTTCGCGCGGCGCGTCTTCAAGGCGGGGATGAGGAAGCCCTGGAACTTGACGCCGTTGGCGAAGTCGATGGTCGAGACTTCCGGCTCCATCTCCAGACGGATGTGGTCTTCGTCAATGATCGTCGGCTTGAAGTTCAGGCGCACGCCGTATTCCTTCCACACGATGGTGACGGCGGCCGTCTTGTCGCCCCCGCCCTGCACGATAGGCACGGGGAACTCGCCGCCCGCGAGGAAGCTCGCGTCCTGCCCGTCCATCGCGATCAGGTTCGGCTCGGCGAGGCTACGCATCGCGCCGACGCTTTTCAGCGCGCGCAGGAAGCCCGTCAGCCCGGCGGTGCCGTTGCCGAGCAGGATGTTCAGCGGCGGCGCGAGCGACGCCAGGTACGACGCGCCGAGGTCTGTGACGGTGCTCGTCGTGATGGAGGTCGGCGAGTTGCCGGAGTTGAGGTAGCCGACCGAGTTGTTGTGCGCGAAGCCGTAGGAAGGGGCCAGCTCGCGCGCCTTCGTGCGGCTCACCTCGGCGACGCGAACCTGCAACTGCACCTGCGCCTTGTTCGCCGTCGGGGAGGTCAGCATGTTCACCGTCTGGAACCCGGCGGCTTTCACCACCTGCTCGGCCTGCGTCGCCGTCACGGGGTTCGTCACGCTTCCCGAGATGACGACCGAGCCGTTGGCCTGGCTCAGGCGAATGTCATCTTTGGGAAACAGCGCGCGAATCTGCGAGTCGATCAGAGAGAGGTTCGCGCGGACGAACACGTCGAAGACGAGGAACTTGCCCGAGTCCTTCTCCCACGCGATGAAGTTGACCTGACCGAAAGCCTTGCCGTTGACCAGCACCTGGTCGGGGGCGACGAGCACCGCCTCCGCCACGTCCGGGTTCGACACCGAGAAGCGCCCGATCTTACGGTCGAAGTTAATGACGCGCGACTGACCGACGAGCACGTTGATCGCAATCGCCTCCTTCGGCGGGTCGACGAACGAGGCGCTAACGGAGGTCGCCTGCTGCCCGTGTGCGACGCTCGAGAAGCCGAAGAGGGCGGCGCCGATCAGCGCGGCGATCAGGGGGGTTAGGTTGCGGCGGGTCTTCTGCATGATTCAAGCTCCTTTGAAAACGGTAAGCTGTAAGCGGTAAGCAGTGAGCAGTGTTCGTCGCGGCGAGCGGTGAGCCTTTTCCGTCGGCTCACTGCTCACGGCGCATTGCTTACTGTGGGAAATCCACGCTGCGCTTCTTCGTGCCCTCGATCACTTCGACCGAGTGCTTCGGCGCGGGCGGCGGCGCGGGCGCGGCGGGCTTCGCCTCTTCGCTCGACTTCAAGGGTTTCGCGGGCGCCATGTGGCGCACGACGGGCTGGGCGGGCTTCGGCTGCTCGCTCTTCATCGTGCCGGGGTCGGGGACGAGCGCGGCGTGCTCGCCGCCGAGCAGGCGGCGCTTGTTGACGCCCTCGGTCTGCTCGTCGCCCTGATCGACGCCGTTGCGCATGACGAGCTGCAACTTCCCTTCGGTCGAGGCGAGCGCAAGCTTCTCAGCCTGCTCCGGTGTCACTTGCAACGTCACCGCCTTGACGCTTTCGGGCTCGCGCTCCGACTTCGGACGGTCGATGTTCTGCCCGTTAGCGAGCACCTTGATGTTCTGCAAGACGATCTTCGAGATCGGGTCTTGCTGCGTGTTCTCCGCCGGGTTGATGACGACGACGACATCGACGAGCGCGCCCGGCATGATGAAGCCGGAGATGCCCACCACGTCGTCAACCTTGACGGTCATCGCGCGGTAGCCTTCCGGGATCATTGACGACAGGCCGCCCGCCGAGCCTTCCGGCGCGAGCTTGAAGTCGGTGATGGGCTCGCGCGCGGCGATGGAAACGACGGCGACGCGACCGACGAGTTTGTCGGGGGACTCAAACACGCCGTCGGGGGTCGCGCCGCGGGGGAACTGCACCGATTCCAACTGCTCGGCGATGATCTTCTCGCCGGGGTTGATCGCGATCTTGGCGACCACCACGTTCGACAAGTTTTTCGAGTAAGCCTGCGCGCTCGACAGGTACTTGCTCACGCTCAAGGCCGCGACCAGACCGAAGACGACCGCGCCGCCGAGCACAATGACGAAACGTTTATTCCTCATCTCTTAAAACCCCCTCCGAGGTATGAGCCAAGATCGAAAACCGGAAAGCGCGCGTCTCACGCGCGGAAGATCGCCAGCGAGATCAGACTGCCGAAAGTGATCGCCACGCCGTAAGGGATGGTGTGGCGTCGCTCCGCCGGGACGGAGAACTTCGGCATCTCCCAACCGGGCAGGAAGCCGACGAAGATTTGCGCGACGCGCCACAACGTCTCCCGCACCAGCCCGCCCCTGACCATCGTCACGACCGCGAGTACACCGCCCACAAGGACAACCGTCAAAAACGTCGGGATGACGAGCGACGCGCCGACGACCGCTCCGATGGCCGCGAACAGTTTCACGTCGCCCGCGCCCATCGCGCCGAAGACGTGCAACATGAACATCAGCACGAACGCCAACAGGCATCCGCCCGCGCTCGTCCACGTGCCGGCGAGTCCGCCGAAGAACGAGTTGACCGCCAGGCCGCTCACGAGCGTGGCGAGCACGAAGGCGTTCGGGATGCGCCGGTAGCGCGCGTCGTAATAGGTGATGAGCACTGCCAGCGGGACGAGCAGCGCGTAGTTCACAATGGTGAGAGCGTCGAACATGGCCTTGGTTATAAGTCTGACTTGAATAAGCGTGTGATAACTTGCGGGGCGTCGTTAAAAGTTTGTGCCGCGCCGCGTGTGCGAAAGAAGTTGGGGAAGGCGCGTCCAAGCGGCGGGCGCGCCTTCCCTCGTTTTCGGCGGGTCAGGGGGTGCCGCTGATTTTCGTGGCGAGATCGGTGATCTTCGTCCCGATGTTCGTGCCGAGCGTGGTGAACGCCGTGATGACGGCGAGCGCGACCAGCGCGGCGGCGACCGCGTACTCCGAAAGCTCCAGACCCGTCTCGTCGCGTAAGAACCTCTTAATCATCTTTCGTGCTCCTCTCTCGCGTGCGTCTCGTCGGGCGCGAGCGTGTTACGGGGTGGCGACAATCTTGCCTGCGAGGTTGTTCACCTTCGAGCCGATGTTGGTGCCGAGCGTGGTGAAAGCCGTGATCACCGCCAGCGCCACGAGAGCTGCCGCAACGGCGTACTCGGACAGCTCAAGCCCGGTCTCATCCTTCATGAATCGCTTCAACATGTCTTTGCTCCTTCGTTCGGTGGTTGCGTTGGCGGTCAGACCTTACGCGCCGATCTTGGTGGCGAGGTTGTTGATCTTCGCCCCGATGTTCGTGCCCAGCGTGGTGAACGCCGTGATGACGGCGAGCGCCACGAGCGCGGCGGCGACGGCGTACTCGGACAGTTCCAAACCCGTCTCGTCTTTCATGAATCGCTTAATCATTTTCTTTGCTCCTTTAGTTGGGGTGGTTGGGGTGACGGTCGGCGCTAGATGAGCGGCGCGTTAGGTGCCGATCTTGGCGGCGAGGTTCGTGATCTTCGTGCCGATGTTGGTGCCCAGCGTCGTGAACGCCGTGATCACCGCGAGAGCCACGAGCGCCGCCGCGACGGCGTACTCGGACAGCTCCAACCCGGTCTCGTCCTGAAAGAATTTCTTGATCATCGTGTTGTGCTCCTTCTCGAAATTTCCGACCTGACTCTCCGCCCGCCTCTGCGATCCCGGCTGCCACTCCTGCGAATCGCCTGACGTCGGACACGCTTCCCCTATGTCAAGGCGCGTGCCACGGCGCGCAGACGCGAAAAAAGCCAGCTTTCGCTGGCTCCTTGCCGATTTCGGTCGTTCGCCTTGTTACCCTGCGGCGACAACTTGAGGGCGCGTGGCGCACTCACTCGCGATGGAAATTCCCGATCAAACTTTGCGTCGGCAACGACTTAACCTCTTGTCGCCCGCGGTTGTCAGAGGCGCGCGCGGATTCAACGACTGGTAACGACGGTTCATGCGAAACATCCTTCGCCGCTCGGCCCCGCTTAATTCCTAAAAAAGATGACGGCCTGTTTGTCTTCGTAAACGTTCTTCCAACCCGCGTCCTCGCGCAGCAGGCTCGCGAGCGCCGTGTCGGGTCGGATCAAGACGGTACGGACATCATGCGCGTCGAGCGTCGCGCGCCACGTCTGCTCGCCGTTCTCGGCGCTCAGGTACTCCTCGATCATCGCGTCGCCGTAAACGTCCGCGCGCCCGTCGATGAAGACGGGGCGATCTGGGTAGAGCTTCCAAATGATGTAGCCGCCCCAGCCGTAAGCGTTGAAGAGTTTCCCCGCGTCTCTGTGCGCGCGCAGGAACTCGACCGCCGCCGCCGGATACTCCTTCGCCTCGACCGACTGCTGACTGCGCGCGACGCTCGCCACGCGCGCCGCGCATAAGCCGAGCGGCAGCAGGACGAGCAGCGCGGCGTTCAACGCGATCACGACGGTCGCTTGTGTCCCTGCGTCTCTCTTCTTCGCCGCGCCGCGTCGAGCCCACACGCGACTCTGGATCAAACTCCAGGCGTGTTCGGCGAGCACGGGGACGGCGACGAGCGCGAAGAAAGGGATGTTGCGCCAGGCGCGCAGCGCCGCGTAAGCCGAGACGCAGAGCAAGAGCAGCTCGCCCGTCCTGACGCGCTTCGGCGACAGCGCGAGCGCCACGAAGGTGGCGAAGAGCAGCAGCGCGAGGGCGTGCGCGTTTGTCTGGTGGAAGTCGGGCGAGAGCCACTCGGCGATGTACTTCTGCATCGCGTGTGAGTTGATCGTCTCGAACGGGTACGAGAAGAGCCGGAAGCCGCTCGGGTTCAAAGGCACGACCGCGATGCACGCCGCGAAGACGGCGCACAGGGGTCTGACGCTGACCCAGATTCGTCTCAGCCGCGCGGCCTCCGGCCCTAACGACTCGTCGAGCGCGATGCCCGCGCCGAAGAGCGCGATGACCGCCAGCCCGAGCGCGAAGCCCGCGTGCATGTTCACCCAGACGAGCATCAGCGGCACCATCAGCCACAGCCTGCGACGGCGCGCGCCAGAGTCTTGCCCGCTCGCCGGGTGTGGGTGCTCGTCGCGCCGGTCACGTTCGAGGGCGAAGATGAAGACGCTCGTGAAGAGGAACGAGATCATCTGCGGGCGGACGCCCCAGATCGGCGCGGTGGCGAGCGCGCCGATGAGTGTCGCCGCACAAGCCACGTAGTTGTGTGCGCCGCGCAGCAGTGCGCGGCGATAAGCGAGCCACAGCGCCGCCGTCATCAGGAGTGAGAACAGCACGACGAGCCCGTCCCAGTCAGACAACTTGTAAGTGGCGTACATCACGAGTTCGGTCAGCCACTCGTGTGTGACCCACTCGGCGCCGCGCGCCGTGAAGGAGAAGCTGTCCGCGTGCGGGATCGCA
>JBJMGS010000331.1:0-20854 GCA_045807785.1 Pyrinomonadaceae bacterium
CTCGATCTGCGCCGTCGTATAGATGCCCGGCGTGCGGACGTAGCCGCGGGCCATCGGCGAGACGTTCGTCGCCTCGGTGATGATCAACCCGGCGGAAGCGCGCTGGCGGTAGTATTCGGCGACGTACAAGGGCAGCACGCCTTCGTCGTCCGCGCGGCTCCTAGTCATCGGCGCCATGATGACGCGGTTACTTAACTCGATCTCGCCGATCGCCATCGGATCAAATAGCGTTGCCACTTTCCCGTCTCCTTTGCTGGCTCACTGTGAGCATCCGTCAACCCGTGTTTTGGAACAAGCGTTCCAGAACACGGCAAAATTTTTAATCGAGCACGGAGAGCGTGACCCGCACGACGTCTCCGAGCAGCTTGCGATCCTGCGTCGCCTTCGCCATCACCTGCAAGCCTTGCAGGCTGCTGTAGAGGAAGCGCGCGACGGCGCGCGGGTCGCGCCCGTTTTTGATCTCGCCCGACTCCCTGCCGCGCACGAGCGCGCGGTGCAGGGCTTTCTCCGCCGCCGCCAGATTGCGGCGCGCCTTGTCGGCGGTCTTCGGGCAGCGCCCCGCCAGTTCCGACATGGCGTTGCCCATGAAGCACCCGCGTCGCTCGCCGCCGCAGAGCGAGCCTTTGACGACGCCCTCGAACAACTGCCGCAGGGCCTTCTTGACGGAGCCCGCCTGTTCCAGCAGCTCAAACATCTTTCGCCCCTCGACTTCGCGATACCGGTCGAGCGCCTGCAAGTAGAGCGCGTGCTTGTCGCCGAAGGTGTCGTAGAGGCTCTGGCGGTTGATGCCCATGTGCCCGACTAAATCTCGCATGGACGTAGCCTCGTAGCCGCGCGCCCAGAAGACCTCCATCGCCTTCTGCAACGCCTCGTCCCTGTCGAATTCCTTGTGTCGCGCCATGTCCCGAGACCTCAATCGTGCGGCAGCATAACAATTCTGGAACGAGTGGTCAAGAACAAAGGTGGCGGGCACGCGACGTTGCTCAGGTGCCCGCCCTCAGTGCCCACTCGTCGCGCCTACTCGTCGGCAGACAGGAGCCGCGACACGTCTCTGTGCGCCAACACCGCGTCGGGCTCGCGTTGAAGGACGCTGAAATATTTCCGCCCGAACGCGTCCCCGTCCTCCGATGGCGTGAGCAGCGCGCGGGCTTGTGCGAACAGTTCGCGGGCGGCTTCCGGCGTGGCGGGTTCGTCCGCGTCGAGCATCTCGTCAACTTGCACCACCAATTCGGAGACGGGGCGCAGCCACGCGAACTGTTCGTCGTGGATGACGAGTTGGAGCATCTCGCCGCCCGTCATGCGCCCGTGCACACGCTCGTATGCCGCGCGCTCGTCGTCGAGCAGCACTTTGTGCAGGCGCAGCAACGCGCGGCGCAGGTTCGTCAGATGCTGCCGCGTCGGTTCCACCGTAGCCTCGCCCCCCGCCGCTGGTTGCTCGGTCATAACTTGTCAGCCTCCACCGCGTTTGTCCGCACTGTGTTTAATTAAGTCCAGACTGAAACCTTCTGCGGCCACACACTGTCGGCTTTCAGCCTAACGCACGCCCCTCAAATTCGTCACGCGCTACGAGCGCGGCGTGGGCGTCGCGCCGCACACCTCTGCGGCGATCTCGAAAGAGCGCAGGCGCGCCGCCGGGTCGTAAATCTGCGCCGTCAACATGAGCTCGTCGGCGCGCGTCTCCGCGACGAAGGCTTCGAGCCAGCGGCGCACGGTCTCACTTGATCCGACCGCGGAGTAGCGCAGCGCATGCCCGACGCCGGCCAGCTCGACTTCAGACCAGTCCGCGTCTTCCGGGTTGATCGGCGGCGCAAGCTGTCCGGGCTGTCCGCGCCGCAGGTTGATGAACGCCTGTTGGAGCGACGTGAACAGACGCCGTGCTTCCTCGTCCGTGTCGGCGGCGAAGACGTTGACGCAGGGCATCGCGTAAGGAGCTGGCAGCGCGGCGGACGGGCGGAACTCGCGTCGGTAAATAGCGAGCGCCTCGGTCAGGTAGTTCGGGGCGAAGTGCGAGGCGAAGGCGAAGGGGAGTCCCAAGAGCGCCGCCAACTGCGCGCTGTAGAGGCTCGAACCCAACAGCCAGACGGGCACGCCGAGTCCTTCGCCCGGCACGGCGCGCACGCGTTGTCCGGCGCGCGCCGGGGCGAAGTAAGCGAGCAGCTCGGCGACGTCGCGCGGGAAATCTTCGTCCACATTCGAGAGCGTGCGGCGCAGCGCGCGTGTCGTCAGCGGGTCTGTCCCCGGCGCGCGCCCGATGCCGAGATCGACACGGCCGGGGTAGAGGGATTCGAGCGTGCCGAACTGCTCGGCGATGACGAGCGGCGCGTGGTTCGGCAGCATCACACCGCCTGAGCCGACGCGGATCGTCTGGGTGCCGCCCGCGACGTGCCCGATGAGCACGGCGGTCGCCGCGCTGGCGATGCCCGACATGTTGTGGTGCTCTGCGAGCCAGAAACGCCGATAGCCCCAGCCTTCGGCGTGCCGTGCCAGATCGAGCGTCTCGCGGAAGGAATCACTGATCGTCGCACCCCGCTTGACCGGCGCGAGATCGAGAACCGAGATTGGTGTGCCGCTGGTGCCTGCCATGATGCTTACTCCGAATTGTTTGTGACTGCCGACGCCGCCACGAATAACTGTTCGGCTTCATTCAACCTGATCGAAAACGATCTAGGCAACAAGGAAAACGCGCGCCCGCGTCGCCGCCCGCCGCCGATCACGCTTTTTCCTCTCTCGCTTTGATGTGATAATCACGCCATGCTCCCCGTCAATGAAGCCATCGGCATCGTCGAGCGCGAGACGCCGCGGCTGCCTGCGGAGTCGGTCGCGCTGCGCGAGGCGCGCGGGCGCGTGCTCGCCGAGGATGTCGTCGCCGACACGGACTTGCCGCCCTTCGACCGCGCGCTGATGGACGGCTACGCCGTGCGCGCCGCAGACACTAAAGCCGCGCCCGCGACGCTCAGACTCGTCGGCGAGGCGGCAGCGGGGCGCGGCTGGCGCGGCGAACTCAAAGCCGGCGAGGCTGTCAGGATCATGACGGGCGCGCCCATCCCGGCGGGCGCGGACAGCGTGCAGCAGGTCGAGTTGACGTGGGAGACAGAGGGCGGCGCAGTCGTCGTCATTGACAAAGCAACTGAGTCAGGTCAGTTCGTCAGCCGGCGCGCGACCGAGGTCGAGAAGGGCGCGACCGTCCTCTGCGCGGGCGAGCGCGTTAATGCAGCGATGTGCGCCGCGCTCGCGTCGTTCGGCTACGCGCGCGTGCGTGTCGCGAGCCGCCCGCGCGTCGTCGTGCTCGCGACGGGGACGGAGCTGGTGCGCGTCGAAGACGAGCCCGGCGCGGACGAGCTGCGCGACTCGAACACCTACTCGCTCGCGGCTTACGCCGAAAGCGCGGGCGCAGTCGTCGAGGCGCTTCCCTTCGCGGCAGACGACGAAGAAGACTTGCGCCACACCATCGCCGCATCGGCCGAGCGCGTCGACGTGCTCGTGCTCTCGGGCGGCGTCTCGATGGGCGTCTATGACTTCACGAAGTCGGCGCTGCGCGGGCTGGGGGCGGAGCTGTTCTTCGAGCGCGTCTCGCTGCGCCCCGGCAAGCCGACCGTCTTCGCGCGCCTGCCGAACGCGCGCCGCACGCTCGTCTTCGGCCTGCCCGGCAACCCGGTCTCCGTCTCTGTCACGTTCAATTTGTTTGCGCGCACGGCACTGCTCGCCATGCAGGGCGCGACCCGCGCGCGCCTCGCCGAACACACCGCCGTGCTCGCGCGCGACGCGAAAGGCTCTGCCGAGCGCGCGAGCTACCTCCCCGCCACACTCAGCACGAACGAACGGGGTCAACTTTTAGCCGAGCCCTTGAAGTGGCGCGGCTCTTCCGACTTCGTCGCCTTCACGCGCGCCGACTCGCTCGTCATCATTCCCGAAGGCGTGCGCCTCGTCGAAGCGGGCGCGGTCATCACGGTCGTGCGCCTGCCGGAGTGAGTTAGACACTTGGTTAAGGCAAAAAAAGAGGGCGGGGCGTCTCCCGAATGAATCGAGAGACGCCCCGCTTCCGCTTTGGACTTCTTCGCGTGTGGAGTTCGAGCCGCCAGCGAAGTTAGTTGGGCATGAGGACGGTATCGACGACGTGGATGACGCCGTTCGACTGGCGGACGTCGGCGGTCGTGACGGTTGAGGTGCCGCCCTTCTCGTCGGTCAGGACGAGACTGCTGCCGACCATGCGCGCCATCAGCTTGCCGCCGCTGACGGTCGTGAAGGTCGCCACGCCTCTGCCCTTCTTGATCATCTGCGCGATCCGTTTGGAGTCGTAGTTTCCGGCGACGACGTGGTAGGTCAGAATCTTCGTCAGCGTCGCCTTGTTCTCCGGCTTGACGAGCATCTCAACCGTGCCCGCGGGCAGCTTGGCGAAGGCGTCATTGGTCGGCGCGAATACCGTGAACGGCCCCGCGCCCATCAGCGTGTCAACCAGTCCGGCGGCTTTGACGGCGGCGACGAGCGTCGTGTGCACGGGCGAGTTGAGTGCGTTCTCAACGATCGTTTTCGAGCGGTACATCGCCGCGCCGCCGACCGTCGGATTATCATTCTGCATCATCTGCGCCGAGCCGTGCGCGCCCGCAAACGCGAGCGACGTGGCGACGGCGAACATCATCACAAACAGTTTCTTCATGTGTCTTCTTCCCTTCTCTCTCTGCTGACTGAATGTTGGTATTTCGTTTGCGACGAACGCACTCCTCCGCCCCCGTCGTCACGACGCCCTCTCTTTTTGCAGAGCGCGCGTCGTAGCCCGCCGAGATGATTGCGCATCAATTTGCGTTCGACATCGCAGTTACGCGCTCGGTCGCGCGCGCGGTTTCCGTCGCGACGATTTTTCTCTCTTGCTAAACATTCGCGGTTTGATGTTTAGTCTGTGCGCGTGAGAGGAGAGCGAAGGATGACGAAGAAAAAAGTCGCACGCGGCGGAAAGAAACTCTCGCACGTGGACACGCGCGGTCGCGTGGCGATGGTGGACACGGGCGCGAAGGCGGAGACAGAGAGACGCGCCATCGCGTCGGCGCACGTTCTGATGTCACCTGAGACGGTCGCCGCCGTGCGCGCGCACCGCACGCCGAAAGGCGACCCTCTCGAAGTGGCGCGCATCGCCGGCGTGATGGCGGCGAAGCGCACGGCTGATTTGATCCCGCTCTGTCATCCGCTCCCGCTCACACACATCGACGTGCGCGCCGCGCTCGAAGACTCGGGCGTCTGGCTCGAAGCCGAAGTCTCGACGCGCGCGCAGACCGGCGTCGAGATGGAGGCTCTGACCGCCGTCTCGGTCGCCGCCCTCACCGTCTATGACATGTGCAAAGCCGTGGACAAGGCGATGACGATCACGGACGTGCGGCTGGAAACTAAGACGGGCGGCAAGTCGGGGGAATATAGAAGGATAAAGGACGGGTGAGCGGAGGGCGGAGAAGGTAATGATTTCACAGCAGAACCTTTTCTGTGGACTAACGGGCGACGGGCTCATGCTATTCAATTAAGTGAGGGGAACGTTCTTTCTATGACACCAGCGGGCTCAACTAACAAGGCCCTCAGTCCACGCGAGCGCGCGGAGAGGTTCTGCGGTGAGTACGCCTTGAGGCTCCCGATCCTGCTCGCGCCGATGGCCGGGGCCTGCCCGCCCGCCCTTTCCGTCGCGGTGGCGAACGCGGGCGGCATGGGCGCGATGGGTGCGGTGACGACCACGCCCGAAGGCATCCACAAGTGGGTGGGTGAGTTCCGCGGGGCGAGCCGCGGGCCATTCCAACTCAACCTCTGGGTGCCAGACCCGCCGCCCGTTCGCGACCACGGGGCGGAGGCGCGGGTGCGGGCGTTCCTCGCGTCGTGGGGGCCGAGGGTGCCGCCGGAAGCCGGCGACGCCGTGCCGCCGGATTTCACCGAGCAGTGCGAGACGTTGCTCGACCTGGAGCCGCCTGTGGTCTCCTCCATCATGGGACTCTTCGCGCCGGAGTACGTCGGACGGCTCAAGGAGAAAGGCATCCGGTGGTTCGCCACCGCCACGACGCTGGCCGAGGCGCTGGAAGCCGAGCGCGCCGGAGCCGACGCCATCATCGCGCAAGGGTGCGAGGCGGGCGGTCATCGCGGCTCGTTCGACGAAGGCGCGGCGGAAAGACAGTGCGTCGGGCTCTTCGCGCTGCTACCACGTCTCGCGGATCATCTCGGCGTACCCATCATCGCCGCCGGCGGGATAGGCGACGGGCGTGGAGTCGCGGCAGCGCTGACGTTGGGCGCGAGCGCGGTAATCATCGGCACGGCACTACTGCGCTGCCCGGAGGCCCAGACCCACCCGGCATGGGCTGACGCACTCGACGGATTAGAGCCTCAAGATACGACACTAACACGCGCCTTTTCAGGGCGCCTAGGCAGGGCAATAACCACCAACTTTGTCAAAGCCGCTGCAAGTCCTGATGCGCCGCCCCCGGCGCCATACCCCGTTCAGCGTGGGCTCACCGCGCCGATGAAGCAGGCGGGCACCGCCGCGGGCGACTACCACAGGATGCAGGTGTGGGCCGGGCAGTCGGCAGCAATGGCGAAGAGAGTGCCGGCGGGGGACATGGTGCGGGAAGTCTGGGACAGCGCCTTAGGGCTGCTGTAAAGGTGAATCCTCAATTCAACAAAATAACTCTTTCAGGGAATAACATCTTATCCACAATAAACTCTATGGCGGGATTTCTATTGATTAAGGGGATTGGGATTTCACTGTAACGTTGAGTTTGATACTAAGAGCGTCTAACAAAACCTAATTTAGCCGTGTAAAATATCTTGCATGGCGAAGCAGTTGATAAGTGACGAACTGTGGGCGGTCATCAAGCCTTTGCTCCCGCCCGAACCTGAGAAGTCGAAGGGCGGGCGACCGCGCGTCCCCGACCGTGACGTGTTGCGAGGCATTCTCTTCGTGCTCGCCACGGGGTCGCCGTGGGAGTACCTGCCGCCGGAGATGGGTTGCGGCTCAGGCCTGACCTGCTGGCGACGTCTCAAGGAATGGCATGAAGCCGGCGTGTGGCAGAAGTTACACCGCACGCTGCTCGACCGACTCGGTGAAGCCGACCGCATCGACTGGTCACGCGCCGCGCTCGACTCGGCGAGCGTGCCCGCGCAAAAGGGGGCGATCAAACCGGGAAGAATCCGACGGATCGCGGCAAACCGGGCACGAAGCGCCATCTTGTGGTCGAGCGATGTGGCATCCCGCTCGCGGTAACGATGTCGGGGGCCAACGTCCATGACATCAAGATGCTGGAAGAAACCATTGACGCCATCGCGCCGATTAAAGGAGTTCGTGGTCGCCCGCGCAAGCGTCCCGCCAAGTTGCACGCCGACAAAGCGTATGACGCGCGCGAGAAGCGACGGGAACTGAGGCGGCGCGGCATCACGCCGCGCATCGCGCGCAAAGGCGTTGAGTCTTCCGAGAAGTTGGGTCGCCATCGTTGGGTGGTGGAAAGAACTCATGCCTGGCTCAACCGCTCTCGCCGGTTGAAGATTCGTTACGAGCGGTCAGCCGAAATCCATCTGGCGTTCCTGCAACTCGGCTGCGCGCTCATCTGCTGGAACTTCGTTCAGCAGTTTTGTTAGGGACTCTAAGGGATAGCTATTTATAAGGGCGCGGCGGGCTTGGCGCTTCCCACCGACAGCTTTTATCAGCCCTCTCGGAACATCGGCGCGACGCGCGGCGTTTATCGGGGTGTCTGGCTATTTTACTTTGGCGCGTCGCGTCGTAGAATGTGCCGACCGGAAACTCTGATTTTGACAAGCGGAGACAACCCATGATGAAGCTTCAGATCGCCAGAGACGCACGCCCGCAGGCACAGACGCTGCTGCTCGCCGCGGCGCTCTCCATCGCCCTGTGGTTCGTCCCTTACGCCAGCATCCTGACCTACCCGTTCAAGCTCTTCGTCACCTTCATCCACGAGGGCGGCCACGCGCTGGCGGCGATCCTGACCGGCAATTCCGTCCGCTCTCTGAGCGTCGCGATTGACGCGAGCGGGCTGACCGAGACGCTGGTTGCGCCGGGCGGCTGGCTCTCGCAGCTCTTCATTTCGAGCGCGGGCTACTTGGGCGCGATCGGTTTCGGCGCGCTGCTGCTCTGGCTCATCCGCCACCGCGTGAAGGCGCGTGCCGTGCTCGCGGGCTCCGCCTTCGTCGTGCTCGCGCTGACGGTCGTCTTCGGCTTCGTCGTGCCGATCACGAACTTCTCGATTCTGCCCTTCACGGTCATCTCCGGCGTCGCCATTTCGCTCGCGCTGCTGGCGTCGGCGAAGTATTTGCCCCTGCGCGCGGCGAACTTCCTCGTCGGCTTCCTCGCCGTGCAGTGCGTCCTGAACGCGCTCTTCGACCTGAAAACCGTGCTCTATCTCTCGGTCGCCACGGACGCGCAGTCAGACGCGGTCAACATGGCGCGCCTGTTCAACGTCTGGCCCCTCTCGCACAGCTTCTTCTGGGCGCTCGTCTGGATCGGCGTCGCCTTCGTGATCCTCTCGATCGCGATGCGCGCCTACGCCGTCGCGCGCAAGAAGCCTTCGCAGCCCGACCTGCCGTTCGAAGACCCGCTCGAAGTTTAAGAGCAAGAAACGTGGGCACGACTTTAGAGAGGTCGCCGGAAACGACAGAAGCCCTCGCGCTTCTCGATTCCGGCGACCTCCCTTCGTCTCTGCCGACAGATGCCACGCGCCGTCCGGTCGAGAGCGCAACCGGCGAGACTGTGTTTGACACGACTGTGATTGACACGGCAGCGGAAGTGGCGAGCGTTGTCACGCTCGGCGAATTGCCGAGCGGCGCGCGCCTCGTCCTACGCTGCAGCAAAGACTGGAGCGCGGCGGCGGTTTCAAGCCTGACGCCCGACTGCGTCGTGCTCACCGTCGCCTCACCCACCGGTCACTCTTACCGCGTGCGCCGCCCCGCCGATTCCCTGCTCACCTTCGACGGCTCGATCCCCATTTTGAGCGACCGCGACTGTGCGGGCTGGCGCGTCGCGCTCGCGCGCTACGACGTACGTTGGTGAAGAAGCTGTTAGCTAATAGCTGTTAGCTGTTAGCGATTAGCGATTAGACGAAAGCAGAAGGCAGGAGCATCCATTGAGGTGTCTCCTGCCCTCCGCTTTTCACCCGCTGCTAACCTTCTGGCTAATCGCTAACAGCTAATCGCTCACAGCTCCTTGCCAGTCCGCCCGTCGCCATTTCGTTCGCGCCGCCGTTCGGGTTACAATACCTGGTTCGCCGGGGCACGAAATAGTCGGCTGTGAGCTGCGGCGCGCTTTTATACCATGGCAGAACAAGCGATCACGGTGCGCGGGGCGCGCGTCAACAATCTCAAGAACATCGACTTCACGATCCCCGTCGAGCAGTTGACGGTCGTGACCGGCGTCTCCGGCTCAGGCAAGTCTTCGCTCGCCTTCGACACGATCTATGCCGAGGGGCAGCGCCGCTACGTCGAGTCGCTCTCGTCCTACGCGCGGCAGTTTTTGGAGCGCATGGACAAGCCCGACGTGGACGAGGTGCGCGGCATCCCGCCCGCCATCGCCATCCGGCAGAAGAACTCAACGCGCAACCCGCGCTCGACCGTCGGCACGCAGACGGAAATCTACGACTACCTGCGGCTGCTTTACGCGCGCGTCGGCACGACCGTCTGCCGCGTCTGCGGTCGCGAAGTCCACAAGGACTCGCCCGAATCCGCCGCCACGGAAACCCTCTCGACATTGCCTGAAGGCGCGCGCTTTTACGTCCTCTTCCCCGCCGACGCCGGAATGCGGATTGAGACGAACGGCAACGGCGCGGGCAAGAAATCGGGTAAGTCGCGCAAGGCTAAAGCCGAGGCGGGCAGCGGCGCGCTCAGCCGACAGATGATCGTCGCGCACCTGATGAGCCTCATGCAGCGCGGCTTCACGCGGCTCTTCAGCGACGGCGAGGTCATCGAACTACGCTCGCCCGACGACTACACGCGCCCGGACTTCGGCGGCGTCTTCGTCTTAGTTGATCGCCTCGCCGCCCGCGACGACGCGCGCGCGCGCCTCGTCGATTCTCTGGAGACCTGCTTCGTCGAGGGTCACGGCGTCGCCGTCGTCCAGAGCGCGCCGACCGCAGACGCGCCGCCCTCCGTGCTCAACTTCTCCGAGCGTTTCGAGTGCAAGTACGATCACACGGTTTACGCCGAGCCGGAGCCACGCCTCTTCAGTTTCAACAACCCCTACGGCGCGTGCCCGACCTGTCAGGGCTTCGGCAACACCATCGGTCTCGATCTCGATCTCGTTATCCCGAACCCGCAGCTCTCGCTCGAAGCCGGCGCCGTCGAGCCTTGGACGAAGCCGCAGTACGAGTGGGCGCGCACGGAACTCAAACGCTTCGCGCGCTCGGAAAAGATTCCGATGAATGAGCCGTTCGCGTCGCTCTCGAAGGCGCAGCAACGCGCCGTCGTCGAGGGCAAGGGCAACTGGTCGGGCGTGCGCGGCTTCTTCGAGTGGCTCGAAACCAAAAAGTACAAGCTGCACGTTCGCGTCTTCCTCTCGCGCTACCGCGGCTACACGCTCTGCCCGGACTGTCACGGCGGACGACTCAGACAAGAGGCGCGCGACGTGCGCGTCGGCGGGAAGACGTTGCCGGAAGTCTGCCAGCTCCCCGTCAAAGAGTCTGCGGTCTTCTTCAACGAGCTTGAACTGACGACCGAGCAGTCGGCGATTGCCGACAAGGTGATGCTCGAAATCCGCCGGCGACTCCGCTTCCTCGTCGACGTCGGTCTCGACTATCTGACGCTTGACCGTCTCGCCTCGACTCTTTCGGGCGGCGAGGCGCAGCGCATCCAGCTCGCCACCAACCTCGGCTCGTCGCTCGTCGGCGCGCTCTACGTCCTCGACGAGCCGTCCATCGGTCTGCACCCGCGCGACAGCGAGCGGCTGATCAAGCTGCTGCACGACCTGCGCGACATCGGCAACACCGTCCTCGTCGTCGAGCACGACCCAGACATGATGCGCGCCGCCGACCACATCCTCGACATCGGCCCCGCCGCCGGAGAGCTGGGCGGGCGCGTCGTCTTCGAGGGCGACTTCGCCGGGCTCCTGAAAGACTCTGCGACGCTCACGGGCAAGTACCTGCGCGGCGAGGCGGAGATCAAAGAGCCGAAGCAGCGGCGCACTTCGAAGAAGAAGCTCGTCATCCGCGGCGCGAGTGAGCACAACCTGAAGTCAATCGACGTGGAGATTCCTTTGGAGATGTTCGCCTGCATCACGGGCGTCTCCGGCTCAGGCAAATCCACGCTCGTCCACGACGTGCTCTACGCCGGCGTGAAGAAGATGCGCGGCGAGTGGCAGGGTCATGTCGGCGCGTTCTCGAAGATCGAGGGTACGAACCAGATCGACGACGTAATCCTGGTTGACCAGTCGCCCATCGGTCGCACGCCGCGCTCGAACCCTGTGACCTACATCAAAACTTACGACGCCGTGCGCGAGCTGTTCGCCTCGACGCGCGAGGCGCAGGCGAAGGGCTTGGATGCCTCGCACTTCTCCTTCAACGTGCCGGGCGGGCGCTGCGACATCTGCGAGGGCGACGGCACGGTGACGGTCGAGATGCAATTTCTCGCCGACGTGGAACTCGTCTGCGAGGAGTGTAAGGGCACGCGCTTCAAGCAGACCGTCCTGGACGTGCGTTACCGCGGCAAGAACATCAACGACGTGCTGAGCATGACCGTACGCGAGGCGATGCACTTCTTCCGCGACGTGAACAAGATCGCCAACCGCCTGAAAGTGCTCGACGACGTGGGGCTCGGATATTTGCGCCTCGGCCAGTCGGCGACTACTCTGTCGGGCGGCGAGGCACAGCGCATCAAGCTCGCCGCGCACCTCTCGAAGAAGACCGGCGTGCGCACGCTCTATATCTTCGACGAGCCGACGACCGGCCTCCACTTCGAGGACATCAACAAGCTGCTCGCGGCATTCCGCACGCTGGTCGAGGCGGGCGGCTCGCTCCTCGTCATCGAGCACAACCTGGACGTCATCAAGACCGCCGACCACATCATCGACCTTGGCCCCGAAGGGGGCGGCGCGGGCGGGTTCATCGTCGCCACGGGCACGCCCGAAGAGATCATGAAGTCGAAAGTTTCGCAGACGGGGCGCTTCCTCAAGGCGCACCTCGCGCGCTCGAACGGTCGCGCCGCGGCGTAAAGTTCCACGAAAAAGTTGACGGATAGTAAGTTTGAGGGACGAACCATGTCACTGAAAGATCGGATCACGACAGATTTGACCGCGGCGATGAAGGCGCAGGACGCGCCGCGCCTCTCGACGCTGCGGATGGTCAAAGCCGCCATCCAGAACCGCGAGATCGACAAGGGCGCGCCGCTCATGGACGAGGAGCTGACCAAAGTTTTCCAGTCGCTCGTCAAGCAGCGCCGGGATTCGGTCGAGCAGTATGACAAGGCGAACCGCCCCGAACTCGCCGACAAGGAGCGCGCCGAAATCCTCGTCATCGAGGAGTACCTGCCGCAGGCCGCCACGCGCGAGGAGATCGAGCAGGCGGTCGCCGCCGCGATGCAGGAGACGGGCGCAGCCTCGATGAAAGAGATGGGCGCGGTGATGAAGTCCGTGCAAGGCAGGCTCGCCGGTCGCTCGGCGGACGGGCGCACGGTGAGCGAGATCGTCAAGGCGAAACTCGGCGCGTGAGGTCGCATGTTCGAGCTATATTTTGTCCTCTACCGCATCCCGAGAATGATGACCCGCCTGGCGAGAGAGCGGAATCGCAGCGCGGTCGCGTGGAGTTTGATCGGCATCGGCGCGTGGATCGGCGCGGAGCTGACCGTCGCGTTCGGCTTCGGCATCATCTACGCGCTGGGGTCGATCTTTTTTGGCTGGGAGCAGGAGATGACTACCGGCTGGAAGCTACTGTCATACGTCGCCGCCCTCGCCGCCGCGATAGGAGCCGTCTCAATTGTCCACCGCATCCTGCTTTCTAAATCCCCTACGCGACCCGACCCGCGCGCTAGCTTTCTGACACCGCCCCCGCCGCCGCCAGAGTTTTAGCGGGCTGCGGCCCGCTTGCCTCGCCCGCGCGTCGTCCCGTATAATCCGCCTCTTGCACGGAGCGGGGCGGCGGCTTCCAGTGGGTTCGCGCCCACTTTTTATTTGCGCGCAAGGTGGTTTTCCGGCAGGGGGTGGCAGGGTTGATGGAGTCGGTCGAGATCGAAGGGCGCATCCGCGCCGTCGCCGAGAAGGTGGCAGCCGACCACGGGCTGGAACTGGTTCACGCTGACGTCGGCGTCATCGGTCGCAACGCCGCCGTGCGCGTCTTCATCGACAAGCCGGGCGGCGTCACGCACGAAGATTGCTCGACCGTCAGCCACCACATCGGCACGATCCTCGATGTGGAGGATTTCGTCAGTTCGGCATATACCCTCGAAGTCTCCTCGCCCGGTTTGGAGCGCGGGCTCTACAAGCGCGAAGACTACGAACGCTTCGCCGGGCACCTCGCCAAGATGAAGGCGCGCGAGCCGGTCAACGGCCAGCGCAATTTCAAGGGGCGCATCGTCGGCGTCGAGGGCGACGTGGTGGTCTTTGACGACAACACGAGCGGTCAGGTGCGCGTCCCCGTCGAGAAGATCGCGAAGGCGAATCTGGAGATCGACGTCGAAGAAGAGTTTCGCCTCGCCGCCGAGCGCGAGAAAGCCGCCAAAGGGAGCGGCAGTTAGCACAACTGAATAACAACCGAATAGCCGGTCGCGCCGCAGGGCAACGGCAAGCGCCCAGAGGGGCGACCGGAGCAGAGACAAATTTATGAGCGCATCCATCGGTCAGAGCATTGACGCGCTGTGCAAAGAGCACGGCATCGACCGCGAACTCGTCATCGAGGCGATGAAGGAAGCGGTGCGCGCGGCGGCGCGCAAGCAGTTCAAGTCGGGCGAAGAGATCGCCGTCGAGTGGTCGAGCGACTCCGGCATCGAGCTGTTCGCCTCGAAAGTCATCGTCGAGGAAGTGACAAACCCCGGTCGCGAGATGTCGCTCGCCGAGGCGAAGGACCTCGCGGGCGACGAGGTGGACGTCGGCGACGAGTTGCAACTGCCCCTGCCGATGGAGGAGATGGGGCGCATCGCCGCGCAGACCGCCAAGCAGATTCTCTTCCAGAAAGTGCGCGACGCCGTGCGCGCACAGGTGTACGAGCAGTACATCGACAAGGTCGGCGATCTCGTCAACGGCATGGTCAAGCGTTTCGAGCGCGGCGACATCATCGTCGATCTCGGCACGGTCGAGTCGCTCCTGCCGCGCAAAGAGCAGTCGCGCGGCGAGCAGTGGAACCAGGGCGAGAGAATTCGCGTCGTCATCGAGGACGTGTTGAAAGAGGCGAAGGGGCCGCAGATCATCGCGTCGCGCTCCTCGGGCGAACTGTTGAAGCGCCTCTTCGAGATGGAAGTGCCGGAAATCTACGACGGGACGGTCGTCATCAAGTCCGCCGTGAGAGAGCCGGGCGAACGCGCCAAGATCGCCGTCTCCTCGACCGAGCGCGACGTTGACCCGGTGGGCGCCTGCGTCGGCATGAAGGGCTCGCGCGTGCAGGCGATCATCCGCGAGTTGCGCGGCGAGAAGATCGACATCATCGAGTGGTCGGAAGAGCCGTCTGTCTTTGCGGCCAACGCGCTCTCGCCCGCGAAGGTCAATCAGGTACGCATCACCGACATCGAGAGCCGGCAGATGGAAGTGATCGTTAACGAGGATCAGCTCTCTCTCGCCATCGGCAAGCGCGGGCAGAACGTGCGCCTCGCGACGAAGCTCGTCGGCTGGAACATCGACATCCGCAGCGAGGAAGAGCTGAAGAAGGAAGTCGCCGAGCAGATGGGCGCGCTCATCGCTTCGGGCGGCGCGGTGCCCCTGAGCGCGCTCGAAGGCGTGACGGCGGCGACCTCCGCGGCGCTCGCCGAGCACGGCATTGACGACATCGACGCGCTCGCCTCGACCGACATCGACACGCTCGTCGAATACCTCGACACGAGTCTCGACGAGGCGCAGGCCATCCTCGACTCGGCGCAGCGCATCGTCGCCGCGCGCGAGCGCAGCAAACAGACCGAAGGCGAAGAGGGCGCGGAAGGTGAAGCCGGTGAGACGACCGAGACAGCCGCGCCGGAGAACGAGGACGGGGCAGTCGCGGCTGAGAGCGGCGCGGCTGCGGGTGAAGCGATGACCGACGAGACGACTGAGGCTGCCGGGCAGCACGCCTACTCGGCGGAGGCTGATCCGAACGTGGAGGCGCGCGAGGTCGAGCCGTCCGAGGCGATGATCGCCAAGGGCTACGACGAGGCGGTCGAAGGGCGCTCGCCCTTCCAGGCCGAGCCGGACATTCTGGCGGAAGACTCAGCCGATCCGGTCGCGCTGAGCGAAGCCGATCCGATCTCTGTGGATGAGTTGGCGCTGCAAGACGCCGGGCGCGATCTGCGTCCCGACACGATCACGCCCGCGCCGACGCTCACCTCGACGGACGCCGCCATCCTCGCCGAGGCGGAAGCGGCGGACGAGGGCGAGCCGCCCGTGGAAGAAGACGCGCCGCTCTCGCCGCGAGTTTCGGCGACGGAAGCTTCCGCGCCGGAAGTCCAGGTTTCGTCCGAGCCCGCGCCGGTTTACCGCGAGCAGGCGAACGACGAAAAAGACGCCGACGGCGGCGGGCAAGACAACTCCCCCAATGCGGAGTGAGCGCCACCGGGGCGCGCGTGCCGACACGTTCGGCGCGCGGCTGTTGTTGTGTGACTCGCCTTAGCGCGAACCGCACGTCGAGGGTCTGACACCGACCGTCGCGCGCACATCAAGGTTCGTCGAGGGGCGGGAGTTCCATGTCGAAACCTTGAAAGCGCGCGACGCCGTTTTTTTGCCAGCGTCGAAGTTAAGGAGTTCATGTCAGCCGTTACGTCAAAGATTCGCATCTACGATCTCGCCAAAGAGCTGAAGCTCGAATCCAAGCGCCTCATCGAAGAGATCAAGCGCGAGGGCGTTGACGTGAGCGTCCCCTCGAACACGGTCTCGAAAGAGCTTGCCGAGAAGATTCGCAACCGCTACTTCCCCAAGAGCGCGCCGCCCAAAGAGCGCGCCATCCGCGTTATCAAGCACAAGGCGGAAGCGGTCGCCCCGGCCCCGGCGGCGGAAGAGGCGGCGGACGTCCACGTCTCCGTCACGCCCGAAGCCAGCGCGGCGACGCCTGCGGAAGTAGAGCCCTTCGCGCCGCCCACGGACGATCAGGCGGCGGGCGATGCCGCGCCGAGACCTGCCGTCGCGCGTCTCCTCAAAAAACTCCCGCCAGCTCAGCGCGCCGAACCGCCCGCCGCGACGCAACCGCCGACCGCCGAGACCGCTTCGGCGCCCGCGCCGGCGACCGAGCTCGAATACGACGACGCGACGGCAGCCGACGCGCAGGCGTCTGCGCCCGCAGCGCCCGTCGAAGCGGCGACCGAACTATCGGCCACAGAGCCGCCGGCGGCGGGCGCGCAGCCCGCGGCGGCGCGTCAGGTGCGCGTGCTGC
Source organism: Pyrinomonadaceae bacterium (assembly GCA_045807785.1). Taxonomy (GTDB): domain Bacteria; phylum Acidobacteriota; class Blastocatellia; order Pyrinomonadales; family Pyrinomonadaceae; genus JAIVGV01. The sequence goes on from JBJMGS010000331.1 coordinate 16,497, forward strand.
GACCGACGCAGGCGGCGCTCGACTCGGGCATCAAGCACGGCGAGCGCGCCCCTGCGCCGGTCGTCGCGCCGACTGCGGCAGTGCCCGCGCGTGATCGCGGCGGACGTGGCAGGCGCGGCGGGCGCGACGCGGCGTTCGAGCCGCACGGCACGCCGGGCGAGAGCGCCAGCCCGCAGACGGTTTACACGCCGCCCGCGGACGCGCGACGTCCGGGCGGACGCTCCGCACGCTCGCGGCGCGGCGCGCCCGTCGCCGACTCGCGCGGCAGGGGCGGCGGTCGCTTCGACCGTGGCGACTTCGTCGCGCCGGGTCGCGCGCTCTCGCTCGAAGATCGCATCAAGGGCTCGATGACGGGGACGGGCACGGGGGTCGGCGAGTTGCAATCGGTGCGCCTCGTCGAAGGCTCGACCGTCAAGGAGTTCGCCGAAAAGCTCGGCATCAAGCCGAAGGAAGTGGTCGCGCTCCTACTCCAGCGCAAAGTCTTCGCCACGATCAATCAGGCGCTCGACAACGACGTGGCCGCCGATCTCGGTCGCCGCTTCGGCTACGACGTGCAGTTCGTCCCCTTCGAGGAGATGATCGCCGAAGAGGAGTTCGAGGAGCTGATCGCGACGGACGCCGACGACGTGGAACTGCCGCGCGCGCCGGTCGTCACCGTCATGGGACACGTCGATCACGGCAAGACCTCTCTGCTCGACGCCATCCGCACGACCGAAGTGGCGGCGGGCGAGGCGGGCGGCATCACGCAGCACATCGGCGCCTACAGCGTGCAGGTGGCGAGCGCCGACGCGCCGAACCAGTTGCGCCGCGTCGTCTTCCTCGACACGCCGGGTCACGAGGCGTTCACCATGATGAGGGCGCGCGGCGCGAAGGCGACCGACATCGTGGTGCTCGTCGTCGCGGCGGACGACGGCGTCATGCCGCAGACCATCGAAGCCATCGAGCACGCGCGCGCGGCGCACGTGCCCATCATCGTCGCGATCAACAAGGTCGATAAGCCGGACGCCAACCCGGCGCGGGTCAAGCAGGAACTCGCCGGGCAGGGCTTGAACCCGGTCGAGTGGGGCGGCGAGACCGAGATGGTCGAGGTCTCCGCCAAGCAGCGCACGAACCTCGAAACGTTGTTGGAGACCATCCTGCTCTCGGCGGACATTCTCAACTTGAAGGCGAGCCCGACACGCCTCGCTTCGGGCGTCGTGCTCGAGGCGAAGCTGGATCGCGGGCGCGGCTCGGTGGCGACCGTGCTCGTGCAGCAGGGCACGCTCCACGTCCACGACCCGTTCATCGCGGGACAGGTCTTCGGCAAGGTGCGCGCCATGTTCGACGACCGCGGCAATGCCGTCACCGAAGTCGGCCCTTCGACGCCTGTCGAGGTGCTCGGACTACAGGGCGTGCCGCAGGCGGGCGACAACTTGCAGGTCGTCGCCGACATCTCGCGCGCGCAGAACATCTCCGATCACCGGCAGACGCTCGCGCGCCAGAGCGCGCTGCTACAGACCACCAAGCGCGGCATCGAGGCGCTGGGGCAGAAGGAAGTCAAGGAACTGCTCGTCATCCTGAAGGCTGACGTGCAGGGCTCGGTCGAAGTGTTGAAGAGCACGCTGCAGAAGCTCTCGACCGAGGCGGTCAAGGTCAAGGTGATCCGCTCCGGCGTCGGCGCGATCACAGAGTCGGATGTGCTCTTGGCTTCAGCGACGCAAGCCGGGCAGGCTGGCACGGCGGTCGTCGTCATCGGCTTCAACGTGCGCCCCGAGTCGCGCGCCAACGACCTGGCAAAGCTTGAACACGTGGACATCCGCCTCCACTCGATCATCTACAAGATCGAGGAGGAGATTCGCGCGGCGATGATCGGGATGCTCGACAAGATCGAGACCGAGCGGGTGCTCGGCAAGGCGGACGTGCGCATGGTCTTCAAGGTGCCGCGCGCCGGCAACGTCGCCGGCTGCATGGTGGTGAACGGCGTCATCCGCCGCACCGGGCGCGCGCGCCTCATCCGCGACGGCGTGGTGGCGTGGGAGGGCGGCATCGGCTCTCTGCGCCGCGTCAAGGACGACGTCTCCGAGGTGCGCGAGGGCTTCGAGTGCGGCATCGGCCTGGAGAACTTCAACGACGTGAAGGTCGGCGACCAGATCGAGTGCTACATCGTCGAGCAGATCGCGGCAACCGAGTTGTAAAGCGGGTGTCGGGTGCCGGGTATCAGGTGCCGGATAAAACCGTCTGCGTTCACGCTGCGCGCTTTCGTCCTCCTGATACCCGGCACCCGACACCTGATACCTGTTTTATGCGGAGACCGGAGAGAGTTGCGGAGCAGGTGCGCGAGGAGATCGTGCAGATCGTGGGCTACGAGCTGGACGATCCGCGCGTGGCGTCGGTCACGGTGACGGACGTGCGTATGTCTGAGAATCTGCGCGACGCGAACGTGTACGTCATGGTCGCGGGGACGGACGAGGAGGCGGCGCAGGCGCTGAAGGCTTTGCAGAAAGCCGCGCCCTACGTCCGCCGCCAGCTCGCCACCGAGTTGAACCTGCGCCACGCGCCCGTGATCAACTTCGTCCGCGACACCATCGAAGAGCGCGCCGCGCGCGTCGAAGACCTGCTGCAAGGGCTCGCCCAAGACACTCGCCCGGCGCCGCCCGACGCGCCCGCCGAAGGAGAAGGAGAAATGAAGGATGAAGGATGAAGGATGAAGGATGGAGTGAAAGCAACCGGCTTTATTTCATCCTTCATCCTTCATCCTTCATCCTTTCCTAGTCATGCTCAGTCAAGTCGTCGAACTCATCGAGGCGAAGCAGCGTTTCGCCATCACCTCGCACCTGCGCCCGGACGGCGACGGTCTGGGATCAAGCCTCGGTCTCTACTGGCTCCTGCGCGCGCTCGGCAAAGACCCGGAGGTCATCATGCGCGACGCCGTACCGCACGCTTACCAGCGGCTCCCCGGTGCGCGCGAGGTGCGCGTCACGCCCGACGTCGATCGGCAGTACGACGCCGTCTTCGTCATCGAGTGCTCGGACGTCTCGCGCCCTGGACTCGAAGGTCTGGAGCGCCAGCTCGTCGTCAACATCGATCACCACGCGACGACCTCCCCCTTCGGGCAGATCAACTGGATCGACGCGACCGCTTCCGCCGTCGGCGAAATGATCTACAACCTCTGCAAGGCCATCGGCGTGCGCCCCGGCAAAGAGATCGCCGAGTGTGTCTATACGGCGCTCCTGACCGACACCGGCTCGTTCCACTACTCGAACACTTCGGAGCGCACCTTCAAGGTGGCGTCGGAACTGGTGCGCGCCGGCGTCAAGCCCGCGAAGATTTCGCAGGCGGTCTTTTCGAACTACCCCTGGAGCAAGCTCGAACTGTTGAGCCACGTGCTCGCCACCGCGCGCCACGATGCTTCGGGGCGCGTCGCCTCGATGCACCAGACTTTGGAGATGCAGCGGGCGGCGGGCGCGTCCGAAGAGGACTCGGACGGGTTCGTCAACTACCCGATGACGTGCGGCGAGATCGAGGCGGCGGCGTTTCTCAAGGAGACCGCGCCGGGCGTCTATCGCACGAGCCTCAGATCGAAGGGCGAGGTCAACGTGGCACGCATTGCCGAGCAGTTCGGCGGCGGCGGTCACCGCAACGCCGCGGGCTGCACGCTGACGGGCGACCTCGACGAGGCGGAACGGATGATCACGGGGCTGCTCGTCGGCGCCGTGGACTTCAGCCTGCACGAGAGTCAGTCGCCGCGTTTGAACGCGCCGCGCCCGGCGGAGGAGATGGAAACGATCAACGCGGAGCGGTAACGGTTCAGCGAATCGTCCGAGCGGTGCTACAATCGCCGCCGTTAACGCTTCGCCCCGTCGCCCTTCGCTTCCCTTATGACCTGGTTCCGCAAAAAGGATCAGAAGATCGAGTCCGTCCCCGCGGACGAGCGCGTCGTCAAGACCGAGGGCATCTTCGTCAAGTGCCCGGAGTGCGAGGCGGCGCTCTACCGCCGTGAACTCGAAGTTTGTTTGCAGGTCTGCACCCACTGCGACTACCACTTCCGCATCGGCGCGCGCGAGCGGCTCGCCATGCTCTTCGACGACGCGCAGTACGAAGAGTTGGACGCCGAAGTCATCTCCGGCGATCCGCTCAACTTCACCGACACCAAGCCCTACAAGCAGCGGATCGAGCAGGCGCGCCGCGCGACGGGTCTGCCCGAAGCGATCATCAACGCGCGGGGGCTCATGGGCGGGCATCGCGTGTACGCCGGGGCGATGGACTTCAGCTTCCTCGGCGGCTCGATGGGCACGGCGGTCGGCGAGAAGGTGACGCGCATCGTCGAGCGCGCCATCGAGGATCGCTCCGCCGTCATCACCGTCACCTCTTCGGGCGGC
>JBJMGS010000332.1:0-1531 GCA_045807785.1 Pyrinomonadaceae bacterium
ATACCCGTGCTCGGCGTCGATCCCGCGGCGAACGTGGCCGCCACCGCCGAACAGAAAGGCATCCCGACGCTCGTCGAGTTCTTCGGCACGGAGACGGCCCGCCGGATGAGAGATGACGGCCGGCAAGCCGATCTGATCGTCGGCAACAACGTGCTCGCGCACGTGCCCGACACGCGCGACTTCATTGCCGGCATGAAGATCCTCCTCAAGCCCGAAGGCGTTTTTACGATGGAGTTCCCACACCTGCTCCGGCTCATCGACCAAAACCAGTTCGACACGATCTACCACGAGCACTTCTCCTACTTCTCCTTCCTGACCGTCGAGCGCATCTTCGCCTCGCTCGGCCTGACGCTCTTCGACGTCGAGGAGCTGCCCACGCACGGCGGGTCGCTGCGCATCTACGGCCGGCACGCCGAATCGGCCGCGCCGCGCGTCAGCCCGCGCGCCCAGCAGCTCAGGGAGAAGGAGCGGCGCGCGGGGCTTGACCGGATCGAGACTTACCTGAAGTTCGGCGAGCGCGTGAAGGAGACGAAGCGGCGACTGCTCTCGTTCCTCAGCGACGCCAAGTCGCGCGGCAAAACAATTGCCGCCTACGGCGCGCCCGCCAAGGGCAACACGCTGCTGAACTACTGCGGCGCGCGCGCGGACTTCATCGACTACACCGTGGATCGCAGCCCGCACAAGCAGGGCCACTTCCTGCCCGGCACGCGCATCCCCGTCGAGCACCCCGACCGCATCAGCGAGACGCGCCCGGACTACCTGCTCATCCTGCCGTGGAATTTGAAGGATGAGATCACGGAGCAGATGGCGCACGTCCGCGAGTGGGGCTGCAAGTTCGTCGTGCCGATTCCGCGGGTGGAGGTGATCGACTGATCTTCCACGAACTCGCCATCGCCGGCGCTTACGTCGTCGAGCCCGACCCGCACACGGACAGCCGCGGCTTCTTCGCGCGCGCCTTCTGCGCCCGCGAGTTTGCAGCGCGGGGGCTGAACACGCGCGTCGCGCAGTGCAGCCTTTCGTACAACCGCGGCCGCGGCACGGTGCGCGGGCTGCACTACCAGCTCCCGCCCGCGGCCGAGGCGAAGCTCGTGCGTTGCCTGCGCGGCGCGATCTTCGACGTGATCGTTGACCTGCGCCCCGGCTCCCGAACCTTCGGCTGGAACGCCTGCGTCCTGCTCTCGCAGGAGGGCGGGCGCGCCCTCTACGTCCCCGCCATGTGCGCCCACGGTTACCAGACGCTCACCGGCGACGTGGAACTCTACTACCAGATGAGCAACTTCTACGCGCCCGACCTCGCGCGCGGCGTCCGCTTCGATGACCCCTCGCTCGCCGTCGAGTGGCCCCTGCCCGTGGCCGACATCTCGGAGCGTGATCGCGCGTGGCCGCTGATCGAACAGTCGCGTCACGCGGCCCCGCGCGAGACGGAGCGCGTCGCGCGTCAGGCCAGAGTACTCGCCTGACGCGCCGAGACGAGAGCCGCGCGCGCAGCGGACGGCGGCCCAGACCCGCGGGCCGGCCGACGGAGGCAGAG
>JBJMGS010000333.1:0-1529 GCA_045807785.1 Pyrinomonadaceae bacterium
CCGAGTTCGACGCGGCGCGGTCTCGCGGCAACGAAGGCTTAATGATCAAAGACCCGCGCTCGTCCTACAAGCCGGGCAAGCGCGGTAGAGAGTGGCTGAAGCTCAAGCGCGCCCTCGCCACGCTCGACGTGGTGGTGACGGCGGTCGAGGTTGGGCACGGCAAGCGCAGGAATCTGCTCTCGGACTACACCTTCGCCGTGCGCCGCTCTGAGGAAGACCCGGAACTGCTGAATGTCGGCAAGGCGTACTCCGGCCTGACCGACGTCGAGTTGGCGGAGCTGACCGAGTGGTTCCGTGCGCACACCTTGCAGGAGTTCGCGCACGGTCGCGTCCGTACGGTCGAGCCGCGGATCGTGCTGGAAGTGACTTTTGATCGCGTGCAGGAATCGAAGCGGCACAAGAGCGGCTACGCCCTGCGCTTCCCGCGCATCCTGCGCCGGCGCGAAGACAAGTCGGTCGCGGAGATCGACACGCTCGACGCCGTGCGCTGGCTCGCAGAGGCGGGCGGTTCTTAGCTCACGCGCGGGTCTAGTCGGGAAGAGCCTCATTAAGACTCACCGGGCATCCCATCAGAAAATCAGTCGAAAGGTGTTCAGGGCTGGCGCGGCGTCGCGCGGTAGATCGTGTGCGCGCCGACGCGCTCTATCCTGTCGAGCGCGTAGAAGCGTTCGAGGTTCGAGAGGCTGAAGGGTTGATCGTCCGAGACGACGACGAAACTGATCAAGGGTTGCGGCGCGCGCGCCGCGTGTTCGAGCGCGGAGACGAAGGTCGAATAGTCGCGCTGCTCGGCGGCGATCTCTTCCGGCGTGACGGGGCGGAACTCGACGGCAAGGCGCGGGTTGGCGCGCTCCCAGCCGAAGAGGGAAAACTGGATGAAGCCCTGATCGCGACCGGCGGCGGCGAACTCCGCCGGAGTCACCCCCGCGAAGTGCAAAAACTGGAAGACGCGCTCGCGGTTCTCCGCGCGCGTCAGGCTCGAGTAGGCGAACGTGTGCGGAGCCCAGACGACCGCGCAAGAGCTGTTCGCCGGGACGTGATCCATGCGGAAGTCGTCCGGGTTGAAGACGACTGGGAACGGCTCGGTCAGTTGCCGCCGCACGCCGCGCGCGAGGGCGTCGAGGCGCCTCGCCGCCGCGAGCCAGTCATCATAACGCTCGTTCTGCCGCGCGAAGTTGAGCGTCGTCGTCGCCGCCTCGCACGCGCCCCAGAGCAGCGCGCAGAGCGCGACCGGGACCCAGACCTTGTGCGGGACGAGCCGCCGCGCCGCGCCTTCATCAACCAGCATCGCGTCACTGTCGGCCCGCGCCGCGTGCCCCTGCCAGACGAGCACGCACGCGAGGGCGAGCGAGATGAGCGCGACGTAGTTGCCGACGTACTGCTCGTAGTGCATCGGCTGGAGCGAAAGCCCCGTCACGATCTGCTGGTTGAAGACGGCCAGGACTGAGAGCGCGAGCGACGCGGTGAAGAGCGGCGCGCGCCCGCGCCACGCGACGAGCCCTCGGCGCGCGCCGTAAGCGAGCAGGGCGAGC
>JBJMGS010000334.1:0-49826 GCA_045807785.1 Pyrinomonadaceae bacterium
AGTCTCGGCGAACAACGACCGCGAGATCGGCGAGCTGATCTCGGAGGCGATGGAGCGCGTCGGCAAGGACGGCGTGGTGACGGTCGAAGAGTCGCGCACACTCGAAACCGAACTCGACATCGTCGAGGGGATGTAGTTCGACCGCGGCTACCAGTCGCCCTACTTCGTGACGAACGCGGATCGGATGGAAGCCGTCATGGAAGAGCCGCTGATTCTCCTCCATGAGAAGAAGATCGCGGCGATGCGCGACCTGCTGCCCGTCCTGGAACAGGCGGCGAATCAGGGTCGCCCGCTCGTCATCATCTCGGAAGAGGTCGAGGGCGACGCGCTCGCCACACTCGTCGTCAACAAGCTGCGCGGCACGATCAAGGTCTGCGCCGTCAAAGCCCCTGCGTTCGGCGACCGGCGCAAGGCGATCCTCGAAGACATCGCGGCGATCACGGGCGCGCGCGTCATCACCGAAGACCTCGGCATCAAGCTTGAGAACGTGACGGTCGAAGACCTCGGCACGGCCAAGCGCGTCATCGTCGATAAGGACAACACGACCATCGTCGAGGGCGCTGGCGAGGCGAAGGAGATTCAGGGCCGCGTCGCGACGATCCGACGCCAGATCGAAGAGACGACTTCCGACTACGACCGAGAGAAGTTGCAGGAGCGGCTGGCGAAGCTCGCGGGCGGCGTCGCGGTGATCCGCGTGGGTGCGGCGACCGAGACCGAGATGAAGGAGAAGAAGATGCGCGTCGAGGACGCGGTGAACGCCACGCGCGCCGCCGCGCAGGAGGGCATCGTGCCGGGCGGCGGCGTCGCGCTGCTTCGCGCCTCGCGCGCGCTCGACAAGCTCGAAGTCGAAGACGCGGACGAGCGCACCGGCGTGCGTCTGCTGCGCCGCGCGCTTGAAGAGCCCCTGCGCCGCATCGCGGAGAACGCCGGGATCGACGGCGCCATCGTCATTGGCAAGGTCGAAGACTCGAAGGGCGCGAAAGGCTTCAACGCGGCGACGGGCGAGTACGAAGACTTGGTCGCGGCTGGGATCATCGACCCGACGAAGGTCGTGCGCACGGCGTTGCAGAATGCGGCTTCGGTCGCGGGGCTGCTGCTCACGACGGGTGCCGCCGTGACGGACGCGCCGGAGCCGAAGAAGGCTGGCGCGCCCCCGATGCCGGGCGGCGAAGATTACGACTACTAAACTCGAGTCCGGGGTCTCAGAGTTTGGGAGTCTGGAGTCGCCGAGTTTAGAGTTCGCAGTTGAAAGACCGACCGTTTGTCACGGAAGTTTGGTCTGCGACTCTAACCCCCGGCGACTCCAGACTCCCAGACTTTTTACCCGACCCCAAGCTCGAATTTTTGGCTTGAGAATTGCTGCCGTGCCGTGTGTTATGATGAAGGCGTCCCGAAACACAACGGGACTCCACCTCGTGGCATCTAACTTGAGCCGAAAACTCGGCGCGCGGCGCGTTTGAATCGGGATCGCAATAAGACACACGAGCCGTCTGACGTTCAAGGTTTGCGGGCGTTCGGGCGGCTCTTGCCGCAGCAGTTCTCGCTGCGCACGGTTAGAGCAAGAGGGTTTAAGCAATGGTTGATTTAGGGACATACAAAGATCGCTTCGGCGAGACGGGTCAGCGGATTTTCGAACACGCCATGAGCGAGTCGAAGCGCCGGGATCAGAACTACGTCGCGGTCGAACACATTCTCCACGCTTTCGCCACGGAAGAAGGAGAGATGTTCGACCAGACGATGCGCGATCTCTCGCTCGACCCCTACGCCGTGCGCGCGCAGATCGAACGCCGCCTCGACAACAACCGCTTCCAGCACGTCGGCAAGGGTTTGCGCATCGCGCCCGACACGATTGAGCTGTTCAAGCGCGCCATGGAGCGCGCGCGCGCGCAAGCTCGCAAGACGATTGAGGCGACCGACCTCTTCATGGCGCTCGCGCAAGAAGGCGGGCTGCTGCCCGGACTCTTGAGCCGCAACTTCGGCGTCTCGTCCGAGGCACTCTCCGAGAACATCCGCTCACGCGTCCGCACGCGCGAGCTGGACGACGAGGCGTCGCGCAAGAAGTACGAGCTGCCGCCGTATCTCAAGCACTTCGGCACTTCTTTGAACCGGCTGGCGCGCATGGACAAGATCGCGCCGACCATCGGTCGCGAGCAGGAAATCCAGCAGATGATCGAAATCCTCTGCCACCGCGAGCGGGCGAACTCGCCGATGCTCGTCGGCGAGCCCGGCGTCGGCAAGACCGCCGTGGTCGAGGGGCTGGCGCGCCTGATCGAATTAGAGCCCGACAAGATTCCGTCGCGGCTGCGCGGCGCGCACGTCGTGCAGTTGCAGATGGGGGGTTTGGTCGCCGGCACGATGCTGCGCGGCATGTTCGAGGAGCGCATCAAGGGCATCATCGACGAGGTGAAGGAGAAGGACAACCTTATCCTCTTCATCGACGAGGCGCACACGATCATCGGCGCGGGCGCGGCGCTCGGCACGTCTTCGGATGCGGCGAACATGTTCAAATCCGCCCTGGCGCGCGGCGAGCTGCGCATCATCGGCGCGACGACCCTGACCGAGTACAAGGAGTACATCTCCGAAGACGAAGCGCTGGCGCGTCGCTTCCGCCTCGTCAAAGTTGACGAGCCTTCTTTGAGCGAGACGCGCGAGATTCTCCTCGGCGTGCGCCCGCGGCTTGAGCGCAACTACTCAGTGACCATCTCGGACGATGCGATCTCGACGGCGCTGGAGATGGCTCCGAAGTACATCCGCCACCTCCACCTGCCGGATAAAGCCATCGGCTGGCTAGACACGGCGGCGGTCAAAGTCGAGATCAACGAGCCAGAGGCGATGATCGTGCGTCCCGAGCACATCATTGACGTCATCTCGCAAGAGTCGCGCATCCCGCGCGACATGATCTTCCGCGACACGGGCGACCGCTTCGCAACGATGGAGACAGACCTCGGCGGTCGCGTCATCGGACAAAAGGAAGCGATCAAAGCTGTCGCGCAACGCTTGCGACTCAACAAGGGGCCGCTCAAGGAGTCGCACTACAAACCCGACGGCATCCTTCTCTTCCTGGGGCCCACGGGCGTCGGCAAGACCGAACTGGCGAAAGCCGTCGCCGAGTTCATGTTCGGCGACGAGGAGAAGATGGTGCGCATCGACATGTCGGAGTATCAGGAAGGCTCTATCGGCATCGAGAAGCTGATCGGGATGCCGCGCGGCATCGTCGGCAGCGAGCGCGGCGGCATCTTAACCGAGCAGTTGCGCGAGAACCCTTACACGGTGCTCCTGCTCGACGAGGTGGAGAAGGCTTCGCCGACGCTGATGAACCTGTTCCTGCAAGGCTTCGACGAGGGCTGGCTCACAGACGGGCGCGGCAAGAAGGTTTACCTCTCCGACGCCATCGTCATCATGACCTCGAACCTCGGTTCGGAGAACTTCAAGAAGTACGAGAAGCCGCTCGGCTTCGGCACAAAGACGCTCGGCGACGTGAAGGCGGTGAAGAACGAGGTGATGAAAGCCGCCGAGCAGCGGTTCTCGCCGGAGTTCCGCAACCGCATCGACGAGATCGTCGTCTTCTCGCCGCTGACGATGGACGAGGTGAAGCAGATCGCGAGCCTCCACCTGAACCGGCTCCGCCGGCAGATGGAGTCGCAGGGGCGCACCGTCAACGTCACCGAGCGCGCGCTCGACGCGCTGACCGAGAAGGGCTACAGCCCGACTTACGGCGCGCGCTTCCTCAAGCGGCACATCGACGAGAAGGTGAAGCTGCCGATCACGGCGATGTGGAAGACCGCCTCGCAGTTCGTCGTCGATTACGAGAACGGCGACATCACGATCAAAGCGACCGACGCGCCGAGCCTCAACTGAGGCGGGCGGTGGCGGCAACAGGGCGCACAACTGAAAGCCGCGCCGACGAATCAAAAGGGTTTCAACGACTTGACCAAGTTCGTTGAAACCCTTTTTAGTTAGTCGAACTTCAAGACCGAAATAATGATGAGCCCAAACCTTTTCCGCCCCTTCAGTCTCTCACGACTGTCGCTGCCCCTCTGCCTCCTGCTCAGCCTGTCGCACGCCGCGCGCGCCGAGCAGACGCCGACGCCGACGCCGACACCGAAGCCTGTCGTCGTCCCGGCGACGCAGACCGTGGACGAGAAGGCGGACGCCGTCCTGAAGCGCGCGGTCGAAGCGCTCGGCGGCGCGGCGTACTTGGGCGTCAAGTCGGTCGTCGGTCGCGGCTTCTTCTCGCAGATCGTGGGCGGCATCGCCGTGCCGCCGCAGACCTTCACCGATTACCTCATCTACCCCGACCGCGAGCGCACCGACCTGAAATCTTCGGGCGTCCACGACATCTCGACGAACCTCGACCTGACGAAGGGCTGGGTCTTCGACGGCATGACCAAGACGATCAAGGACATGGACGAGGCCGCGCTTGAGAGCTTCCGCACCTCGATGCGCACGAGCTTCGACAACCTGCTGCGCGGCGTGTGGCGCAAGGACGGCGCGAGCCTGCTCTATCTGGGGCGGCGCGAGGCGGGGCTTGCCAAAAGGAACGAGGCGGTGCGCCTGATCTATCCGGACGGCTTCTACGCCGACTTTGAGTTCGCCGCGCGCGAGGCGCTGCCCGCGAAGGTCGCCTACCGGCGCAAGATCAAGACGAAGGAGGGCGAGGACGCCGAGGTGACCGAGGAGGATCGCATCGAGCGCTACCTGACCTTCGCGGGCGTGCAAGTCCCCTTCACCATCGACCACTACCGCGACGGCGCGCAGACCTCGCGCACCAACTACGAGTCAGTCGAGTTCAACCCGACGATCCCCGACTCGCTCTTCGCCAAGCCCGCGAACCCGAAGGCGATCAAGTAAGCCGGGTCGGGCACCAATTGAGAGGGGCTCACGCCGTCGCGGCGTGAGCCCCTCTTCGTTCCAACGACCTTGCGCGACGGCGCGCCTACACTTTTCTCACCGCTGCCTCCTCCGCGACCGGCACGCCCTCCGCCGCGAGTCCTTCCGCGTGCGGCTCCGGCTGACCGGCCATGCGCGCGAACAGGTTCTCGTAGCGATCGACGACGCGCTCCCAATCGTAGTAGGCGCGCACGCGCTCCTGCGCCCGCTGGCGGTAGGCGTTGACAATCGCGCCGTCGCTCAAGACCCGGTGCAGTTTCGTCTCAAGATCGGCGGCGTCGGCGTAATGTATCCCGGCGTCGCCGACGACCTCGACATTTTCGGGCGCGGCGAGCGTCAGGACGCAGTTGCCGAAGCCCATCGCCTCGATGAGCGCGGGGTGCGTGCCGCCGACTTCCGTCGCGTGGACATAGCAGTAGGCGTTCTGCTGCAACGCGCGGTAGGCGTCGCCGAAGACGAAGCTCGTGAAGACGATGCGCGGGTCTCGCGCGGCGCTGCGGCGCAAACTTTCGATGTACTCGTGCGCGTAAGGCGCGTCGCCGACGATGACGAGCCGGTGCGGGGTGCGCACGCGCTTGAACGCCTCGATGACGAGGTGCGCGTTATTCTCCGGCTCCAGTCGCGAGACGTAGAGCACGTAGCGGTTCGGCTCCAGCCCCCACCGGCGCACCGCCTGTCGGTCGAGCGTGCGCGAGACCTCCGCGCCATAGGCGATCATCGTCGTCGGGTGGTTGTAGCGCGTGAGGTAGTAGTCCTGTATGACGCGCGCGTCCGTCACGGTCTCGTTCGGCAGGACGGTCGAGAGCTTCTCCGTGACGAGGTAGTAGCGGCGCGCGAGCCAGTTCCACTTCTTGCGCTTGTGTTCGAGCCCGTCCACGTTGATAGCGACGGGCGTGCCGACGGCGCGCAGGAGCGGTGCGAACGGCGCGTTCGCCGCGTTGCAGATGAGCGCGGCGTCGTAAGCCTGCCCCGTCGCGTGCAGGGCGGAGACGAAGGAGTGGACGACCGTGTCGAAATATTTGTGCCGGATCGTGGGCAGCACCTTCAGGTGCACGCCGCGGTATTCGAGCTGGCGGGGCGAGACGTAGTGTGAGCGGCAGTACACCGTCACGTGGTGGCCGCGCGCGACAAGCCGCGTTGAAAGCTGTTCGGCGAACGTCTCGAAGCCGCCGTAGCTGGCGGGAATCCCCCGCGTCCCCAAGATTGCGATTCGCATGATCGAAATGATGAATGCGGAATGATGAATGCGGAATGAAGAGCAACTGACTTCTGTTCACTATTCATCATTCATCATTCCGCATTCATCCTTCCTCCTATGGCTCGTCTGTAAACCTCTAAGGTCAGGCGTGCGGTTTCGCGCCAGTCAAACTGCTGGGCGCGTGCGAGCCCGCGTGCGCTCAAAGTTGCTCGCAACTGCTGGTCATCGATGAGCCGCGCGAGAGCGGCGGCGATCTCCTCGACATCGAAGGGGTTGACGAGAAGCCCGGCATCGCCGACCACCTCCGGCAGACTCGTGCGGTCGCCCGCGACGACGGGCGTGCCGCAGCGCATCGCTTCGAGCGGCGGCAGCCCGAAGCCCTCGAAGTACGAGGGGTACGCGAAGCAGAGCGCGCCCGAGTAGAGCGCGGGCAGGTCGCTCTCCGGCGCGTAGCCGGTAAAGATCACGTCTTCGCGGACGCCGCTCGCCTCGACCGCGCGCAGCGTCTCCTCGTAGAGCCATGCGCGCTTGCCGACAACGACCAGTCGCGGCAGCTTATCGTGAGAGCGTTGGCGGCGCAAGCCCGCGTAAGCTTCAATCAGTCGTGGCAGATTCTTGCGCGGCTGGATCGAGCCGACGGCAAGAATGTAGTCGCCCCGGATGCCGTAAGCGTCGCGCACGCGTTGCAATTCTCTCGCGTCTCGGATGGGTCGGAAGTGCGGCGCGGCGGCGAGCGGGACGCTGGTCACGCGTCCGGGCGCAACCTTGTAAGTCTCTACTATGTCGCGGCGCGTGTAGTCGGACGAGGCGACGATGTGCGCCGCGCCCCGCGCCGTGCGCCGCACAGTGAGTCGGAGTTGCGCCCAACTGCGTCGCTTGAACGTCTCCGGCAGGTGCTCGAACGAGAGATCGTGGATGGTTGCGACGACCGGGCACGGTGCGAAGGGCGGCGCGGTGTACTGCACGTGGAGGAGATCGACCGGGCGGCGGCGCAGTTCCATCGAGAGCGTGACCGGGATGCGCAACAAGGGCGTGTGCGGTAGCGTCCGCCGCACGTCGAAGTTCGGCCAGCGCCCGTGGAAGCGCTCGACCGCCGTGCGCTTCGTCACGTAGAGCGTGTAGCGGTTCGCCGTGTCCACCTCCGCCAGCGCCTCGACGAGGTTCGTGACGTAGGTCTCGTTACCGGCCAAGCCCGTGCCGACCGAGTGCGCGTCAATGGCGATGTGCAAGACGGCAGCCGCCCCCGTTCGCGAGCTTTCACCGAAGAGAATATATGAAGAGGGGAAAACGTGTGCGAGTTTACCGCAGAGTACGACCGAACGGGAAGACTTCTACGGGAGTGGTTCATTTCCAAGGTTAGACATGCGACCCTTTTGCCTGTGGTAGATGAAAACTGCTATGGCAATGAAGAGCGGTAGCACTATCACGAGAAAAGGAAGGCGGAAGACGGAAAACACTAGCAGTTGAAATCGCCAGTTCCTCGCGTAAGCATCGTAAGGTTCTGGTGAGGCGAGTATGCTGACGACATAATAATAGGCATATGCGGCGCACGTGATGAGCCACGCCGCCAACGCGAATATTATAGCCTTTGTTCTGCTAACGATCATGCGGTGATTCTGCATCGATCTCCGCAGTCACCTCCCGCTCCGTCTCCTCAACGATCACACCGCGGAAACTGCGTCGGTGGATGGCGCACGCGCCGTGCTCCCTGAGCGCAGCCCAGTGCTCGCGCGTGCCGTAGCCGACGTGGCGGGCGAAGCCGTAGTGCGGGAACTCCTCGTGGTAGTCGCGCATCAGCGCGTCGCGGTAGGTCTTGGCGATGACGGAGGCGGCGGCGATGGAGGCGCAGCAGGCGTCGCCGCCGATGATGGCGCGCTGCGGGAGTTGAACTTCGCGCAGTTGCAGCGCGTCAATGAGCAGGTACTCGGCGCCGGGGCAGAGTTGTTCAAGGGCTTGCCGCATTGCGAGGCGTGTGGCGACGAGGATGTTCGTGCGGTCGATCTCTGCGGGCGGGACGGAGCCGACGGCGTAGCACACAGCCGCAGCTTTTAGTTCTTCGCCGATGCGCTCGCGTTGCAGGCGCGTGAGCTGCTTCGAGTCGTTGAGACCTGGGGGGAGTGGCTTGGCCGGGTCGAGTATGACGGCGGCGGCGACGACGGGGCCGGCGAGCGCGCCGCGCCCAACCTCATCAAGCCCGGCGATCAGCTGGTAGCCGCCGCGCCGCGCCTCTTCCTCGAAGAGCGTCCCGATCTTGGAAGATCGCGGCGTGCGTGGGGCTCGTCGGACGCGCGAAGCGGAGGCGCGCGGGGTGGATTCGCTGCGGGATTCGCCCGCCGCGTCGTCCGCCTCGCGCGCCTCCGCGTCTTGCGTCATGTAGCGATCTTACTTCTTGGTGGCGGAGGCGCCTTTCGCCTGACCGCTGAGCGTGGTGGTGCGTGTGTCGCGCTCGCGGATGCGCGCCGCTTTGCCGCGCAGGTTGCGCAGGTAGTAGAGCTTGGCGCGACGGACGCGACCGCGCTTCATGATGTCGATCTGCTGCACGATGGTCGCGTGCAGCGGGAAGATGCGCTCGACGCCGACGCCGAAGCTTGTCTTCCTGACCGTGATCGTCTCGCGCACGCCGCCGCCTTTGCGCCCGATGACGAGCCCCTCGAAAACCTGGATGCGCTCCTTCGTCTCGGACTCCTTGATGCGGACGTGGACGCGCACCGTGTCGCCCGGCTGAATGTCGGGCAGTGCCCTCGTCGTCTGTAGTTTCTCGACAGCGTCTAAACGATTCATGATTTCACTCCGTGTGGCTATTAGCTATTAGCTTTTAGCTGTTGGTAAAACAAATTTCCTTCTGACTGAAAGCTCATAGCTATTCGCCAACAGCTTCTTCATCATCCAGCCGCGCGCGTTCCTCTGCGGTGAGCGCGGCACGCTCGAACAAGTCCGGGCGGTTGCGTCTGGTCTTCAAGAGCGCGGCGCATCTGCGCCAGCGCGCGATCTCGGCGTGATTGCCGCCGAGCAAAACTTCGGGCACGCGCCGCCCGCGAAACTCCGGCGGGCGCGTGTAGTGCGGGAAGTCCAGCAGCCCTGCGGCGAACGACTCGTTGACCGCCGAGGTCTCGCTCCCCAGCGCGCCCGGAATCAACCTGACGACCGCGTCCAAGACGACTGCCGCCGCCGGCTCGCCGCCCGACAACACGTAGTCGCCGACGGAAATCTCGTCCGTCACTAACGACTCGGCGACGCGCTCGTCCACGCCCTCGTAGCGCCCGCAGACGAGCACGACCTGTTCGCAGGTCGCCAACTCCTCTGCCGCGCGCTGATCAAAGACCTTCCCCTGCGGCGAGAGCAGCACGACACGTCGGCGTGTGCCCGCCAGATCAGCCGCCGCTTGCGCGCCCGTCAGAGACTCGACCGCCGCGAAGAGCGGTTCCGGCTTCAGGATCATCCCGTCGCCGCCGCCGAACGGGCGGTCGTCAACGATCTTGTGCCGGTCGCTCGTCCAACGGCGCAGATCGTGCGCCTCGATCTCGACGAGCCCCGCCGCCCGCGCCCGCCGCACGATCCCGTGATCGAAGACGGAGCCGAAGTAGTCGGGGAAGATCGTGATGATGTCGAAACGCATGACGACAGATGATAGATACTAGATGTCAGATGTTAGCTTTTGCTCTTAACCAGCATCCAGCATCTGACATCTAATCTCTACGCCTCGATGAGTCCTTCCGGCGGATCGACGCGGATCAGTTTCCGCTCGATGTCGATCTCGACGCAGATCGATTCGGCGAGCGGGATCAGTTGCTCGCGCCCGCCTTCGGCTTTGACGACGAGCAGCGGGGCCGCGCCGTAGTGCAGGATGCTCGCGACGACTCCCAGCTCTTCGCCGCCGACTGTCTCGACGCGGCAGCCCGCCAGTTGCCATTCAAAGAACTCGCCCTCTTCGGGCTCGACCGCCTCCGACTCCGGCACGGTCAACTCGTAGCCGACCAACTCCTGCGCCGCCTCTGGCGTGTCGTAGCCCTCGAACTTGAGGATGACGCGCCCGCCGTGCAGCCAGCTCTCTTCGAGTGTGAGCACGCGACGCTCGCCCGTGGGCGTGACGGCGATCAGCTCTTCCAGACCCTCGAAGCGTTCGGGGAAGTCGGTCAAGAGCAGCGCCGCGACCTCGCCGCGCACGCCCCGCGTCTTGACCACGCGGGCGACGGCGATCAGCTCCGCCTCAGCCTCCGCGTCGCGCGCCTCGCCCTCGCCGCTCATTCGATGATGTCGAGCACGTAGCGGTGACCGCGCTTCATCCCGGCGGCGTGCAACAGAGAGCGCAGCGCACGCACGGTCTTGCCCTGCCTACCGATGAGCTTGCCCATGTCGTCCGGCGCCACGCGCACCTCGATGGTCGTCGCGCGCTCATGCGCGATCTCGCGCACGTCCACCGCGTCGGCGTCGCCGACCAACTCGCGGACGATCATCTCGACGGCTTCTTTCATAACGGTCTGGAGTCGCAAGGTCTGGAGTCGTAAGTCGGAGGACAGAGAATCAATCCGTCTCCCGACCCGGCAACTCCAAGCGCGATTCTAGGCGGCGGGCTCTTGCGCAGCCTGCGTCTTCGACTGGCTCTTGATGAGCCTATCGACCGTGGGGCTGGGCTGCGCGCCGCGCTCGATCCAGTACTGGACGCGCGCCAGATCGAGCTTGACCTCGGCGGGCTCGCGCGTCGGGTTGTAGGTGCCGAGGTTCTCCAAATACGCGCCGTCGCGCTTCGACCGCTGCTCCTTGACGATCACGCGGTACGCCGGTCTCTTCTTCGCGCCCATGCGCATGAGTCTGATTGCTAACAACTGTTCACCTCCGGTGAGGTGTCGGGGGTCGGGAGCTGGGGGTCGGGGAAGAAACTATGAAAAGTTTTACCCGTCACCCGTCACCCGTCACCCGTCACCTGCGTTTCTTGTGTCTCGGTTTCTTGCGAAACTTTTTGCGTGCGCCGCCGCCCGCGCCTGCCGTGAGTGCGGGCTGCTCCGCGCCGCCGTCGCCGCCACCGCCCATCATGCCGCCCATGTCGGGCATCCCCATCATGCCGGCCATCTTGCGCGCCATGCGCCCTTTGAGCCCGCCGCCGCCACCGCCGCCGAACAGGCCGGAGTTCGACATCTGCCGCATCATCTGGCGCATCTCGGCGTACTGCTTGATGAGCTGGTTCACTTCCGCCACGGTCGTGCCCGACCCCATCGCGATGCGGCGCCGGCGTCCGGCGTTCAGCAGGCGGTGATCGGTGCGCTCCTGGCGCGTCATCGAGTCGATGATCGCCTCGGTGCGTTTCAGCTCGCCTTCCATCTGCGCCGTCTGCTCCTCGTCGAGGTTCGGCATCCCGATGCCGCCGAGGAGTTGATCCGGCAGCAGCTTCATGATCTTCGAGAACGAGCCGAGGCGTTTGACCTGTCGAAGCTGCGAGCGGAAGTCGTCGAGCGTGAACTCGTTCTTCTGAAGTTTCTTGAGCTGCGCTTCCGCTTCCGACTGATCGACCTTCGACTGCACTTCCTCGATGAGCGATAGCACGTCGCCCATGCCGAGGATGCGCTGCGCGATGCGGTCTGGGTAGAAGGGCTCCAGCGCGTCGTACTTCTCGCCGACGCCGACGAACTTCACGGGCTGCCCCGTCACCTGTTTGATCGAGAGCGCCGCGCCGCCGCGCGCGTCGCCATCCATCTTCGTCAGCACGACGCCCGTGATGCCGACGCGCCGGTGAAACTCTTCCGCCGAGCGCACCGCGTCCTGCCCCGTCATCGCGTCGGCGACGAACAGAATCTCGACGGGGCGCGTGTCGGCTTTGATCCTCACCAGCTCGTCCATCAACTCTTCGTCGATGTGCAGCCGCCCGGCGGTGTCGATCAAAAGCGTGTCGAAGCCGAGCTGCTGCGCGTGCTTGAAAGCCTCGCGCGCGAGCTCGACCGGATCGTTCGACTCCGGCTTCTCAAAGATCTGCTGCCCCGTCGCCTTCGCGATCACTTTCAACTGCTCGCGCGCGGCGGGACGGTTCACGTCGGTCGAGACCAGAAGCGGCTTGCGCTCCTGATTCTTCGCGAGCCAGAGCGCGATCTTGCCCGTCGAGGTCGTCTTGCCCGATCCCTGCAGCCCGACGATCATGACGACGTTCGGGCTCGTCTTGGTGAAGACCAGTCGCGACGACGTACCGCCCAGCAGTTCGACCAGCTCGTCGAAGACGATCTTGACGACCTGCTCCGAAGGCTTCAGCTCCTGCCAGACCTGCTGCCCCTCCGCCTTCGCCTTGACCGCCGCGATGAAGTCTTTGGCGACCTTGTAGTTCACGTCCGCTTCGAGGAGCGCCATGCGGATTTCGCGCAGGGCGGCGTCCACGTGCTCCGGCGTCAAAACGCCTTCGCCGCGCAGGTTCTTCAGGGCGCGCTTCAGCTTGTCGGACAGTGATTCGAACATGACTTTACAGGGACAAATTCGGGCTTGAGCCGAAACTGAGATAATAAAGGCGCGGGTTTAGAGAGTCAAGGCAGGCAGCCGGACGGACGAAGCGCGACGCTTCATGGCGCGGGCTCTTTCAATAGCTTCTCAACCATCTCGCCGAGGCGGTTCATCTCCGCCGAGCTCATGCCGACGCCGATGTAGCGCACGGCGCCGCGCCGGTCGATGAGGATGGAGGTCGGGAAGACGGAGACGCCGTAAGCCGCGAGGTTGTCGGAAGGCTGTTCGGCGACGGCGACCGGGTAGAGCATCTTTTCGTCGCGCTTGAACTTGCGCAGGTATTCGAGCTTGTCTTCGCGCGACTTGTCGGCTTCGGCGGCGAGCGTGCGTTGCAGATCGGTCAGGCCGATGACGACGAAGCCCTTGTCCTGATACTTCTTCTGCCAGTTGTCCAGTGTCGGGAAAGTGGCGCGGCACGGCCCGCACCACTCGTACCAGAAATCAATGAGGACGACCTGACCGCGCAAGCTCGATAACGTCGTCGGCGTCTCGTCGATCCACTCCGCGACCTTCAGCTCCGGCGTCGTCGAGACTTCCCCGTCGGCGCTCGCGGCGAGCGCACGCTCGATCTCGCCCTGCTTGTCCGCGTACTTGCGGCGCAGCAGTTCATAGAGGTTCGCCGAAGGGAGCGCAAACGCCAGCCGGTGCAGCTCGACGATGGTCGCGAGCGCGTCGTCCTTGCGCTTGGCGGCGGAGTAGATTTCGGCGAGCGCGTCGCCCGCGGCGAAGACGAGCGTCTCGCGCCGCGCGCCCGCGGGCACGTCCTGCGGCTTGAACTGGCGCGCGGCGCGGAAGGCTTCCGCCACGTGCTCGGCGGCGCGGTCGTACTGCTTCGCCTTCTGGTACGAGACGCCCAGCTCCAGATCGATCTGGTAGAGCTTGTAGGACGTCTTTGGCTCAGCGGCGAGGAACGCGGCGCGCGCTCGCTCGGCTTCGTCGAAGAGCTTCGACTGTGCGGCGTAGATGGCGACGAAGCTGCGCGCGAGCTGTACAGCGGCGCCGTTGGCGGGCGCGCGTGGGTCTGCGAGGAAGCGGCGCAGCGCGTCGAGGGCGGCGTCGCGCTTGCCCGCGTAGTTGTAGAGCAGACCGAGGTAGTAGAGATCGTCGGCGGTGGGCGAGGCGTGGGCGGCGAGCTTCGCCGCGTCGCGCGCGGCCAGTTCGCGCTGCTCGCCCTCGATCTTCTCCGCCGTCGCGCGGTCGATGCGCTTGCCCTGCGCGCGCAGCTCTTCGCGCCGGTGCTGCGGGTAGGTGTCAACCGCCTTGAATAGATCGAGCGCCGTCTCCGCGCCCTGCCGTGCCGCGACCTTCATCGACGGCCATGCGCCGACGAACAACAGGACAAGCGCACAACCGAGCAACTTCCCCGCGCCCCTCTTCGCGCCTCTGCGCCTCTGCGAGAAAACGGTTCTCACGCAAAGACGCAAAGACGCGAAGGAGAAGGGCGCAGAGTTATTCCGAGACGACGCCAACGTCACGCCGCGAACTCCTTTGCCGCCTCGCCCGCCGTCAACCTTTCGAGCGCGAGGGCGAGCCCCATGATGAAGTAAAAAGTCATCGCCACTTCCGAGTCGCCGAGATTGTAGTGGACGAGGCCGCTCGTGAAGAAGCCGACCGCGCCGCCGAGCGCGCCGAGCGCGAGCCCGCGCTCGATCCAGTCCCCTCCCGCGACGCAACGACGCGCTAGCCGCCACAACATCCGCCAGTAGAGGAAGAGCAGCGCGAGCCACGCGACGAGCGTCGGCAAGCCCCGCTCGAAGGCGATCTGCAATGGCGTCGAGTGCAGGTGCCCCCACGGCAGGCGACCATGGTCGAACATCCCCCACTCGCGCCAGCGGTGTTTGAGCGAGTCCATGCCGACGCCGACGATGAGGTGGCGCGGCTGCGAGATCAACTTGTCGAAGCCCTCGCGCCAGACCGTCTCGCGCCACGTCGTCGATTCATCGCGCTGGTCAATGAAGCCGACGCCGCGCTGCGCGCGCAGCACGTAGAGCCCGACGGGAACGCAGACGACGACCGCGAGCACGGCGACGACGAGCACGCGACGGCTCGCCGCGCCGACCAGCACGATGAGCAGGATCGAGACGAGGAACGCGGCCCAAGACGCGCGCGTCACCGTCAGCAACAATGCGACGCCGATCCCACCAACCGCCAGCGCGAGCAGCGCGACCGGCCAGCGCGAGTTCAACACCCGTGCGCCCGCCGCTTCCCTCCGGCGGCGCGCCGCGAGAAGCGCGACGAGTAGGCCGAGCGCGAGTGAGCCGATGAGTTGTAAGACCTCGGCATAGGTCGTGTAGTGGCCGTAGAAGCCCGTGGCGCGCTCGTCGCGACCGCGCGACCAGCCAGTGATACCGAGCCGCGCCTCCGGCGTCGCGCCCTCCAAAAATTTACCGCGCTCGATGTTGATCGCGAGCGGCACTTCGGTGCGCACGCCTTTCAGGCAGGCCAGACGCTCGTCGGCGACGCAGGCCGACTTGCCGTCGGGCCAACGCACCGTCGTCTCGCGCGTCGTGCGCCGCGCGTTTAGCCCGCGCTCGACGTCCGCAGGATTTTTCACCGGCGCGCGATCAACTTCGAGCAGCGTGTCGCCCGCGCGCACGCCCACCGCGGCGAGCGGGCTCTCGGCGCTCAAGGCGTTAATCGCCACGCCGTGCCCACGCGCGAGCACGACGAACGTGTAAGCGACGTTCAACATGCACGAGGCGACGAGCGTGATAACGAGCGCGCGCAGCATTCGGCGCGACGGCGTGTTCTGTGCCGCGAGGTAGGCGATGGTGAAGAGGCTCGCCGCGCGCAGTTTACCGAAGGACTCGTCCGGCTCGTAGGAGAAGAACGCGGTGACGAAGGTCAGGACGAAGAAGCCGAGCAGCGCGTAATCGACGGGCGTGCGGTGCAGGACGGGACGCGGGCGGAAGGCGAAGCGCGCGGCCCACGCGAGCATTCCCAGCACCCACACGCCTTCCGCCGCCGCAATCGAGTGGGGCGCGCAGAACGCGAACGCGAACAGGCAGCCGACGACGAGCCGTTCGAGCCACACGGCGGCGACGCCCGCCGACTCGCGCCCGCCCGCCGCTCGTTCAGTCACAGTCTCTGCCGTCACGTCGCTCATCAAAGCAAAGGATGAAGGATGAAGGATGAAAGAAGGTTCACTCAACTTGAGCCACCACGCTTTCATCCTTCATCCTTCATCCTTTATTCTCCCTTCTCAGTCGGATCACGGCGATTTCGGGGCGCGCGCCGAAGCGCACGGGCACGCCGATGACGCCTGTGCCGCGCGTGACGTAGAGCTGTCTGCCGCCCGCCTCAAAGCGCCCGCGTAGGTACTTGAAATCTTCGCCCATCAGCGCGGCGGGCGAGCCGAAGTAGGGCAGACGCACCTGCCCACCATGCGTGTGCCCGCTCAGGATCAGCGAGACGCCCTCGGTCTGCGGCAGATCGAGCACGCGCGGCTGGTGTGACAACAGCAAGGACGGGCGCGCGCGATCCACGCCCTTGAACGCCCGCTCCCAGTCGGTCTGATTCCAAGACCAGTCGTCGATGCCGACGAGCTGCAACTCATCAGTGCCGCGCGCGAGCCGCGTGTTGACGTTTGTCATCACATTGACGCCGCGACTCTCCAGAGCCCGCCGCGTCGCCAGCCCGTCCGTGTTGTGATCGTGGTTGCCGAGCACAGCCCACACGCCCGCCGGGGCCGAGAGGCGCGCGAGTTCTTCGGCGACGGGCTCGATATACTTGCGCGCGGCGGTCGTGTAGTCGCCGGTCAGCACAATCGCGTCGGCGCGCGCGCCTTGCGTCAGCTCTACCGCGCGCCGCACCTCCCAGAGCGGCACGAGCGAGCTGTGATGCACGTCCGACAACTGCGCGACGCGGAAGCCCTCGAACGCCGCGGGCAGATCGCGTATGAAGATGTCCTGCTCCGTCACCTCGTAGTTGAACGGGTAGGCGACCGCCACGCCGCCGCCCGCGCCGACGAGAGCCGTCGCCGCCAGACCCTTCAGGAAACGCCGCCGCGTGAATCCCGTCTCGGACATCGCAGCGCGGATTGTAGCATCCCTCCGACGGGCGCGCGTGCGCGCCGGGCATCGCTTGACAATCGAGTCGCGCGGGCTAGAATATCGATTCGCCTGTGAGCAGTCTCGCGCGGAGATGTGGCCGAGTGGCTGAAGGCGGCGGTTTGCTAAACCGTTATAGGTCAAAAGCCTATCGCAGGTTCGAATCCTGCCATCTCCGCCATCTTTCTCCCTCGCGTCAACTGAGCCTCTGGGTTACTTGGATTACACGGTTCAAGTAACCTTATTTTATTTCTGACGGGCGCGGACACGAAGGCTCGGTCGCAGCCCGTCGCTTTTGAAAATCTAACGCGTGAGGTGTCGGCATGGTCTCGCTCGCGGCGCCCTGGTTGTGGGACGCCACGCTGTGGCGCAACATGTTCTGGCTGCACACGCCGGACGCAGCCGTCTCCGTCGCGGAGAAAGTCCTGCGCACCCTCCTGGTTTACGCGCTCCTCGTCGTGCTGCTGCGCGTCTTCGGCAAGCGCGAGCTGGCGCAGTTGAACCCGTTCGATCTGGTCGTCCTGCTCCTGCTGTCGAACGCGGTGCAGAACGCCATCATCGGCGCGGACAACTCCGTGACGGGCGGCTTCGTCGGCGCGGCGACGCTGCTCTCGGCAAACTATCTCGTCGTGCGCTTTTTGTTCCGGCACAAGCGGCTCGACCAGATACTCGAAGGCTCGCCGAGCGTGCTCATCGAGCACGGGCAGATCAAGCTCGACGCGCTCGCCCGCGAGTTGCTCACTGAGTCGGAGCTGATGACGGTCGCGCACCGGCAGGGGTTCGACGGCCTCGAGGAGATCGACAGTTGCATCCTCGAACCCGGGGGCGTCTTCTTCATCAAGGGCAAGACGCCCACCTCCGACACGCAGCGCCACAGTGAGTTGCTCGCGCGCCTCGATGAGATGAGCCACCAGATCGCAGAACTTAAAAAAGGGGTGACAGGTAACGGGTGACAGGTGACGGGTAAAAACAGGATTTCACCCGTCACCCGTCACCCGTCACCGCCTTGCTATGTCTGTCCGCGTCCGCTTCGCACCATCACCGACCGGCTACCTACACATCGGCGCGGCGCGCTCCGCGCTCTTCAACTGGCTCTACGCGCGCAAGATGGGCGGCACGTTCCTGCTCCGCATCGAAGACACAGACCTGCAACGCTCGACCGACGAGTCCACGCGCTCGATCTTCGAGGGGCTCGCGTGGCTCGGGCTCGACTTCGACGAGGAGGTCGTCTTTCAATCGTCGAACGCCGACCAGCACCGTGCCGCCGCGCTGCGTCTGGTCGAAGCGGGCAAGGCTTACCGCGACTTCACGCCGAAGGCCGAGCGCACGGACGCGAACGTCAAGCAGGGCATCGCCGAGCGCGCGCGCCACGCCTCGAACGAGGGCGTCGATCAGCGCGCCAACCCGTTCCGCGATCTGCCGTTGGAAGAGTCGAACCGCCGGGCGGAGGCGGGCGAGCCCTTCGCCGTGCGCCTGAAGGTCGCGCGCGAGGGGCGCTCGCGTTTTGCCGACGCGGTGTATGGCGAGCAGGAGCGCGACTATTCGGAGATCGAAGATTTGGTGCTCCTGCGCTCGGACTCTCACCCGCTCTACAACCTCTCGGTCGTGTGCGACGACATCGAGATGCGCGTCACGGACGTGATCCGCGGGCAGGATCACCTGACGAACACGCACAAGCAGATTCTGATCTACGAGGCGCTCGGCGCACCCATCCCGCGCTTCGCGCACCTGCCGCTCATCCTTGCGCCCAACAAGGCGAAACTCTCGAAGCGCAAGCACGGCGAGGTCGTCTCGCTCACAACCTACCGCGACCGCGGTTTCATCCCTGCTGCCTTCCGCAACTTCCTCGCGCTCTTGGGGTGGTCGCCCGAAGGCGAAGAGGCGGAGATCATGTCGCTCGCCGAGTTGACGGAGAAGTTCACGCTCGCGGGCGTCCACCGCTCGCCCGCCGTCTTCAACTTCTCCGAGTCAGACCCGCGCCAGTGGACGGATCAAAAAGCCCTCTGGATGAACGCCGAGTACATCCGCACCTTGCCCGTCGAAGAGCTGCTCCCGATGGTGCGCGCCGAGTTGGAAACGTCTGGACTGTGGCGCGCGGAGTTTGAGACGGACGCGCGCGAGTGGTTGGCGCGCACGGTCGATCTCATCCGCCAACGCTTCCACACGCTCAAGGACTTCTCCGGCCAGGGTCGCGCCTACTTCGCCGACTCGTTCGAGTTCGACGATGCGGCGGTCGCGAAGAACCTGAAGAAGGAGCCGCGCCTGAGAGAGCTGCTGCCCGCGCTCGCCGAACGCCTCGAAAAGCTTGAGACCTTCGACGCCGCGTCGAGCGAGGCCGTCTTGCGCGCGCTCTCGGACGAGGCGGGCGTCAAAGCGGGGCTGTTGATTAACGCCTCGCGCACGGCACTGACAGGTCAGTCGGTCGGCCCCTCGATGTTCGATGTCTTCGACGTCATCGGTCAGCCGCGCTCCGTCAAACGCTTGCGCGATGCCGCGCGGCTCGTCTAAAAGTTTTTACGTCGGCGCGGAGCTTTAACGTCGAGTTGCGCCGACGCTGAGATGGTTTAAGAGGTACTCGTTATGAGCAAAAGATTCTTCGCCGCACTCTTCTTTTCACTCGCGCTCTGTGCTTCGGCTGAGGCGCAAAACACGAACAGCACGACCCCGCGTCGTCCGATCCCGCGCGCGACGCCGCGCACGCAGCCCACGCCGACCAGCACGCCGACGACAGCGCAGGAGCAGACGCCCGCAACCGACGAGACCGCGCCGCGCTCGCGCTCGCGCCGCACGGCGGCGACGACTGCGGCAGCGACCGAGCCGGGTGCGGCGACAGTGCGCGCCGTCTTCGACACGCTGATCAAGAACATCGAGCGCTCGGACGTCGAAGCCGTGATGTCGCTCTACTGGAACTCGCCGCAGCTCGCGATCTTCAACAACAACGGCACGGTCACGCGCAGCTGGGAGCAGGTGCACTCGAACCGCGCCAGCTCTTACCCCGAGGCGAAGAACGTCAAGATCGACGCGCGCGACGTGAAGGTACAGATGCTCGGCGCGGGCGGCGCCATCGTCACCTGCCTCTGGCGACAGTCGCAAGACTTCCGCGGCACGCCCGAAAGTTCTGCGGGACGCCTGACGGTCGTCTTCCGCCTCATCAATCAGGGTTGGAAGATCGTCCACACGCACTCTTCGCCCGAAGCGCCAGACCCTTCGCGCCTCGCGCCCTCGGAGCAGTCCGCGCCGCCTGCGCGCACCGCCGCGACGCCCCCACCCGCGCGGACGTTGCCGCGCTAGAAGTGTTCACACGCCGCGCGATTAGGGTAAACTCTCACGAGTTCCCCGCCACAGTGGTTAGGTGCTTCGCCGGGTCTGTCCAGACTCGACCGCGCAGACCTGTTTTTTCATCAATCGGCGAAAGGTAAGGACTCATGAACTGGATGGATCAGATCGGCGGCATCTTGGGGCAGTACACGGGCGCGGGCGTGCAATCAGCGCCGAACGGCGTACACGACGACTTCGACCAATTCGCGCAAGCTGCGCCGCAGTCGGCGGTCGCGGACGGGCTCGCGGCGGCGTTCCGCTCGAACGACACGCCACCCTTCCCGCAGATGCTCGGCCAGCTCTTCGGACAGTCGAACGGGCAGCAACGCGCAGGGATTTTGAACACGCTCATCTCGGCGGTTGGCCCGACCGTTCTCGCGCAGATCATGGCGCGTCACGGCGGCGGTGGACTCGGCGGGCTGCTCGGCGGCGGGCAACAAGTGTCGCCCGAAGTGGCGCAGCAAATCCCGCCCGCAGCCGTGCAGGAGATCGCGCAGCACGCCGAGCAGCACGACCCTTCGATTGTTGACACGGTGAGCAACATCTACGCCGAGCACCCGCAGCTCATCAAGACACTCGGCGCGGCGGCGCTCACCGTCGCGCTCGCCAAGATCGCTTCCGCGCGACAGGGCGGCTGACGCCGTTCGAAGTCGGTGGCGCAGGTTCGACTGAAAACGCGGCACGCCCGCGCGAGAAATCACTCGCGCGCGGGCATGCCGCGTTTGATCGAGCCAGGCTTGGCGGTGGCGCGTTACGACTTCTTGACGAATTTCAGGGCGACGCCGTTCATGCAGTAGCGCAGGCCGGTCGGGCGAGGCCCGTCCTCGAAGACGTGGCCGAGGTGCGCGTCGCAGCGCGCGCACAAGACTTCCGTGCGCCGCTCGCCCAAGCTGAGGTCAACTTTCTCCCGCACGTTGCGCTTCGAGACGGGGGCGTAGAAGCTGGGCCAGCCCGTGCCCGAATTGAACTTCGTCTCGGAGCTGAAGAGCGGCAGCTCGCAAGCAGCGCACTCGAAGACGCCCTTGCCGTGCTCTTCGTTGAGCGGGCTCGAAAAAGGCGCTTCCGTCGCCGCACGCCGCATCACACGGTACTGCTCCGGCGTCAGGATGCGCTTCCACTCCTCGTCTGACTTCAACACTTTCACGAGCGGCGGGTCAGACTTCCGCCCGCCCGCCTTATCATTCGACGCGAGGGCGAACGCCGCGCCCGGCAGGGCCGCGAACGCGCCCAGTGCCGCGCCCGATTTTAAGAAGAAACGTCTGTTCATGTTTCAAGACTCCCCTGAATTTAGTGACGCCTCAATTACGTTTCATTTGATGCTTCAGATTGCGAAAGGTGTCGGAAGAAAAAGAGAAAGCCCGCGCTGAGATTTCATCAGCGCGGGCTTTCCGGTGAACTGTCTGGTCTAGCCTTCCGACCGTTCACATTACTGCTTGTGGGTCGCCGCCTCGAACCGTGTCATTCAAAGCCTTTGGCGAAGCACCGAACGAGGCTTGTCAGGCTACAGCCACCTCACTGTGATAAGAACTCATACTTTTTGTTGATCACCTCCTTTCCAGTGTTAAGGAGATCATAAACGACGATAATTTGTGCGTCAAGCGGTAATTTCACACCCTATCTTGTAGCTCCGTTTGAGCCGTCAGCGCGCGTAGGCGAGCCGCCCGCCGACGTACACACGATGCGCGTGCTCGATGCCGAAGAAGTAAGCCAGCTCGCGGTAATCGACACAATCGTGGACGACGAAATCGGCGCGCTTGCCCCGTTCGAGTGAGCCGATCTCCGCGCCGCGTCCGAGGCTGTACGCCGCGTTGACGGTCGCGGCAGTTAACGATTCGGCGGGCGTCATTTTCAGGTGCGTCGCGGCGAGTGACAGGATCATCGGCATCGAGGGCGTGGGCGAAGAGCCGGGATTGAAGTCCGTCGCGAGGACGACAGCGAGCCCCGCGTCGATCATCTCGCGCGCCGCCGGGTAGCGCGTCGAGCCGAGCGCATAGACCGAGCCGGGCAGCAGCACCGGCTGCACGTTCACAGACTTGAGCGCGGCGATGCCCGCCGCGTCTGTGTGTTCGAGGTGATCCGCCGTCGCGGCTCCGAGTTCCGCCGCGAGTCGCGCGCCGCCCGAGAGCGAGAGTTGATCCGCGTGGAGTCGCACGCCTAAGCCACAGGAGCGCGCCGCCGTGAGAATCCGGCGCGACTCTTCGACCGTGAAGACGCGCTCCTCGCAAAACACGTCGCAGAACTCCGCGATTCCTTCCGCCGCCACGCGCGGCAGCATCTCTTCGACGACGAGCGCGACGTAATCCGCGCGGCGCGCGCGGTACTCTTCAGGCACGTCGTGCGCGCCGAGGAAGGTCGGCACGTAGCGCAACGAGCCTTCACCGCCGAGCGTCTTGATCGCGCGAAGAATCTTCAACTCGTCTTCGACCGAAAGCCCGTAGCCCGACTTCGCCTCGACGGTCGTCGTGCCCGTGCGCAAAAACCATTCGCGGTAGCGGCGCGAAGCTGAGACCAACTCGTCCTCAGTCGCGGCGCGCGTGTGGCGCACGGTCGAGCGGATGCCGCCACCCGCCGCAGCGATCTCCTGATAAGTCTCCCCGCGCGCACGCCGCTCGAACTCGTCCGCGCGCGTGCCTGCGAAGACCGGGTGTGTGTGCGCATCCACGAAGCCGGGCATCACTACGCGCCGCCCGGCGTCAACGACCTCGCAGCCATCTTTCATGAGCGGCTCGATCTCTGCGCGCGCGCTAACGCGCTCGATGCGCCCGCCGACAACGAGCATCGCGCCGTCTTCGATGATCGCCAGCTCGCGCAACTCCGCGCCCGTGCGCGGACGTGCCGCGCCGGCGAGCGTGACGAGTTGCGAGCAGTTGGTGACGACCAGACTATTTGTCATTGTCGCTTCGTCTGCGCTTAGGAAGGGTTAGCCGCGCGGGTACGCGAGCAGTGCCAGAAGGTCGAAGTAGAGGTGCGCCAAAATCACCGGCGTGATGCGCCTGCGCGCGGCGTAGTAGAGCGAGAAGATAAGAAACAAGGGGATGTAGCTCCACGCCAAAAACGTTCCTTGATAGAGGTGATAAGACGCTTGGAAAAGCACGCTCAAGATCACAGCCAAATAAACCTTCCCGGTCAGGTGCGTCACTTCGGAGATGACGTAGGCACGAACGATCAGTTCTTCGAAGAAAGGGTTAAGCAGCACGAAGATGAGCGAGGCGGCGTTAACGCCCCCGCGTAGAAATTCGACGTTGTGCGCCTGCGTGTTCGGCGCGTGTCTGGTCGCCGCGTAGAAGGCTGCGATGCTCCCCCACTGCCATAGCCATGTGAAGAGCACTGCCGCGAGGAACAGTCCGAGAGAGACGGGCAAATCTCTCCACTTAAACCCAAAGCCTATCGCTTGGAGGCTGCGCCCCTGCCGGAAGAGGACGTAGCACAGCACTGCGAGCGCGCCGACTTGGGAAATAACACCCGTCAGGTAGAGCAGGCTGGTGCTGACCGAGCCGTAGCCTAGCTGCCTTCCGGCGAGCGCGTAGGCTGACTGGAGAAATGCTGGGGCGAATGCGACGAAGAGGACGAGCGCCAGTTCAACGAGCCGCAAACGCCGGGAAGGTGGTGTGCTGTCAATCATCAATCAAAACACTGGGCTAAAGGTTTCAAGTTCTATGATGCCGAAGAGGTGTGATCGTGGACGATGCGCCAGCCCGCGCTCGTCTTGCGGAAGATGAGTGTGAAGCGACCGTGCGGCGTGTCGGCTGTGCGCGTGAGTTGCCAGCGCCCCGACGCGACGGCGTAGAAGGCGCTTAAGGGTTTGATCTCAAGCTCCGAGAAATTGAGCGTGCCCATCTTCTCGCGCGTGTCGTAGGATTTTTTGTAGCGGTCGAGCACCGTCTGCCAGCCGCGCGTGATCTGATCGCCGGAGACGAAGACGGTCTGGTCGCTGCGCTCGTAGCCGTCCATGTAGCCCTCCACGTCGCCGCGGTTCCACGCTGCCGCCTGTGCGTCGATGACGGCGCGGATGGCCGCCGCGTTCTCCGCGTTCGCCCTCTCGCCTTCGGGGGCTTGCGCGCAAGAGGTCTGCGACACAACGACGAGCGCGAGCGCCAAGAGGCTCGCGACGCCAAAGACAACAGTGGCGATTGATCCAAGTCTGTTTCTCATTCTCTCTCTACCTCCTCACCTACGCCGCGCGCTGCGCGAGCCACGCGCGGATGTCTGCGCGCATGACGGGCGACAGCTCGTGGCCGGCGTCGTAGGGTTTGAACTCCACATCACGTGCGCGCATCTGCAACTTCTCTCGGTAGTCGGCGACGCGCTCCGGCGGATAGAACTCGTCGCGCGCTCCGGCGAGGTGCAGGATCGCCGCCTCGGTCGGCTGGTACTGTCCGCCCGTCTCCCAGTCGCCGGGCAGGCCGCCGCAGACGCCGATCACGCCGCGCAGAGTGTCGGCGTGCGTGAAGGCGAAGCGGTAATTGAGCGCGCACGACTGCGAGAAGCCGAAGAGGAAGACGCGCGACCGGTCGGCGATCCTTTCGTCAACTAACGTCTCGACGAGATCGACGAGCGCGCGGTGGTGGAGCGCAACCGACTCCTCCGCGCGGAAGTTCGTCAGCCAGCCGAAGCCGTAGCGCAACGGCGCGCCCTCCGCCTTCGGCTCCTTCAGGTGTTGATGAAAGCCCTGCGGCGTGGCGATGCAGAAATTCTCCGGCGCGAACTGCCGCGCCTCGCGCATCATCCACCCCTTGTTGCTGCCGTAGCCGTGCAGCGCGACGAGGAGCGGCGCGGGCGCGTCCCCACGCGGCGCGAGGAGATCGTAGTAGAGCTTCGTCTCGACCGCGACGAATCGCTCAACGCTCGTTGATGAGTCGGCTAAATTTGACATGCGTTGATCCGCGAAGTGCGCGCCGAGTGTAATCCGGCGGGGCGGCACACTCAAGAAAGCACACGGCTCCCACAAGAAAGCGCGCGGCTCCCACGCCTTCGCACGGATGTTATATTTGGCATCAATGCACGGGCTGACCAAGATCGTCGTCTATTCGCTGATCGTCACCTGCGTCATCATCGCGAGCGTGTATCTGAGCTGGTGGCTGCGCTCGCGCTTCATGCTCTACGCGGCGAAGCGTCGGCGTGTGCGCGCCGGAGGGCGGCGCATCTGGCACGAGCCGGGCGAGGTGGAGCGACTGGATTTTTATTACGGCGCGGGCGGTCGCGACGGCGCGCCTCGGCCTCCCTTCCACTTCGTCGCGGAGCACGCCACGGGGTCGAGCCCGTGCCTGTCGGTCGAGGACGCGCGCGGGCGCACCTGGCGCGTCAAGTGGGGCGACGAGGTGAAGTCCGAGACCTTCGCGTCGCGCCTGGCGTGGGCCTGCGGCTACTTCGTCGAGCGCTGCCACTACGTCGCCGAGGGGAGCATCGAGGGCCAGTACGAGCTGGGGCGTGCGCGGAGTTGCGTCGGCGACGACTGTAGTTTTAAGGATGCGCGGTTCGAGTTGGACGAGGCGGGCGTGCGCAAGCTGTTCGACGAGCACGGTTGGAGTTGGGATGACAACCCGTTCAAGGGGACGCGCGAGCTGGCGGGCTTGAAGATCGTCCTGATGCTCACGTCGAACTGGGACAACAAGGACGTGCGCGACGTGGCGCGCGGGTCGAACACGGCGATCTTCGAGCACCGCCTGGCGGACGGCGCCATCGAGGCGCGCTATCTCGTCATCGACTGGGGCGCTTCGATGGGTCGCTGGGGCGCGTCGCTCACGCGCTCGAAGTGGGACTGCGAAGGCTATGCCGCGCAGACGCCCGATTTCGTCGCGCGCGACGACGACGGCTCGTTGAAGTGGGGCTACATCGGTCAACGCACCGACGAAGCGCGCGAAGGCATCGCCATTGCCGACGTGCGCTGGCTCTACCGCTACATCTCTCGCATCACCGACGATCAACTCCACGCGGGGCTGCGCGCGAGCGGCGCGACCGAAGAAGAGACCGAGTGCTTCACGAAAGCGATCCGCGCGCGCATCGAACGACTGCACGAAGTGTGCGCGGGCACCAAATGATCTCGTCTCACGGTGACGACTGTTCACGCGTGGTAGTTCCCCAAGCAGCCGTCTAACGTCCGGCGCTTCAAGCCATCTAATCCGTCGGCGGAGTCAAATTCCCTTGCATAGTTGGGTGCGTCCCGAGATTAGATGGCGAAAAGGGCGTAAAACATGACGCCTTTTAGGGCGTATAATTGTAGTTAGATGTCTTTCTTTGGGGGAATAATATGATTAAGAGAATCCTCACATTTCTTTTTGGTGCAGGTCTTATAGCAGTGGTCGTCTATCTTGGATTAAAGGCAAGAAATGATCAGTCCCTCGTAATCTGGTTCGGTCTAGCCGCAGCCATTCTTGTTCCATCAGGATTCGCTGCCATCGGCTATGCTTTCACCGTTACTAATCGTCAAGTCCTCGAACGGCTCTCGAAAGTGCCAGAAATCGAAAGATTGATTACTGAGGCTAGGAGTCAGGAAGAGAAAATCAAATTATTGGAACAGGAACGATCACGCCTCGCTGAGATTGTCGAATTAGAAGCTCGCAAACAGTCGCTTATCTTTCGCAAAGAATCTCTCGAACAAGATGGGGTTCGGCTACTGTAAAGAGCTTGAAGCAATTAACGCAGAACTCTCAGCTCTTGAAATAGACATTGAATCTAGTCCAGCCACCGAAGAAATTGAAAGATTGCACGCACGTCTTCGTGCTCGAAAGGAGGGAGAAGTTGTATTCCTGTTTGGCTCTACATATTTCACGCTGAATCGTGACCTTTTTCTTACTCTTCCTTTCGGCGGTTCTTTGTATGAATATATAAGAGTCGCAAATCTTTTTGGTGATAAGTTGACTTATTTTATCAGGCGTAAACATAGAACAAGGAGACAATCAGAATCTTCAAGGTGAATGTTTTCTTAAACCGCTGACATCTAACAATGGCACGCACCCGACCACCCCTCAGCGGCTCTCTCATGCACGTTGCGCAGGGAGCGCGGGTGATGCCCGGCGTTCTCTCAGCCTGGATTGGATCGACTTGAGGTAACACGTCTTGTTAAGTCGTTCTACTAAAATCTTTCTCGCGCTCATGGTGTCGGCTCTTTGCAGTCTTGCGTTGCGTCCGTCGCTCACCGTCCATTCGATAGCAGCGCAATCACCTTCCGTGCAGGCCTCCGCAGACAACGAGGAATTAATGCGCCTGTGCGCCGCGGATCAAGCGGACCGGACGCCTTCGCAGGGGAAGCCGATTGATTGGGCTCTCGTTGGCCCACGCGACAAGGCGCGGCTCAAGCTGGTGAAAGAAATTTACACGCAAAATCTCTTGCACACCGCCGTTGACTACGACTGCGCCGCGACGGTGCTCCTGCATGGTGATGTGCCGGAAGATTTTTTGCTGGCGCATGAACTCTGGGTCGTCGCCATCGGCAAAGGCAAAAACGATCAAGACACACTGGCGATGGCGGCGGCGAGTGAAGACCGATACCTGACGAACATCGGGCGTCCGCAGCGCTTCGGCACACAGGTTCACTCGGTGAATAACAGCCCCGTCGAGCTTTATCCGGTGGATGCGGGCGTGACTGATGGTTTGCGGCGTGTGATGACCGGGCATACTCTTGCCGAGGTCAAAGCCAGAGTCGTTGAGATGAACAAGAAATGACGCACGGCGCGGCAGCACAACTCGTGCACACGGACACGCAATAAAGGGGAAGAAACATGAAGGCTCCAACAACCAGCGTTCTTTGCGCGCTCTGCCTCTGCCTGTCTCTTTCCGTCTCACAGTCATCCGCGCGGGCGAGACGTCAGTCGGGAGACAGTCTCAAGTGGGGCGCGGTCGGCGACGGCTTACAGATGTCCATCGCAAGCGTCGGCCCTCGTCTGTCGGAGACGCCGCAGTTGCAGGTGATGTTCCGTAACGTGGGGGAGCATGACATTACTTTGAATCTGGGCGTGATGTTGGCGAATGGGAAAGTACAACTCCCCAACCGGATCGGTTTTAATCTGACCGACTCCGCCGGCAGGACGCGCAAATTCGATTTCTTCGACGGAAGGTATGCGGCCGTCGCAGGTCGCGTAGACGATTATGTCGTCCCGCTTCGCGCCGGTTCCACCTACGCGCTCAACCTCGGCCTGGATAAATTTTATTCCTCGGGCACTAACGAGTTCGCATCGAAGTTGCCCGCGGGGAAATATCAGATCACCGCTCAGTTTGAAGGGGTTGGGGCACAAGCTCTGAATCTTGATACGCCGGGGATCGGGTTAATGAATTTTTGGAAGGGCACGTTGCAATCCAACACCTTGATGTTTGAGAAATAACTTCTCGACGACAGCCGGACCACTCATCTGACCGGCGTGCCGCTTCGCGTGAGATTGGGGCGAGAGGGACGGGTGCGTACCCTGCGATCCGGTTAGAGCTTCTGCACGTAGGCTTCCAACTTCGCGCGCTTGATCCGCCAGCCCTGCCCAGTCTTGAGCGATTTGATCGCCCCTTCTTTAATCGCCTTGCGGAGGTGATTGCGCGACAGACCCGAGAGGGCCGCCGCTTCCGGCAGACTCAGCATGAGCTTGTGCGCCGCGTCAACGACGGAGACGCGGGGGGCGGCGGCGGGCACCGCACCGGCGCGCAGCGCCTCAAGGGCCGACGCCAGACGCTCCAGCGTGTCGGCTGGCGCGGCCAAGGCGACGGGCGCTGACGCGGCGACCGGCGCGGGCGCAGCGACCGGCGCGAGACTTTGAACCTCCGCGGCGTCGACGGGCGGAGCGGCGGCGGGAAGAATCCCGTCGATCTCCTCAATGAGTTGCAGCAATTCGTCTTCGCTGAAGAGTCCCCGGTCGGGCTCCGGGGCGTGATCGCATTCGCGCGTCGCGCCGGCGTCCGCCAGACGCTGGACGATCTCGTCGTAGCCGTTGCGCGCCGCCATCGCCATGGCGGTGTCGCCCGCCTCGTCGATGACGTTTGCGTCGGCGCCGTGGGAGAGCAAGAGATCGAGGCTCTCCAAGCTCTTCTCGCCGGCTGCCTGCATCAGCGCGGTGCTGCCCTTCAGGTCCCGGTCGTTGACGTCCGCGCCGGCATCGATTAAGGGGCGCGCGAGTTCGGTGTCGTTCAGGGAGACGGCGAGCCTCAGGGCGGTCCAGCCTTTGTTATTCCTGGTGTGCACGTCGGCGCCGGCAGTGAGCAGCACGCGCGCGATCTCGGCGTAGCCTTTGACGGTCGCCCACATCAGTGGCGTCCATCCCTCACTGTCCTTGGCGTTGACGGCGCTCCCGGAAGCGAGCAGGAACTCTACCTCGTCGACATCGCCGCCCCTGATGGCATCGAACAAGTCCGTCGGGTCGATCCAGCCCGAATCGCCCGAGCCAGCCTGGTGCTGGCCCGCCGGGTCATTGCCGTCGCGTAACTTCTTGGGTGTGGCCAGCCTCAGGCTGGATGAGCTGTTTTGCTTAGGATTCATAGTCATGAGCGTCGTCCCCTGGATGATTTTTTTGTCGTCTTGGTTGCGGGAGGTTGGGGCGGCGGCGCGTTCAGAACCACGCGCATACGGACTTGGTTGATGAGCGCCTCCAGATACGTGGTGAAGCAGTGGATAACGAAGGCGTGGCGGGGCGAGTCCTGGCTGGCAATTACGTCCCTCGCGATATCCTCGAACTCATCCCAGTCCTTGTACATGAGGTGCTGCATCGCACCGCAGCAGAAGTTTTTCAGCTCCCGGAGCAACAGGGCGCTCGAATCGCCGTTCGGGCTCTCGCCGGCGCGGCGCGCGAGTTGGAGAAGTGTGGTCAACTCATGCAGCAGTGCCGCCGACTGCTTGAGGCGCGCGCGGTAGTCCTCGAACAAGAACTCGCCGCTGGCCAGCGGCTCGAACACGCGGACGAGCGTGAGCGTCGATTGCTCGAAGCAGTTAGAGAGGAGCCCGTATGCCCGCATGATGTCGGCGCGGGACTCTTTGGCGGAGCACGCGCCGACCAGCCCGGCCAGCTCGCGGCCGAAGACCTGTTTGAGCTCGTGCCGCAGGGCGAAGCTCATGGCGTCGAGCACCTCGCACAGAGGGCTCTTGAGTCCTTTGATCCGTGAGGCACGCGTCTCGATGAAGCGGACGAGGGATTTTGACTCGCCATCGACGAGGTCGAAGGTGGCGAACGTGACGGGGAGCGGGCCGCCCTCCCTCACGTTAATCTCAACGAGGCGCAACAACTCGCGCAGGCGTGAGAGCGACATGAAGATGTGCCAGACAGCTTCCTCA
Organism: Pyrinomonadaceae bacterium; assembly: GCA_045807785.1. GTDB lineage: Bacteria > Acidobacteriota > Blastocatellia > Pyrinomonadales > Pyrinomonadaceae > JAIVGV01. The sequence goes on from JBJMGS010000334.1 coordinate 30,176, forward strand.
AGCGTGGGACTCTTAATGCCTTTGAGGATCGAGTCGAACTGTTTTTGCAGGCGAGCACGGTCACGGTCAGGGGAGGGAGGGGTGGCGGGTTGTGGCTTCGCGAGCCCGCCGGCAACGGGCGGCGGGACGAGGTGTTCGATTCTACGTTTTGCGTAGCTGGTAGCAGCCATTTTTTTGATTACCGCATTCAGGGTGGCAAGAGCGGCGGCTGGAAGGATCAGAGGAGCCGCCTAGAGTTATAACAAGCCCTGTGCCGCGAGGCGGCTCGCGCGGGAACTGGGGAAATACCCGGCTGCGGCAGGTGACCGCCGATCGGCGGAGAGCAGAATGAGAGTCGTCCCATCTTTCTGACGGGCGGGCGTCATCACTTTGATTGGTGGGCGTGTGGGCGCGCGGCCCGGGACAATCAGGTTAGCGCCCGTAGTCTCGCGGGTCGAACTCATGGAGAAACCAGTGGAGTAGCGGGCGGTGGCCGTTGGCGTCGTACCAGCCGTAGCGCATCATCTCTTTGAGCGCCTGCTCGCGCGTCCAGTCGCCGTCGGTGACGCGCAGGATGGCGATGAGCGTCCCCGTCCGGTGACGCCCCCCACGGCAGTGCGTGAAGATGGGCGCCGAGCGCGTGGCGGTGCGCATGAAGTCGAGCCAGTGGCAGACGCGCGCGCGGGTCGGGGCGGCGCGATCCGAGAAGGGCAAGTGCAGCCACTCCTCTATGCCGGACGCGCGCGCCAGCCGCCGATCATCTTCCACGTCGCGCTCGATGAGGCTGCACACACGCACGACGGCGAGCTTCTCGACGAGCGCGCGATAGCCCGCGCCGTCGGGCAATCCGCCGCGATAGATGCCGTCAGTCACCTTCGCGAAGTTGCGGATGGGAATCTCGAACTCGTTCTCCGTCGAACGCGACTTCGCCCATTGCATTAGCCACACCGCTTGCTTCCCCCTTGCTGCTCGATCAATCTCAGCGAATACATAGCACGCGCCGCGCTCAGTTCAGATACCCGCCCGGCTCTTCGTTCGGCTTCGGCGCGGCGGGCAGCGCGGTCGCCTCTTCTTCGAGACTCCAAATCTCGTACAGCTCCGACGGGACTTCCGTGACGAAGCGCGAAGGGCGTTGCAGGACGGTCTGCCGCGTGTAGTCCTGCACGACCTGCGGGTAGGTAATGTAGAGCTGATCGCGCGCACGCGTGACGGCGACGTACCATAGCCGGCGCTCCTCCTCTTCGCCCTCCGCATCGCGCAAACTGCGCGGGCTCGGAAACTTCCCGTCCGCCGCCCAGATGATGAAGACCGCGCGCCACTCCAAACCCTTCGCCTGATGGACGGAGGTGAGCGTTAAGATTTCGTCCTCGTCGCCACCCATCACCACGTCTTCGCCGGTGAGCGGCTGCGGCGCGCCGTAGCGTTCGGTCGAGAGCAGGGCGAGGTCGGCTAAAAACTCCTCGGTCGAGTTGTAGCGCGTGCTGTACTGCGCGAGCTGGCGCAAATCTTCCAGACGCACGTCGGCGTTCTCGTAGGTCGCCGACAGATATGCCTCGTAGCCGCGTGCGAGCACCAGCTCGATCTGTCGTGCCGGGGAGTTGCGCGTCTCCTGCTGCGTCAGCTCTTCGAGGAGCGCGCGAAACTCCGCCCAGCTCGTGCCGCGCTGCCGGACGGACGAGTCCGCGCCGCCGCGCAGGACGAGCGCGAGTGGGTCGGGCACAAACGTCAACTGCTCCCAGACGCGCGCTGCCGTCGCCGTGCCGACGTTCGGGATGAGTTTCAGCACGCGCTTCCACGCCAGCTCGTCTTTCGGGTTGGCGACGAGGCGCAGGTAAGAGACGACGTCCTTGATGTGCGCCTGCTCGAAGAAGCGGACGCCGCTTCTGATCTGATACGGGATGCCACGCCGCGTCAGTTCGAGTTGCAGTTCCAACGAGTGGAAGTGCGAGCGGTACAGGACGGCGATCTCTTCGAGCGGCGTGCCCTCGTCGCGCAGCTCAAGGACGCGCGCGGCGACGAAGGCGGCTTGCTGATCTGCGTCGCGGCAGGGGACGAGCGCGGGCAGGAGGCCGAGCGTGGGGCGCACGGCGCGCAGGGTTTTGGGAAACTGCTTGCGGTTCGAGGCGATGGAGACGTTAGCGAGCGCGAGGATTTCCGGCGTCGAGCGGTAGTTCTGCTCAAGCCGGTACTGCCGCGCCTCCGGGTAGCGCTTCGGGAACTCGTAGATGTTCGTCCACTCCGCGCCGCGCCAGGCGAAGATCGACTGCGCGTCGTCGCCGACGACCATCACGCCGCGGTGACGGACTGCGAGGAGATCGACGATCTCCGCTTGCAGCTTGTTCGTGTCCTGATACTCATCGACGAGGACGTGCTCGAACTGCTCACTGTAGAGGCTCGCGATCTCCGGCTTCTCCATCAAGAGCCGCTTCCAGTTGAGCAACAGATCATCGTAGTCCATCGAGTTGCGCGCGCGCTTGCGCTCCATGAAGACCGTATCGACGCGCGCGATCTGCTGCGACAGCGGCTCGAAGTGCGGATAGCGGCGCGCGACCACGTCCGCGATGGGGCGATCCGTGTTGTTGGCGAAGCTGATGATGTCCTGCAAGACCTCCGCCTTGGGGAAGCGGCGCGCGCGCGTGTCAACGCCGGCGTCGTCCACGCAGACGTTCAAGAGATCGCGCGCGTCCTCGGCGTCTAAGATCGTGTAGTTCTCGCTGTAGCCGAGCGCGGCGGCGTGGCGGCGCAGGATGAGGTTCGCGATGCGGTGGAACGTGCCGCCCCAAACGCGTCTCACGTCGCCGCCAGTGAGTTGCTCGACCCTTCTGAGCATCTCGCGCGCGGCACGGTTCGTGAACGTCGCGAGCATGATGCGCGACGGGGCGATGCCGTGCTCGACGAGGTAGGCGACGCGGTAGGTGATGGCGCGCGTCTTCCCCGACCCCGCGCCCGCGATGACGAGCGCGGCGCCCGCCGGCGCGGTCGCCACCGCGAACTGCTCCTCGTTCAGTTCCGTGCGGTAGCGCGCGAGCCGTTCGGGCGCTGGCGAGGCGGCCTCCTTTTTGATGACATAACGCTTCATGGCTTCCGTCTCTGGCTTATAGCACGTCGGCGCGGCGCGCGTGAAATTGCGCGGCGGGCGCGGGGGCAAACTTTGTCGTGCGCGACGAGCGCGTCTTGCGTTAAGATGCGCGACGGTCAGCCGGCTTTATCCACTCGAACACGGGAGTCCTCGTCCATGACAGTCGTCCGCCGACTACGTTTCGCACTGATCGCCCTGCCCCTGCTCGCTATCTGCTCCCAACCTTTCGCCCTCCAGCCGCGCACCGGACGTGCAGCGTCGCCGCCCGCGCAGAAGACGCCGACTGCGCCGAAGCCGACTGCGCCGCCCGCGCAAGGCAGCGCGACCACAGCGCCGGACGCGCCGGTCGAACTCGCGCGCAACGAGCGCAGCCGCGCGTTGGGCGAGGCGTTTCGCGCAGGCGCACTGCCCGCACCCGCGCCGCTGCCTGAGGGAGACATCGACACGCAGGCCGCGCGGCTCGCCGAAGCCATCAGCGCGGGCGATGAACATTCGACGTCGGCGCTCGTCGCGGCGCTGGCTGCCTCCGGCTACGGCGTGCGGCGCGCGGACGGCACCGTCGTCGGCGCGGCGCGCGGCGGACAAGGGATGGCGCTCGACGCGTGGCAGGTGGCGGCGATGGCGAAGCTCTACGGGCAGGATTACGGCGTGCCGCTCGACCGCCTCGCCGCAGCTTTCGCGCGGGGCGTCCCCGAATTTAAGGACGCGCCGCTCGCCTCGCAGATCGTCGAGGGGCTGCGCGCCGCCGCCGAGCGGGAAGACAATCCGCCGCTCCGCTTCTGGGCACGCTTCATCATCGAGTTGGGACGCCACGCCGCCGTCCCATACGATCTGCTCAAGACGGACACGCCCGCGACCGTCCGGCTCGACGCCATTCAGACGCAGTTGATCCTCGCGCGCCTCGCGGGTGACCTTGCCGTGCTGGAAAAGCGCGGCGCTGGCGCGCGCACTTCCGACGGTGCGCGCGGCGCGTTTGAGCACGGCGAGACGTTTGGCGGCGCGCGCTTCGTCCGTGCCTCTGCGCGTGCGGGCGCGGGCGGCGCGAGTGCGCCGCAGGCCGGCCCGCCGTGCTCGACGAGCGATCTCGAAGGCACGATCCTCGACACCAACGCGACGGCGACGACCACGGCCTTCGGTCAGCTCGCGGAGTATCTCTCCGAACATGGCTACGGCGGCGTCGGCTCCTACGCGCAGGGCGCGGGGCGCGCCAACCTCGTCCTGATGATCGCCAAATTCCTCGCCACCTACGCCGCGCTCGACGTGAAGATCGCGTTGGAGGGGAACCTCCTGACGCGCACCAAAAACACGGAGCCGGGCGAGCGGCGCAAGCTGACGGCGACGGTCAAGAGCGACATGGGTAACTGGCAGATGTTCAACTGCCTGCGCCCCGCCTTAAACGCCGCCGGGCTCGACTTCAGCCTGCCCGGCGACGGCCCCGTCGCCAACGTCAAAGTCACCTGGAACTTGATGGAGGGCGGCGGGCTCTCAGGGCTCGCGGCGGCGCTCGACACGGCGACGCACCTCAGCGAACTTTTGGCAGGACAGGATCACGACACGGGTGCCATCGTCTTCCTCGACACCGCCGCGGACAAAAAGGCTGCTGAGAAGGAGTACTACTCGGTGACGGACGGGAACGGACAGGCGAGCATCTACGCGGTCGGCGCGGCGCAGCGCGAAGACCTCACGCTCAAAGGTGCGACCGGCGTCTCGAAGCAGGCGGTCGTGACCGTCTCCGTGCAGGCGAAGCCGACGAAGCTCAAGGACGCGACCGCCGCCGCTTCGACCTCCGGCGACATGGCGGGCGCCGTCATCGCCGGCCTCTCTGGTGACGCGTTGGGCGCCGGGGCCAGCGTCGCCACCGAGACGCTCTACCGCTCGCAGTGGTACTCGTCCGATCCCTTCACCTTCGAGGTGCGCGACTGGGAGCCGTGCGCGGGCGGCTGGACGGGCACGATCACACGCGAGGAGAAGAACTACGAGACGCGGACAGCCGACGCCGACGGCGGGTATGGTCCCGTCCACTCGTCCTTCGGCAGCGGGATCACCGACAAGGTGAGCTGCGATCTCTTCACCACGGGCGATCCGTCCAGCTCCGAAGGGACGTGCCGGATGCGTGCGGAGTATGAGGCAATCGGCTTGCGCAACCGCGCGACTGGCAACACGTGCTGCGTCCAGAGGGGCGGCGACGGCGGCTGCCGCATCACGTCGTTCGACACGCTGAATGAGGACACGACGACCGGCTCGGGCGCGGGACAATCCGAGGCGCGCGTCGAGCTGCTCGGTGACGTGTTGGAGATTCACGTCGATCCCATCGAGTTCGGCGCGCTGCACAAGAACACGCAGAAGCTCGTCGGCGGCTGTCAGCCGCATGGGCCGTGGGGCTCGAACGGCGGCGACTTCGACAACCGCGACCGGACGACCGTCCATACCGGGAACTTCGTGCTGCGGATCAAAGCCAACCAGCTCAAGGGCAGCCGCACCGACACGCTCGACGACGGCACGCGCATCACCTACACCTGGGACCTCAACCGCTGCGGCGCGAAGCGCGGGGCGTGAGCCGGCGCCGGGGGAATTAGTTGTCAGCCGTAGAAAGGTCGTGCTACTTTTTTTCAGACATAATTCTTTGCCCCGAATTTAAGCGCGGGCTCCGTCCGTGCCGTCAGTCGCCGCCGCCTCGCGATCAGGCGGGCTGTCCGGTTCTGCCGTCAAACAAGGAGATCATGATGACTCGTCGCTCACGCCGTTTCGTGCTGTTTCCCGCCCTGCTCTGCCTGTTCGTCGTCCTCACCCTCCCGCTCACGCGCCGCGCCGCGATGCAGGAGACGTCGGGTTGCGCGCAGGTGCCTTCCGGCATCGTCAGTTGGTACCCGGCTGACGAGAACGGTCAGGAGGGCGGTGCCGCCGTGGACATCGTCAGCCACAACGACGGCACGCTGCAAAACGGGGCGACGTTCGCGCCCGGCAAGGTCGGCACAGCCTTCAGCCTCGACGGCGTGAACGACTACGTCAACGTCCCCGACAGCGACAGCCTCGACCTGAACACGCTCACCATCGACGCGTGGATCAACCGCACGTCCACCGCCGACGCGCGAATCGTGGACAAGATCACAGCCGGCGGCGCGGACGGCTACCTGCTCGACATCGTCAACAACCACCTGCGCCTGATTGTCGGCGACGCGGTGGTCGTCAGCGACGACGAACTCCCGACCGACACTTACGTCCTCGTCGCGGGCACGTTCGACGGCACGAATCTGAACCTCTACATTAACGGCTTGCCCGAGGGGACGACGACCGTCGAGGCGACCAGCGCGCCCGTGAACAGTCTGCCGCTGCACATCGGCGCGAACGACGCCGCCGACGGCAACTTCTTCGCCGGGCAGATCGACGAGGTCGAGCTGTTCAACCGCGCGCTCGACCGCTCCGAGATTCAGTCGCTCGTGGACGCCGACTTCCTCGGCAAGTGCCGCGGGTCGAGTCCGGGTCAGCTCATCATCAGCGAGTTCCGCTTCCGCGGTCCCGGAGCCACGCAGCCGCCGCCGCCCGCCCTCACCCGCTCGTCCAAGTCCGGCGGCACGCGCGCGCCCTCCATCGAGTCTGATCCGAACGGCTACGACGAATTCATCGAGCTGTATAACAGCACGGACGCCGACATCCGCGTCGCGACGACCGACGGCTCCGCCGGGTGGGCGCTCGCCACCGAGAGCAACAGCGTCGCGCTCGCGCCGAGCGCCGTCGCCAGTCCCGGGGGGTTGGTCTTCGCCATCGTCCCGAACGGCACGGTCATCCCCGCGCGCGCGCACTACCTCGTCGCCAACTCCGAGGGCTACAGCCTCGGCGGCTACCCGGCGGGACCCGACAGCACCGCCACGCCCGATCAGACCTACTCCCAGTTTGACATCCCGAACGACGGCGGCGTCGCGCTCTTCAACACGGCGGACACGTCCCGCTTCTCCACGGCGACGCGACTCGACGCGGTGGGATTTGTCGCGCCGCCTGCGCCGCCCGCGGCGCGCTCGGCGGTGAAGCAGCCCGGCCCCCTCGCTGTCTCCGACCCGCTCTTCTACGAGGGCACCGGCCTGACGAACCCCGTCTTCGGGGATGTCGAACACAGCTTCGTCCGCCGGGTGCCACTGAACACGGGCAGGTCTCAGGACACGAACGACAACGCGGCGGACTTCCAGCTCGTCGCGACCGACCCCGTCGAGTTCTCCGGTGCGGTGCTCGGCGCGCCCGGTCCCGAAAACCTTTCGAGCCCCCGCATGATGTTCGTCGTCTCCCTGCTCATCGATCCGTGCGTCGCGCGCGACGCGGCGCCGAACCGCGTGCGCGACGCGGCGGACAAAGTCGCGCCCTTCGGCTCGCTCACGATCCGCCGCCGCTTCATCAACTTCATCGACCGGCCCATGACGCGCCTGCGCTTCCGCGTCGTCCAGATCACGACGCAGCCCGCCCCGTCCGGCACGGCGGACTTGCGCGCCCTGACCTCCAGCCCGGCAACGATCCAGGTGTCCGGGCAGAACTGCACGGGCAGCACGCCGATCGACGTGCTGGGTGTGACGCTCGAAGAGCCGCCCGCGCAACCCGGAGGCGGCGGTCTGAACTCGACGCTCTCCGCCGGGACGATCACGCTCACGTCGCCGCTCCAGCCGGGCGACGGCATCAACCTGCAATTCCTCCTCGGCGTGCAGCAGACAGGTCACTTCGACTTCTTCGTCACGCTCGAAGAGTCGTTCGACAGCGGCGGGGGCGCACTCTTCAGCCTCTCCAAGCACAAGACCTTCAGCGGCGGGAGACTGACGACGCCGACGAAAGGCGGCGGCGCGAAGACCAAGAGCGTCCCGCCTGCCCACAACTGACGCGTGGGGTGCGGGGCATAGGTAGAAGCGAGGCGGGGAGGCGCGCGGCAGCCGGTCGCGTGCGCCTCCCCGCCGCCTTTCACGTCGGAGACGCGCCACGACGACGGCACATTGCGGGTCGCGTTGATTTCCCGTCCGCGTGCGGTTAGGATGGCGCGAGAGTAAGACTCCCGAAAAATTTTCAAGTCGGACGAGGTGAGCGCGATGAAGTTTCCTGGCGGCATGAACATGCAGCAGATGATGAAGCAGGCGCAGGCCATGCAGGAGAAGATGCAGAAGGAGATGGAGGAGATGGTCGTCGAGGCGACCGCCGGGGGCGGCGTCGTGACGGTCAGGATGCAGGGCACGAAGGAACTGGTCGCCATCCAGATCGACCCCGAGGCGATCAAGGACGGCGACGCAGAGATGCTCCAGGACATGATCGTCGCCGCCGTCAACGAAGCCGGGCGCAAGGTGGACGAGGCGATGAAGTCGAAACTCGGCGGGATGCTGCCACCTGGATTGATGTAAGAAGGGATTAGGTGTCAGGGGTCGGGGAAAGGCCAAGCCTTCCTGATCTCTTCCCCGACCCCTAACCCCCAGCCCCTTACTCTTTATGTTGGAATACGCCGAGCCAGTCACGAAGCTAATCGACGAGTTCAAGCGCCTGCCGGGCGTGGGGCAGAAGAGCGCGCAGCGGCTCGCCTTCCACGTCTTGAAGATGTCGGAGGCCGACGTCGAGCGCTTCGCCGAGGCGATGCAGGAGGTGAAGCGGCGCATCATCTTCTGCACCGTCTGCAACAACCTGACGGATGTCGATCCGTGCCGCTACTGCGCTTCTACGTCGCGCGACCGCTCGATGATCTGCGTCGTCGAGGAGCCGCACAATCTCGTCTCGGTCGAGAAGACGCGCAGCTACAAGGGGCTCTACCACGTGCTGCATGGCTCACTCTCGCCTTTGCGCGGCGTGAGCCCCGAAGACCTCCGGCTGCAAAACCTGCTGCCGCGCCTGCGCCCCGAAAACAACGACGGCGTCGAGGTGCGCGAAGTGATCCTCGCGACGAACCCCAACACCGAAGGCGAAGCCACCGCCAGCTACATCAGCCGGCTCCTGAAACCTCTGGGCGTGCGCGTCACACGCATCGCCATGGGGATGCCCGTCGGCTCAGACCTCGAATACGTTGACGAGGTGACGATGGACAAGGCGCTGGCGAACCGGCACGAGATATAGAGGAGCAGTTAGCTGTTAGCGATTAGCTGTTAGCCAGACAGAAGGTCGCAGATGTCAGAAGGCGGGCAGTGGTTCCATGTGAACCACTGCCCGCCTTCTTTTCCTCTGGCTAAGAGCTAACAGCTAATAGCTGCTCAGAACCTCACGTGCTCGACCGGCACGTCCTGCTTGCACTCGGCGCAGGCGTCGCCGGTGTCATAGGACTTGGAGTCGAACTCGACGAGCGACTTGATGGGGATGTCCTCGCCGATCTTATCGGGCGAGCCCTTGAAGCGGACGATGGTCCCGCAGCCGATGATCTGCGCGCCCAAGTCCTCGACGAGCTTCACGGTCTCCTCGAGCGCGACGCCGCTGCGGATGATGTCATCCACGATGATGCACGGGTTGACTTCGCCCTTCTGGACGTACTGCCGGAACATGCGCTTGCCTTCCTCGCGCTCCGCCCAGTAAATCTGCTCGGCGCTCAAAGCCTCGCGCACGCCGAAGGCGACGGGGATGCCGCCCGGCCCCGGCGAGATGATCGCGATCTTCGGCAGCGCGCTCGAAATTCCCTTCTCGACCCGCAGCAGCCGCGAGAGCGCGACGGCGAGGACGCGCGCCGTGTCGTAGTAGCGGAAGGCGAGCGGCATCTGGAAGTACTGTGCCGTGTGCTTGCCCGAAGGGTAAACGAAGTGACCCTCGCGGAACGCGCCCGTGCGCTTCAGGATGCTCATGACTTCGTCCGACGACGGAATGAGTTGCACCATCACTCGAATCTCCTAAGTAGATGTTAGATGCTGGATGTCAGATGTTAGTGGAGACCGCAGACCAGCATCCAGCATCTGACATCTAACCTCTGTTTTTTATTCGGCACAGCATACCACTACTCGCCGCCCGGTGCGCCAGTTTCGAGCGCGCGACTGATGAGGCGGCGCTGATCTTTCGCCAGCCCGGCGGGCAGCGCCGCCGCGTCGAACCACTCGGCGCGGCTGATCTCGGCGCTCGACGCGCGCGCCTCGGCGTCGCGGCTCGCGCGCGCCAGGAAGAGAATCTCGATCTGTCGCGGACGCCTGAGCGTGCGCGCCGCGACGAGTCGCGTCTCAGCGAGTTCGATCCCGGCCTCCTCGCGCAGTTCGCGCCGGATCGCCTCTTCCGGCTGCTCGCCGCGCTCGATGAAGCCGCCGGGGATGCCCCACCCGCTGCCCACGCGGAAGACATGCTTTAACAAGAGCACGCGCCCGCGCCCGTCCAGGACGACCGCGCCCGCCGTCACCGTGAAGCGCGGCTCGGCCAGCCACACGCCCGCGCGCCGCAACCGCGCGGGCGACGCGCGCCACACCTTCGCCAGCAAGTTCTTCAACATCCGCCCTGCATCATAAATCGAAAGGGTGTTAGTTGTCCGTTGTCAGTTGTCAGTGGTCAGCCGTGCTGGCGATGGTGGTGAGGGATGTCATCTTCGGGAAGTAGTCTGGCAAAGCACTGACAACTGACAACTGACAACTGACCACCGACTCTTCCTATTGACGCACTTCGGATCAGTCTTTAAGATTCCCGCCGGTTCGCAGTTCAAACGATCTACAACTCGACAGGCTAAAAAGGGATCGAGAGTCGCCATGTCAACGAACGAGACCGCAGTCGCGCCGACGCCTGCGCCGCCGGTCGCGAAGGAAGCGCCGACCGAGCAGCAGGCTTCGCAAGCCGGCGCGCCCAAACGTTTCGCCAAGGGTCAGACCGTCTGCAACGAGAAGAACGCGAAGGGCAAGCTCTGCAACGGTCACCTCAAGCAGACGAACACGGCGGGCGAGAACGCCTTGAAACACCTACGCGGCGAGGACGTGCTCTACAAGTGTCAGACCTGCGGCACGCTCTACATGGGGCCGCCGCTCGGGCACCTGCGCGACCCGCGCAAGCAGTCGCGCTTCGTCGAGAGCGAACTCGTCGCCATCCTCGAAGCGGCGGGCGGCACGCTCCCCGCGATCAAGAAGAACGCGCAGGGCGTCTACGTCCTCGCCAGCGAAGCCGGACACGGTCACGCGCCCGCGGCGAAACCTGCGGCGACGGCGACTCCCGCGGCGGGAGCCAAGCCTGCCGCTGCCGCGCCTGCCGCGAAGCCCGCCGAAGTGGAAGAGACCGCCGAGCAGAAACGCACGCGCAAGAAGGCCGAGGCAGAGGCGCGCAAAGCCACGGCCGTGCCGATCCCCGGCGCGTCTGGCCCGCCGCCCGAAGGCGAGACGCCCGAACAGAAGATGGCGCGTCTGAAAGCCGTCGTCGAAGAAGCCAAGCGACGCAAAGCCGCCGCCGACGAAGGCTCGCCCACCGTGCCTTCGGACGTCGCGCCTTCGACCGCGCCCGCGCCTTCGCCGACTTCCGGCACGGACTCTTCCGCGTCGGCTGACGCGCACCGCCCCGCGGCGGAAGCGCAAGCCGCGACCGGCGCAGCCTCCGCCGCGCCGCTGAGTCCGGCGGCAGCCACCGCCTCGCCCGCCGCCGGAGCCGAGACGGTCGCAGACCTCTCGACGGACGCCTCGACCGAACTCACGCCCGGTGCGCCCAAAGCCGAGGCGAAGGCGAAGGGCTCGCACTCCGGCTTCAAAGTCCCGGCGGAACTCGCGCCGCAAGCCGGAGAGACGCAAGAGCAGAAGATCGCCCGACTCAAACGCACCGTCGAAGAAGCGAAGCGCGCCGCCGGCAAGCTGTAGTAACTGATATAGAGATGAAGCGGCACGCGAGGTTTAATCCTTCGCGTGCCGCTTCATCTTTGCGTGCTGGCTCCCGGCGTTTTAGCCCTGCGTTCTTAACATCGGGACATCAATAACCTTCTCTTCCGAGCCGACCTTGAAACTCATTCTCAGGGCCACGGGGTCTTTCAAGATTTCATAAATCGGTCTGTCAAACTCCCAGTCTAATGTTACTCTGCGCGTCGCGCCTGGCTGTATCCCTTCCCACCCGGACACACCTTCCGGGGAGGCAGGCTTGGCGGGGTATTCCGATCCGTTTGCTTTCAGCACTACGCGTTCGAGAGTTGCGGGATACTTCCCGCGATTTCGGATCGACACTTCCGGTGTGAGCCACTTGCGACCTATTAGCCCGCCGAGCCTAGGCATCTCTACATCAAGCTCATCGAACGATCTCGAATATGAGTAATTCGCGTTAGCCCAATCCTTCGGAGTGTAGCTGACGCCGGGATCGCAGGCGCTGCATAAAAGAGCCACGGCGATCAAGGCCCAGATTAAGACTGCGATCCTGCACTTTAACTTCAAAGCTATCTGACGGAGCCCATCCTCAACTCTCGCGCACGGTCAAGCCTTCGGGCGCGAACTTCCAGTCGAGCATCTGCACGTCCTCTTCCGCAGAGAGTGCGCGCTCCACCTCCGCCCTGCGCCCGTCCTCGCAGAGGAACGCGATGCAGCCGCCGCCGCCCGCGCCGCAGACCTTCGCCGTCTCCGCGCCGTTTGCCAGAGCCTTCTCGACGAGCATGTCCATGCGCGGCGTCGTGATGTTCGGCGCGAGCCGCTTGCGCCCCGGATAGGCGTCGCGCATCGTGGCGGAGACTTCCCGCCAGTCGTTGGCATTGATAGCGGCGCGCATCCTGAGCGCCGAGTCGCGAATGCCGTCGAAGAGTTTGAAGATGGTCGGGTCTCCGTCGATGTGCGTCTTGAACATCTCCCAGTTGTTGATGCCCGACATGCGCGGCTCGCCCGTGTAGCAGATCGCGACGCGCCGCTCAAGAGTCGCGGCGTCAACCTTCAACTCCTCGCGCTCGATGCCGTCGGCGCGGAAGTGGATGCAGCTCGCGCCGCCGTAGAACGCGCCGTAGTAGTCCTGCACGCCGGCGGGCACGCGGATGACCGCCGTCTCGACGTTCGCCGCGATCTCGATGAACTTGCTTTCGGGGTAGCGGTCGCCGACGAGGCGGTTGAGCGCGCCGATGCACGCGATGGCGAGCGCGCTCGACCCGCCGAGTCCTGCGCCCGCCGGGGCCTGCGACTCGGCGACGAGGTGGAAGCCGGCCTGCGGCTGGAAGAAGTGGACGAGCTTCGAGATGAGTTCCAGACGCTCTTCGCGCACGAGTTCCGCCACGCCCGCGAGGTTCGTCTCGAACGCGACTTTGCGGTCGCGCGATTCGAGGATGACGCGGTCGTCGGCGCGCATCTCGATGCGGCAGCGGGCGCGCAGCGAGACGGCGAAGTTGACGGTCGCCGCGCCGGGGTGGAACAGGTAGAGCGGCCAGATGTCGATGGTGCCGCCCGCGAGATCGACGCGCGTCGGGGCGATTGACTCAATAATCATAACGATAAGCTGTTAGCTCTTAGCTCTTAGCTCTTAGCTTTTGCGGCCGAGTGGATGACACGATTTTCGGTCTTGCTAACAGCCAAGAGCTAACGGCTAACAGCTTTCCCTCTCAGTCTCCGTCTTTGCCCGCCGCGTGGCGCTTCGCCTGCGGCTGTTCTTTGGCGCGGCGCGCGAGCGGGGCAGGCAGGTGTTCTCTGATCTCGTCGCCCAGGACTTTCAAACGCTCCTCCGCCGCGTGCTCGAACTCCTGCACGCGCTCGCCGTCCGCCTCCTCGACCTTGGGCGAGAGCCAGTAGCGCTCGGCGAAGTAGAACGCGGCGACGCCTAAGACGACGAGGACGAGCAGGAACTTCCCCAGCCGGTGGAAGTCGCCGATGAAGTTCGTGATGATGCTGTGGAAGAAGTAGCCCGCGCCGCTCAAGACCGAGACCCACGCGAAGCAACTGACGGCGGTCAGGGGCAGGAAGCGCGAGTAGCGCATCTTCGCCACGCCGTAGAAGACGCAGCACGCGGTGCGCATCCCGTACACGTACTTCGACAAAAAGATCGAGAGCGGCCCGAACTTGCGTGTCAGCCGCTCGATGCGCGGTCGCGCCGCCTGGTAAAACTTCCGCTCCCTGACGCCCGAACGAAAGCCCCGCCCCATCGCGTAGGCGATCTGGTCGCCCGCCACGCCGCCCGCCGTGCCCACGCCGAGCACCTTCAAAAAGCTGTAGTCGCCGAAGTACATCCCGTGCGCGAGCACCCCGGCGAGCAGGAGCGTGATGTCGCCCTCGATCATGGCGAGGAAGAAGATGGCGTAGAGCCCGTAGCGCCCGACGAGATCGAAGAAGACTTGCTCCATAAGCGAGTGATGGGGACTGAGGACTGGGGACTGGGGACTGAGCTTCGTCTTAGACTCAGTACTCAGTCTCAGTACTCAGCACTTTTCGGAGTCGTCATTCTACACGCAGAATGACCCGTTTGACACCCCCACACCCCTTTGTTACCCTTCCCCCCGTCAACCTTCCGCACAATTGCCCGTAAAGCCCGCTTGGGAGAATCAAAGATCATGACGAACGCATCCCCTAACTCTGCTTATGTCGGCGTGGACGCCTCCGGCACGACCCTCGTCGCGGCGCTCGTCTCGGGCGCGGGTGAGGTCTTGGAGCGGCGCGAGTCGGCGCTCGAACGCGAAGGCATCGCGGCACAGGTGGCGCGCACGGTCTCGGAGCTGCGCGACGCGAAAGGCACGCCGGTCGCTGGCGTCGGCGTCGGCGTGACGGGTCTCGTCAGCCCGCAGACCGGGCGCGTCATCGTCTCGAACGACCTGCCCACGCTCGTGCGCACAGACCTGCGCGCCGAACTCTCGCAGGCGACGGGCGTCCGGGTGCTTTTGGAGAACGACGCCAACGCCGCCGCCTACGGCGAGTACGTCGCGGGCGCGGGCAAGGGGAGCCGCAACCTGTTTTACGTGACCATCGGGACGGGCATCGGCGGCGCGCTCATCTTCGACGGTAAGTTGTGGCGCGGCGACTCGGGCTACGCGGGCGAGTTCGGGCACATCACGATTGACCCGGAGGGCGTGCAGTGCGTCTGCGGCAACACGGGCTGTCTGGAGACGGTGGCGTCGGGTCCGAACATCGTCCGCCGGACGCGCGAGCGACTGATGCGCGATAGCACCTCTTCGCTCTCACGCCTCGGCCTCAAGCGCGACTTCACCGCGGCGGACGTGGCGCAAGCCGCCAACGACGGCGATGACTTCGCACTAATGATGTTGGAACGCACCGGGCGCTACATCGGCACGGCGGTCGCCGCCGTCATCAACCTCTTGAACATCGAGCGGATCGTGCTGGGCGGCGTCATCATGGAGGCGGGCGCGCTCATCCTCGACCCCATCATCCGCGAGGCGCGCAAGCGTGCCTTCCAGCCCTGCTTCGAGTCCACACAGATCGTCGCCGCCACCCTCGCCCGCGACGCCGTCCCCGTCGGCGCCGCCATGCTCGCACGCGACGCCGCGCGCACGGCGGCCGGCTGAACGTTTTCCGCCTCAGGTCGAACGCGGGTAAACTGCTCCCTCGCACGTCCGCCGCACTCGAAGCTCTCCGTGAACTGTCATCAAGTCGCCGGACGAAGAAGGCGCACTGCCGGCGACCGTCGAGGGGTGAAAGACATGAAAAATATGCGCGCGACCGTCACGCTCCTGTGCCTGTTGACGTTCCTCTGCCCGCCCGCCGTGGCACAAGGCGGCGACGCGGCACAGGCGCGTCACTTCTCCGTCAAGGGGCTGTCGTTCGACTACCCGTCGGACGCGTCTCTCGAAGACATGAGCGGCGAACGGGGCCAGCACCTCGTGCTCAAGGCGGGCGCGAAGGGCGCGCAGATCATGATCATCTCCCGCTTCGACACGCTCAACTCGCAGGAGCAGTTCGAGACGGCCCACCGCGAGGTGGCTGACAAGTTTATTAACGCGATGACGGAGGAGTTGAAGAAGCTGGGTCAGATCGAGCGCACGACTGTGCAGATCGAGATCGCGGGCGCGCAGGCTCCGGGCGTGCGGCTGCGCTCGGTGCTCAGCAGCGAGCCGGGCGACGCTGAGTGCTACTCGCTGCTGCTCGGCAAGCGGCTCGTCCTCGTCACCCTGATCGGCTCGGACAAAGAGATCGCCGCCGCCGCAAACACTTGGGCAATGGTGCGCCGCAGCCTCCGCATCACCCCCGCCGAGACTTCGTCCGCCGCCTTTGCACGCAACGCCGCGCACACGACGAATTAGAATCACGCGCGCGCCAAACTCCGAGCAACGATCAAGCCACTCACATGAGCAGAGCCAGCGACGCGCCGCCGGATCGCCAGGGCGCGCGCGCATCTTCTAAGGTCGCGCCCGCGCTGCACGCGCCGCCGCTCAAGTGGGCCGGTGGCAAACGCTGGCTGCTGCCGTACCTCGAACCCGTCTGGCGCGAGCACAATCGGCGCAGGCTGGTCGAGCCCTTCTGCGGCGGTCTCGCGATCACTTTAGGATTGAGACCGGAGCGCGCGTTGTTGAACGACGCGAACCCGCATCTCGTCAACTTCTACAGGCAGATCAAGTCGGGGCTTGAACTGACGATTGAAGCGCGCAACGACGCGGGCACTTATTACGCCCGCCGCGAACGCTTCAACGTGCTCGTCCGCGAAGGGCACGCGCGGACGCCGGAAGCCGCGCAACTCTTCTACTACCTCAACCGCACGGGCTACAACGGCCTCTGCCGCTTCAACTCAAGCGGCGCGTTCAACGTGCCCTTCGGTCGCCACGCGACGATCAACTACGTCCGCGACTTCACGCCGTATCGCCGGCTCTTCAGATCGTGGAATTTCAAGGACGGCGACTTCGAGAAGCTGAGACTCGCGCCCGACGATTTCATCTACGCCGACCCGCCCTACGACGTGGAGTTCACAACCTACAGCGCGGGCGGCTTCTCCTGGCGAGACCAGCAGCGTGCCGCCGAGTGGCTCGCCGCACACCCCGGCCCCGTCGTCCTCTCGAATCAGGCGACACCCCGCATCATCAAACTCTACCGACGCCTCGGCTTCACCCTCCGCTACGCCTCCGCCCCCCGCCGCATCAGTTGCACCGGCGACCGCGCAGATACGGCGGAAGTCGTCGCCATGAAGAACATATCCCATCAGCTCGACCCCGAAAGATTCGTCATAAATCTTCGTGACGCACTAACCGTGATGCGTTGAAATGTGGGGACTTGCCAACAATGAACTAAGATTGGTCAAGGAAGCGCGCGTGCGGTTTCGCGTCCGCTTTGTTATGAAGGCGGTCGCTACCAGAACCCATGGGCAGGCTCGCTTTTGCTCTTGAGGTCAGGGCTGGCAGACGTGGCATGGGCGGTAGCCGGCGTGCCGTGCGGAGGCGGGCGCGTCGAATTCGATGCGGCTGCGCGCGGCGATCCGGTCGGCCCAGGCGCACGTCGGCAGGTGGTAGATGCCGAGGGTGCGGCTGCCGACGATCTGCGGCGCGGCGACGGAGGCGACCTGCGGCGCGGCGACCGCCGTGGCCGGCGCGCTCGCCGTCGGCGTCGCGTGGCCGCCGGCCGAGAGTTGCGGTTGGGGGCCGCCGAACAGTCCCGCGTGCGGCGGCGTGGTCATCGCCGTCGTCCGGCTCTGTGGTAAGGCGCTTAAGACCCGCGCCGGCGGGACGGCGACCTCGGACTCATAGAAGGCGCGGACGAGACCGCAGAAAAGGAAGGCGGCGACGAAGAGGACGAGCGTGAAGAGGAACCCCATCCCTTCCGGGACGCCCAGGGACGACCAGACGTTTGACATGAGGAAGTTGTGGAGGGGCAGCCACCAGATGAAGGCGTAGCTCTTCCCCGCCATGCGCCGCGCGTACTCCAGAGTGTTGCCGCGGATGTCGGACGGGTCGAGCGCAGGCGCGTGCCCCTGCTTCGTCGCTGACTTCGCGCCGAAGATGGTCTGGACGGTCTTCCCCGTCGAGACCGAGTTGGGGACGCGCCGCTGGCGGCCCGCCGCCCAGTCGCGCCCCGCCGGCGCGCGCACAGGCTGCGCCGGCTCCAACTCGCGCGCCACCTCGCGCGTGCGCACACCGACCTCGACGCCCGCCGGCGCGGTCATCCACGAAGGAAGGTGCGAGCGCGGCTGCACGAGATCGAGCAGCCAGGGAGACTCGGAGGGGTCTGAGACGCAGGCGCGTGCGAGCGCGTCGGCGAGCCGCGTGTGCTCCGGGCCGATCTCGCGCACCTGCCGGAAGAGCGCGGACGCGTCGGGCGCGGCGAAGTCCGAGCGTTTGAAGATCAGGTTCTCGTCGTGGTGCTCGGCCCAGAGCGCGGGGCGCTCGGCGAGCGCGACGAGTGAGAGGTAGATGACGAGCGCCGAGAAGTTATCGACCGCAGGCGAGAAGAAGTCCGCGCCGCGCGCCGGATGCTGGTAGTGCTGGTGGCCGACCTCGCTCGAATACTGTCCCGCGAGCGCCGGCACGTACATGCCGTCGAGATCGACCAGGCGCAGCCGCCCGTGCTCGACGATGACGTTGCCGTGTTGCAGGTCGCCGTGCGCCACGTCCGCGCGGCGCAGATCAATCATCAGCCTAAGCCACTCTTCGGCCAGATGCGCGACGACCTCGCGCCGACCGACCACCTCTTCGAGATAGACGTCGAGCGTCGGCCCCGTAATCCATTCCATGACGAGGACGGGGTAGCGCCCGCCCGAGACGAAGATGCCCTTGGGGAAGTAGCGGAAGCGCGGGAGCGCGGCGAGGCGGTGGGCGGCGAAGTGCGTGTCGAGCGCGCGGTAACGCGCCTCCCGGTCGCCGAGGAAGCCGCGGAAGCAGCGCACCGCCAAAGACTCCCCGCCCCCCTGCGGGTTGAGCTTGAAGACGTAGGCGAACTGGCCCGAAGTGACGAGCGGCATGCCGAGCTTGTCCACAGCCGGCAGCGTGGACTTGAGCGTCGCGTCGTTGAAGCAGACGGCCGGGCACTGGACAGCCTCCGCGAACTGCCGCGCCGACGGCCAGAAATTTGCGCTGGGGCTCGACATCATTCTCTAACGGCGCCGCGGACAGTCGCGACGTCAACCAGTCCACTGATTCGACTAAACAGCCGCGCCCGTCCGACGGCTCGATACTTCATGGTGATGCCGCTAGGCCGGTACGCCGCCGACGGCGACGCGGACGGCGGCCACGTCGTCGTTTTTGATGCGGCCCGCGCGGCGCTCGGCGCGGAAGAGTTCAGCGAGCGCCGCGTCGTCCCGCGCGGCGAGCAGCGCATCGAACTCGGCGAGCAACGGCGCTCGCTCTGCCGAGAGCATGAAGAACCACGCCGCCGCCGCGTCCGAGAGCAGAAGGAACGTGTCGCCCGCGCACGCCTCGCCCTGCGCCGTGATCGTGTGGGTGAGTGCGGAGGCCGCCGTCGCCGCGTGCGTGGGCACGAGCAGCGGGTACGAGTTGAAATCCTGATGGCTGTCGAGCGGCACGGACGCTCGGACGATGCCGCCGCGCAGTTGCACGAGGCACGAGTCGCCGAGGGCGCAGGCGTGCCAACTCAACCCGGATTCGCCCGCCTCCAGACTCAGACCGACGAACGCCGCGAACGATCCGGCGCGCGCCTTCTCCTCCGCATACCAGGGCAGCTCGCGCCCGACCCACCGTTCGCGGTGCCGCGCGCCCACAACCTTCGCCCACGCGCCGAACTCGGCGGCGGTGCGCGGCGCAGCGTCAGCCGCGACCCACGCCTCGACCAAAGCCCGCGCCCAGTCCCCCGCGTCGAACGCTTC